>JAKIZK010000024.1:0-287 GCA_022708055.1 Bacteroidota bacterium
ATTAAGTCTTTAAGTTTTGCGGTGGGTACTTATCTCCCGCTATCTACTACACTCCCCATTTTTGCCGGAGGTTTTATTAGAGGCATTGCCGATAAAAAATTGAAAAAACAAAAAACAGAAACTGAAGAAGATGAAGATTTACGAAAAGGAAACTTGTTTGCTACGGGCCTTGTAGCCGGCGGTGCATTGTTTGGTGTTGTAGTTGCAATTCTTACGGTTTTCTTTGAATCTGGTATGAATTCCATTAGTATGGGCGAAACACTTCGTGGAAAATTGGGAAGCGGCGG
>JAKIZK010000024.1:297-17461 GCA_022708055.1 Bacteroidota bacterium
AGCTTAGCAACCTTTTAATGAATAGAAAACAGAATGCCGTTCAAAAAATCTGAACGGCATTTTATTTGAAAAAAATATCAATCAGCTTATCTGCGTAGCCAGCCTTCGGGGTTTACATTTCGGGCTTCAATCATCAAAATAAAATCAATTTGGCCACCGCCACCTTCATCATCTCTGCCTGCCTTCCCAATGGCCTGACCGGTTCTTACACTGCTGCCTTTACTTACCGATACACCAGTAAGATTGCTATAGGTTGTAAAATATTTACCATGCTTAATGGTAACCGCCATTCCATCGCCCAGATTAAAAACACCCACTACCTCACCATCAAAAACAGATTTAACCGTACTGCCTGTTGAGGTACCCAAAGTAAGTCCCGGATTGTCGCCTTTTAATAAAGTACCTTCAATAGCATAAGCGCCAAAGTGAATTTTTACAAATCCATTATCAACCGGCCAGGGCAATCTGCCACGATTTCCTTCAAAGCTTGCAGATAACTTTAATTCTGCATCTGAATTAAATACCACATTTGGACGAGTGGTCGCAGGTAGTGTTTCCTTTTTTTCAACAATCACTTCTGGCTTTGTTGGCGCAGTCGTTGTGGGGTTTGTCGTTACAACCGTTGTGGCATTGTTCTTTTTTTCGTCAGCCGCTTTTTTCTCAGCAGCTATTCTTTCCGCCGCAGCTTTTCTTGCATCAGCTATTTCCTTTTGCACAATTTTATTGATATTGCTTACCAGATCCCTATCACGCTTTTTCTTTATATCTATCTGACGTTTTAAATCTTTTTCCTGAGATTTTAATCCGGACACGACTACATCCTTTTCTTTCTTCTGTTCTTCCAGTTCCTTTACTTGCTTTGTTTGATTTTGCAAGGCCAGATTTTTTTCTTCTTTACGTCCCAGTTGTTGCTTTTTTCTGCGTGCAATCAAATCTTGCGTTTGCAAAATTGTATTTACCTGCTTTTCACGATAGGTTTGATAACTTTTTAAATAACCAATTCTTTTTAATGCATCATTAAAACTTGCTGCCGAAAAAATAAAATTCAGGTAATCGTAATTACTTCTGTTTTTATAGGCATACACTACTGTTTTTGCATATTGCGTTTTTAACGTGTCCACTTGCCTCTGTAATCGGTATATTTCGATATTACTCAGGTAAATATCATCATCAATATTCTTTATTTCCTTATTAATGTTGGATAAATATTGTTCCTGAAGGTCAATTTTTCGTTTTAAGATACTCAATTGACCCAGCGATTGCTTGGTTTGCGATTTTACTTTGTCGTATTGAGCTTGTACTTCTTTCAGCTCGGCCTGCAGGTTTTTTCTTTCCTGCTCCAGTTTTGATTTGTCATTTTGGGGCTGTGCGTAGCCAACAATAGCTGTTGAAAATATAACTGCGAGTATTAAAAAAATATGCTTCTTCATTCGAATTGGATATGGTAATTAGTAAATGAATAAAACCAATGCAATAACGGAAAGATGCAAAATAAATTTTATTCCCTAATTCCGTTTATATTTTTCTGATACAGAAAATGGAAAACTTAACTTTTCATTAAAATCATACTGCTTAAACTGAATTTTTAAATCAATTTTTTTCTTTTCTGCCACATTTATATTTCTTTCTCTTGAAAACAACTGGCCTTTTTTATCATCATAATCGGAATAAGTAAGATAACAAGTTCTATTGTGCTGCACATTTATATCGTCTAGTTTACTACTAATTACAGCTTTGGTAGCTTCATCAACAGTAAATAAGTTTTTAAAGAAACTACCAGCGCTAAATAAAGATAGTGTGCCCGGTGCTTTTTGATATGCATAAATATCGGGGCCCAAAAAAACAGCATTGCCTATCAAAAGCTTTTGCAATGATTCCAAATCAAGGGGCAGTGCGGTTACTTCCTGCAAATAGGCCATACTTCTTGCAGTGTAAGTTTTATTTTGCTTGTCAAGGATTTTTACAGAATCTGTCGTTATCAGTGCACGAAGACCTTCGATACCCAATGGACCATTTACCAATAACCAAATAACGCTGTCCTTAATCATTCTAATATGAACCGTAACAGAGTATTTTTTTCCACCCTGCTCACGATAATCCACATCTGTTTTTGCTGAAAAGCTTTGATATTGTATTTGTTTATTTAGTATATGTTGATAGCTTTCATTGATAAATGCGATTGAATCCTCTTTAACATTGTGGCTTGGTGGTGTTACAACCACAGCAGCGGTTGTATCCTTGGGCGTTATGGCGGTTTGAATTTTTCTGGTTGATTTACAGGAGCAAAAAATAAATAACCCAGCAAAAAATATAAGTAAAAGATTTTTCATATTTAATATTTGCAATTAATGTGTGCCGGTATGTCCAAAGCCTCCTTCATTTCTTTCCGAAATATTTAATTCGCTTGCCTGCTTCCAAGCTATTTGTTCCACTTTTTGAAAAACCATTTGGGCTATGCGGTCAGCAGGTTGTATGACTTGCTCTTCAGCCGAAAGGTTGATTAATATGATCTTAATTTCTCCTCTGTAATCGCTGTCGATGGTGCCCGGAGTATTGAGACAGGTAATGCCTTGTTTAATAGCCAGTCCGCTTCTTGGTCTTATCTGTGCTTCGTAACCCAATGGAATTTCCAAAAATATTCCTGTGGGAATCAGTACTCTTTCTAAAGGCTTTATTTTTTTCGGTTCATTCAACATGGCTCTTATATCCATACCGGAAGAACCGGATGTGGCATAAGCCGGTAATGGATTTTCTGATTTGTTGATGATTTTTATTGACACCGGTGACATTTTGCAAAGATAGTTTACTGCATAATGTATGCGCTATACTATTGAACAGATTTTACAAGTAAAGCGGTAGCATAAGCCATAATACCTTCTTGCCTGCCCACAAACCCTAAGTTTTCAGTTGTGGTTGCTTTAATAGAAACGGCATCAGTATTTATTTGTAGTATAGAAGCTATTACGGATTGCATAGCTTCTACATACGCACTGATCTTGGGTTCTTGTAAGCAGATCGTACTGTCAACATTTACCACTTCATATCCTTTTTCTTTAATAAGCGTAAATGTTTCTTTCAATAATATTTTACTGTCAATGCCTTTATACTTTATATCAGTATTGGGAAAATGTTTTCCAATATCGCCCAGCGACAGTGCGCCTAGCAAAGCATCACAAATGGCATGTAGTAATACATCGGCATCGCTATGACCTATTGCGCCTTTATGGTGTGGAATGTGTACACCACCCAACCAAAGTTTTTTCCCTGCTTCCAATTGATGAAAATCTACTCCATTTCCAATCCTAAAAGACATGATTCATATTTTGTTTTAGAAAACTAAAATAACAGTATTACTGCTATAAAAAAATTCATCCCGCCATTGGGGCGGGATGAACAATATAATTCAAAAAACTAAAAATTATTTTTTGTCTTTTACTCTGCTTCCATCTCCTAAATCAACCAAAAGAGAGAAACGCAATGTGTTTGAAAGAGGGTTGCGGCTAACACCACTTCCTGTAGGTACCAGGTAAGCAAAGTTGAAACCGAAAGCACTGTACTTAAGACCTACGCCTGCAGTGAAATAACGACGGTTACCTTTTTCTTTATTCTCATAGAAATAACCTGCACGCAGCATAAACTGATTGTTGTAGTTATACTCAGCACCCAATTGCAATGCAAATTCTTTTAATTCTTCGCTGAAGCCATCAGGAGCATCACCGAAAGATTTGAACCAACCACTGATTACGCTTGTCTTTCTGTAGTCAGCCAGTCCAGCAACATCACCTTCAGCAGGAGGAGTAGGTACCAACAGTTTGTTTACATCTAAACCGATTGTGAAAGAGTTTTTATCGTTTGCTTTCTTAGTATAAGTAGCACCTAAACCTAAGTTAGCAGGGATGAAATCTTTTGCATCAGCATTGTTTGTGTATGCAATTTTAGCACCCAGATTAGTTAAAGTAACACCATAAGTCCAACCACTTCCTGATGCTTTTTTACCATCATGGTACCAACCTAAGTCAGCAGCAACTGAATTACCAGTTTTGTAAGTAGTACTTCCGGATGTAAAACCATCAGAAAGATTAGAATTGATATACTTTAAAGCAACGCCAATACCATTTTTAGCGTTCAACTTTCTTGAATAACCGATATCAATACCGAATTCACGAGGACGACCTTTAGAAATGTCGTTACCCAGATTATCGGTAAATGAAATATTACCAAGACTGAAGTAACGGAATGAACCGTAAACAGCCTGATTGTCGGCAAATTTGTAAAAACCAGCAAGGTTTGCAAGATAAACGTCATTCACTAAGTCTTTCAACCAAGGAGTGTAAGTAGCACCTACTCCGCCATTCAAAGCGTTGAAAGTTACTTTACCGGGATTCCATAATCCGGCATAAGCATCAGGAGAAGTGGCTACGCCAATATCTCCCATACCACCGGCACGGGCATCGGGTGAAATACGAAGGAAAGGTACAGCTGTGGTTACCACGTTAATTGGTTGAACCTGGGCTTTCACGGCAGCAGTAACGCCACAAAAGAGCAGGATTCCGGCAGTTAGTTTTAAAGCAGTTGGTCTCATTAGTAAGTTTTTAATAATGGTGTAAATATAGAGCTTTTGATGAAATACAAAACTAAAGTATAGAATTTAATCTGAACCAAAAAATTCGAAATATTTTAATTTTCAAAGGATTGGAAATTCAAATATTCTATTCTTTACTATAAATATATAGTATAGGTGACTTTAACGCAAACATTCATAGAATATTGTTCTTATACAAAAAAAACTTATTGATTTTTGTCAATAATAGCCCATTTCACACTAAAAAATCACAATTTTCTCAATTTTTGTGCGCTTTTTTAGCCCCTGAGCTGCTACACTTAGTCTATATAAATAAACACCCCTTGCTATTTTATCACCAAACTCATCCCTTCCATCCCAAAAAATTTCTGTACTCCTGTTTCCGGGTGTATTTATTTTTTGCTTGATTGTTTTAATAATGCTACCTGTAATCGTCATGATTTCTATGGTCACATCCAAATTAATTCCGGGCTTGTTGTGTTCAAACCAGAAATTGGTACTTGTAGTAAAGGGGTTGGGATAATTCAACACATGTTTTAATTCCAGTTCATGATCATCTGCTACTGTAAATTCTATTTGCGTTTCGTTGGAATTATTCATTACATCCCAGGCTTTCAGCGTAAGCTTATGCACCCCGGGTTCTAATGCCGGCATTTGAAACCTGACGATGCCATTTTGAAAACTGTTTAATTCATTCTGAAAAAAATTATTCAGAATAAAATATTTTCTGTTATCGCCATCAATGGTAGCTACAATATCGTGCCCAATGCCTGTGCCGGTTATATTGATACCCGAAGTATCAAAAAGTTTTGCAAGTAGTATGGGTTGCTGATTGACTAATCCGCCATTTACAAATCTTTCATCATTTAAATACAGGTTAATTTCAGGTCCTTTGTTATCCATGCTTATGCCACTACCGGCTCCCCCTACAAAAAAATCAGAGAACAAACCATTTACATCTTTTACTCCGTTTTCTGCATAAAGGCTTAACCTTCCATTTCCATATTGAAAGTTTATATCTTTTGGAACTTTAAATGTAAAAGCAAAATGACCATTGGTTACGGTTGCTTTTCCTTTAAACAACAAATTATTTTGTGTTAGAAAAGAGGTAACCATGCTTCCGGCATCGTTGCCTATTGTATTTACCCGACTCGGCTTATCAAATACAAGTGGATAAACCGTACCGTTAAAATTGGTTTGTATATTTCCATTCCTGTCTGTTATGGCTCCTTCAATGACTGTTGTTTCTGCTGCACTTAATGTATCTGCAATGTTTGCCGGCTGGTTATTTACTTTGGTAATTTTTATGCCCGATGCAGGAAATGCAAGCGTACTTGCAGGATCGCCTAATAATGTAAATTTTCTTGCATTGACAATATCTCCTGCACTTTGATAAGTAAAATTTTTTGCTTCTTTCATTGCATCGCCAAGCGATTTATAATTCCCGTTTGCATCAGGCTGCAGGGCGGTGCTTATGTAATTATTATTAAGAATTCTATTGCTAAATGCAAATACAGGACGGGTGGTTGTCATTAAAGCAATGCCTCCGGTGAGTGGTCTTAATAAAATATTTTCGCCAATAGAATTAACAAGTGGATTATCATAAGGTGCAAAATCGCAGGTGGCCGTAATAAATAATGGTAACCGGTTGTTGTTCTTCCATCCATTAATAATGGATTGATCCAAAATGGTTTCTTCGGCAAGGCGAAACGGGCCGCCATGTCCATTGTAATTATAGATTAATGTACCATTATCAATTTGATTTTGGATGGCCAGATTTGCCTGCGGATAATTGCCTCCTCCGGGACCGGTTTCCTGATGAAAAGCATCCAGATAAATTTTTTGTTGATTAAAAACGGGTGCAGCAGCAGCCGCTGCGCCTGAAACTGTTTCTGCGTCTTGTAAATGAAGATTATTGTCTTCATCATCCGCAATAAAACAAAGTTTATTTCTCCAAGGCCCAAGGCTTTGCGTAGTGTAATAAGCTTGCAGTTTGTCCACAAAATTTTTTGCTTCTGTAATATTTTTTGCCGGAACACGGCCAATGCCTATATCTAATAAATTTGTTTGCAAAAGCGAATTGATGTCTTCATTGTCATCCAAAAAGCCAAAAAAATCATCGGAGGTATAAGTAGCCAATGCATCTAATGACTGATCTGTTTCAAATGCAGGAACCAGATTGGTATTTCCTTTTATTCTTGCTTTATAATCAAATGAAGCATCACCAAACAATAATAAATACTTCAGCTTATCTGTTGCTGATGCCGCATATTTGTCATAATACATTTTTACAAAATCCCGGATTGCTGAAGGGTCGGGACTACCGCTGCCAAACTCATTGTAAACTTCATCCGTGGTTACACATTTTACCTTGAGTCCGTTTCGCTGCTGATGCCATTGTGCTAATTGTGCAGCCTGAGAAATTAACTCCTGAGGCGCAATAATCAACATGTCGACCGGTGAAGAATTATGCAAATCCTGATTGGCAATTTTTCCTATGGAAATAGGCGTTAAAAAACCCGAATTATTAAAGGCTATATACTCTCTTAATCGTGAACTGCTATTGGTAAATTTATAATCAGTGCCGCTTAAAACACCTTGCATCAATTGCGGGTTATGCGGAAAAGTAATATCCCAAACCTGAGTACTTGCATTTGCATTTTTAATAATGAATTCGGCATTGCTTCCCGGTTGTACACTCAGCCAGTCTCGAAATAAAAACTGGCTCACATTACTATGAAAAGCAAGTTCTTTTCTGGTAAAAATTTCGAACCAATTAATCCATCCTTGCGCATTAAAACTGCCGGGCACATACGAAAAACGAAGTTCCAATGGCTGATTATTACTGACACCATTTGCAACTGCTTGCCCTTGTCGTGCAAAAAAATCATACTGCCCGCCCGAAACCGCATTGACAGTAACTTGTGATAACAGTTGATTGTTTACATGAATATCAAAACGGCTGTTTTGTCCAATAGACCTTGCGGCAGCATTCACTACTATTGTAAAACCGGATCCTGCAACTGTTCCCATATTGGAAACTGAAAAACTTTTGATAAGCGATCTTCCCGGAATATCGGAAAGCTCCTCACCAAACCACTCTTTGCCGCTACTTAAAAAATTTACGGTATCCAGTTCATGAAAAAATCTTTCGGAATAATTGCTTACCGGGTTTGCAGGTACATTTATAATTGGCGCTGTTGCAATTCGTTTCCCATTTGAACCAATATTTAAAAAATATACAGCGCTATCAGCATAAATATTTTTGCGGTGAGAAAATCTTTGGTTCAACGAATCTTTCATCCATTCATCCGGCCCATTTGCAAAAAACAGGATATAATCATTTTGATTCAAAACACCATCGCCACCATCCATTACCATAATTGCGTTTTCAATCAAATCATCTGCCCGTGTAGTCGCATTTGCTTCCGGAAGCATTTGGCCGCCATTTCCAAAGATGCGAATCGATGCCGAACTAAGATTTACAGTATTGATACCCAAACCGGCGAGAAAATTAATATCCAAACGGTAAATGCCGGCTTTATTTACCGCTATTTTATACCAATTTCCGGTAGCAAGTACTGAATGTGCATGATAGACCCTTTGAGCATAGGAAGCCTGACCCAATGCCATTGTTAAAAAAAATATACACAAAAGTTTATGCTTCATGTTAAAAACCACATACGATTTAGGGATTTTATCATCAAAAAAAGGTAAATATTCTAATACTGATTTATTACAAAGTCTCTATATTCGCAATCCCGGCCGGAAAACTTTTTCCGGGTGCAATATTTTGACTTATCCGGCGTTAAAAATATTCCAATTCATAGGTTTATGCAAAAAACAGTAACAGTGAAAAACTTAGCAATCCTAATGTCCTGTGTGGTGCTATTGGCATCTTGCAAAGGCAAAGGCCTTTTTGGCAAAAAGAAACAAGACAAATCCGATATGACGGGCTGGAACTACAATGATAAAAACATGGGTGGTTACAAAGTTTCTAAAGCCGTTGACCAAAAAACCGGCCCCGGTCTTGTGTTTGTACAGGGTGGTACCTTTACCATGGGTCAAACCGAGGAAGATGTAATGGGAGACTGGAACAATATTCCCCGTCGTGTTTCTGTTCCTTCATTCTACATTGACCGTACCGAGGTAGCCAACGTACATTATCGTGAATATCTGCACTGGATCGAAAAAGTATTTGACCCCACTGCCGATGAAAACAATCGTAAAATATATGAAGCTGCACTTCCCGATACATTAAGTTGGAGAAGTGAGTTGAGCTATAATGAACCTATGGTTGAGTATTATTTCCGCCACCCTGGTTTTAATAATTACCCTGTAGTAGGTGTAACCTGGAGACAGGCTAGCGACTTCTGCCTTTGGAGAAGCGATCGTGTAAATGAGAAAAACCTGATGGATAAAGGTTTTATAAATAAATCATATTTAAAACCCGGTGCACAACAAGGTTCCAATCATTTTTCTACAAAAGCATATTTATTAAATCTTGACCCACCTCCTCCCGGAAAAATTAAAACCAAGAAAGGTGAGCAGAAGCAAACAACAGCCTCAATAGAATCCGGTATCATCATGCCCGATTATCGTTTACCATTTGAAGCCGAGTGGGAATATGCTGCTTACGGACTGATTGATCAAAATCCCCGTCCCAGTGTGAAGGAAGGAAAAAGAGGTGAAGAGTTGGCCAGTAATAAGCAAATGTATCCATGGTCGCAGAATGTAAACGGACTTCGTGATACTCGACACGGTAGCTGGCAAGGTGCTTTTCTTGCCAACTTTAAAAGAGGTAATGGTGACAATGCGGGTGTAGCCGGTGGTTTAAATGACCGTGCTTTTTATACTGCTGATGTAAAATCATTTTATCCCAATGCCTTTGGTCTTTATAATATGGCGGGCAATGTAAGCGAATGGGTGCAGGACGTTTATCGTCCACTTTCTACGCTTGACTTTGATGATATGCCGGCTCCTTTCCGTGGTAATAAATATCAAAAATTATATAAAAACGCAAATGGCGAATACGAAAAGAATGACACTACCGGAAAGGTAAAAATGGTAGATGTAACTGATGCTGAATCTAAAAACCGCAGAAACTATCAGAGAGGAAACGTAATCAATTTCGCCGATGGTGACTCACTCTCTCAATCATCATACGGCTATGGCGTTACTACGCTTATCAGCGATAAATCCAGGGTATATAAAGGTGGAAGCTGGAATGATAGACCTTATTGGTTGTCTCCCGGCTCACGTCGCTTCCTAGAAGAAGAGCAGGCATTGAGCACTTTGGGCTTCCGCTGTGCAATGGATCGTATGGGCAGCCCCGAAGGTAATGGCCGCAAAACCGGACAGCAATTCCCTACTCGCAGACAGAATTCCAAAACCGGAAAAACAAAAAAGAGTAAGAGATAAAAACTAACAAGAATAATATTTAAACCCTGCCTGCAAACGGCGGGGTTTTTATTTTACATAAGTATATTTTTGCCACATGCCTACAATTGAAGAACTGTATCAAATCTATTTGAAACATCCATCGGTACAAACGGATACCCGTAAATTAAAACCGGGCGATATTTTTTTTGCATTGAAGGGAGAAAAATTTAATGGCAATGCATTTGCAAAACAGGCAGTAGAAGCCGGTGCAGCTTATGTTGTAATTGACGATGCCGCTTACGAAATTTCTGGAAAAACTATTTTGGTTGATAATGTTCTTGAATGTTTACAACAGTTAGCACACCATCACCGGCAGCAGTTTCAAATTCCTTTTATAGCCATAACCGGAAGCAATGGAAAAACAACGACCAAAGAATTGATACATGCGGTGCTATCATCAAAATATAAAACTTATACAACCGAAGGCAACCTCAATAACCATATCGGCATTCCGCTTACGCTATTGAGAATAAAAGCCGATGCGGAAATAGCTGTAATTGAAATGGGCGCCAATCATCAAAAAGAAATTGAAAGCTATTGCCAATATGCACTACCCACTCACGGGCTGATTACCAACTGTGGCAAAGCACATCTGGAAGGATTTGGCGGAGCCGCAGGTGTAAGAAAAGGAAAAGGCGAATTGTTTGATTATTTAAAAACGATTGATGGCACGGCTTTTATATTTAATGATTATGATTATTTAAAAGAAATGAGTGTAGGCGTCAGCCATATCTTTTCTTATGGAAGTAAGGATGGAGATATAACCGGAGAAATGTTGTCGAGTGAGCCTTATTTAGAAACTGCCATCACCGGTAAAAATACTTTCCATATTCAAACACAATTAGTAGGTAGTTATAATTTTCCAAATGTGCTGGCAGCGGTTTGCGTTGGACAATATTTTAAAATAGCAGCCGATAAAATAAAATGGGCAATAGAAAATTACACTCCTTCCAACAGTCGCTCTCAATTAATAAACAAGGGCAGCAATCGGTTTATCATGGATGCTTATAATGCCAACCCCAGTAGTATGAAACTGGCGATAGAAAATTTTGCAAATTTAAAATCTGAAAAAAAAGTATTGCTGCTGGGCGCTATGGCCGAGCTGGGTGAAGAAAGTATGGCCGAACATGAAGCCATTATAAAATTAATACAATCTAAAAACTGGGAAAAAGTGGTATTGGTAGGTGGCGATTTTATAAAACTAGCACACCCCTATCTTTCTTTTACCAATGCACAGGAAGCAAAAACCTGGTTACAAAATCAAAAATTTGAAAACACTGATTTTTTGGTAAAAGGAAGCCGCAGTATGCAGATGGAAAAAATAATTACAGAATAAAAACAAACAACTTATGCCTGAATGGTTAATGAAGCCCTGGCCCTGGTATGTGGCCGGACCACTTATTGGGTTGATGGTGCCCCTACTACTCCTCATCGGCAATAAAACTTTTGGTATCTCATCTTCTTTGCGGCATATATGTGCTGCTTGTATGCCTGCCAAGATTCCCTTTTTTAAATACGACTGGAAAAAAGAATGGTGGAATTTATTTTTTGTTGTCGGCATTATCCTGGGTGGTGTTTTGGTTTATTTGTTTTTTCAAAATCCGGAACCCATTCGGGTTTCCGAAAAACTAACTACAGATTTGCAGCAATATGGAATTAATGACCGACAAAATCTGGTTCCTGCTGATTTATTCAATTGGTCATCACTGTTTACAATTAGAGGAATGATCATGATAGTTGGTGGAGGCTTTTTAATTGGCTTTGGTACCCGCTATGCCGGAGGCTGCACATCCGGCCATTCCATTATGGGAATTTCTTTATTACAGGTTCCATCTGTCATAGCTACTATTTGTTTTATGGCAGGTGGCATTATAATGGCGAACCTTATATTACCAATCATTTTAAAATTATAACAATCATGAATGTTCAACATACTAATACCGATTTTGAAGTACGTTCGTTAGATGCCGTATGTGTAAACGACTCGGAGTTAAAGCATCCGTTTTGGTACAATTTAAAATACACATTAGCCGGGCTTCTTTTTGGAATCGTTCTTATAAAATCGGAAGTCATTTCCTGGCTGCGCATTCAGGAAATGTTTCGCTTTCAAAGTTTTCACATGTATGGCGTTATCGGTTCGGCAGTTGTAGTAGGCATTATTTCTGTGTGGGTTATCAAAAAATGGAAAATAAAAACCATTTATGGTGAGCCGATTGTATTTGCAATAAAAAAATTTAGTTGGGGCAATATTTATGGAGGTCTTTTATTTGGATTGGGTTGGGCAATGACGGGCGCCTGTCCGGGTCCTTTGTTTGCACAAATAGGAAATGGAGTCATTGTAGTAGCCATCACACTATTAAGCGCCATTGCCGGCACCTGGGTGTATGGAAAATGCAGAGAAAAATTGCCACATTGAAAAAACAATCGTTTCAATAGGAAACAAAAGTTGCAAATAAGTTTATATCAGAATTGCGACCTTTGCAGCAAAAATTTATTAATAGATGAGTGAGCAGAAAGCAGCAAGAGGATATTTAAGCAGTGTACTGGGTTGTCGTTGTCCACGATGCCGAGAAGGGAATCTTTTTAAACATAAGATGAGTTTTCGTTTTAAGAAAACGATGGAGATGAATAAAGAATGTCCTGTATGCGGGCAGCCTACCGAAATAGAAGTAGGCTTTTACTATGGCACCAGTTATGTGAGTTATGCACTTACCATCGCCATCAGTGTAGCTTCATTAGTAGCTTGGTATTTGATCATTGGGCTATCTACGAGTGATAATCGTTTTTTTTATTGGCTGGGTTGCAATGCGGTCTATTATTTCTGCTACAACCCTGGTTGATGCGTATCAGTCGTAGTCTGTGGATTTCGTGGTTTGTAAAGTACAATCCTTATTGGAAGGAGGAGAAAGCCGAAGATGTATCAGAAAGGCTGAATGCGGAGCAAGCTAATAACTGGTAATCAACTTATCCTTATTTTTGCGCCCTTTGTAATTGGAGACTTGTCCGAGTGGTTGAAGGAGCACGCCTGGAAAGTGTGTATACCTCAAAAGGGTATCGAGGGTTCGAATCCCTCACTCTCCGCTTTAGTTTGACTTTATTTTATATCAGTCAAACTCCACAACCTTTCAAAAATTTCATTTTTTAAGCATCATTTCTCATTCATTGAAAGCATTGAGTGAGATTTGTAGATTTGCAACTAACTTAAGCAAAAATTTATCAAAAAATCTTCCCGACTTGGCAAATTGAGATTTATTTCAATTTTGAAATAAAAAGAACAATGTGAGCGGAAATTTCACATTTTTTTCCGTGATAAATAATAATTTCAGCAGATAAAATATTGACGTAAGTAATTTAAGATACTCCCTTTATTGAAAACTTGCGAATTTTCAAAAGAGAAGAGGAGATGCTTAAGTGAACACACTGGTAAACGGTGTGTTCCTTTTGCTGACTCTATTCTCAAGGCTCTGCAAGTGCCCCAATAAGTAGATGATGCAATCGGGCACACCGTTAGCATTTTAGTAAAAAAGTATCTTGAATTTACCATGTTAACCAAAATTATTTTAACATAGAATAACAATGTTCTGGAATAATTATCCACATGAAGTAAAAGCAGTAATAAGATTTCTTGAAATATTAAAAATTAAAGTAAATCGTGATTCAGTCAATCAAACATTGCAGAGTCATCCAGATTGGCCCAGCTTACTATGCATCAGTGATAGTCTGAAATCATGGCAAATTCAAAATGAAGCATTTAAGATAGAGACCTTAGAATTAGAAAGATTAGAAGTTCCATTTATAGCATATATGCCTAAGGAATTGACTCCATTCGCTATAGTCACTAAAATTAATGAAACAAAACTAACTATTTATTATGGCAATTACAATAAACCCTTAAATATATTAAAAAAAGACTTTCTAAATAAATGGGACGGCACAATCCTTATTGCAAACAAAGAAGAATTTTCAGGAGAGCAGAATTTTAAAATGAATAAAAGAAAACAAATACTAAAAAGAATGATGTCTTTATCATTAATTAGTTTAGTGATGGTATTAATTTCGTTTTATTTATTTAGAACATCAGAGCAATATGAAGAAATTGGGATTGTATTCATTAGTATTCAATATTTTATTTTGCTATGTGGAGCATTTATTAGTACACTATTATTGCAGTATGAAATATTTTTAACCAACCATTTTCTTGATAAGGTCTGCGGAAGTATAAAACATGGTAATTGTAGTGCAATTCTTAAAAGCAAGGGTGCGAAATTTTTAAACTTACTGTCATGGAGTGACGTTGGATTTATATACTTCGGCGGCAGTCTACTCATACTAGTAACATTACACATATTAGATGCAATTCACATATTGGCAATTATTAATTTGGTAGCGCTTCCTTATATCCTCTTTTCAGTTTACTATCAATGGAAAGTCTTAAAACAATGGTGCATTTTGTGCTTAATTATTCAGGGCCTATTATTGGCAGGCTTCTTAAATGTATTTTTTAATAACTTATTATTTGTATCTCCAATTAGCAAGCAAGCGCTGATTGAAGCAGCAATCTTATATTTAATGACAGCTTTTGCTTTGTTTTTAATAAAGCCATTATTTGTTAAAATAAAGGAAAGTAAAGATGAGAAAATACAACTATTAAGACTAAAATTTAATACTGACGTTTTTACAAGCATTTTAGAAAAGCAAAAAAGTATTGAATTGCCTCCAGATGGTCTTGGTATTTTATTAGGGAACCCACATGCAGAAAATGAAATAATTAAAGTATGTAATCCGTATTGTAATCCTTGTAGAAAAGCTCATCAAAAAATTGGAAATATTTTGCATAAAAATAAAAATATAAGAGTTAGGCTCATTTTTAATGCCACAAACAAACCAAATGACTTCAGAGCAATTGTCGTCAAACACTTTCTTGCGCTATATTCAGAAGGAGATAATATTAAAATTCAAAAAGCATTAAATGTGTGGTATAATGATGAATATATTACTTACGAAAAATTCTCTGTACTATTCCCAAAAGAGAAAAATCAAGATTATGGTGTTAATGAAATAAACTCAATGGACAATTGGTGTAAGACTAATGAAATTTCATTTACTCCTACATTTTTTATTAAAGGAAAACAAATACCTAATATGTACAATATTGAGGATATAAATTATTTTCTTATGGAGTAGCTCACCATGAGAAAATTCTCGGCAGAGCTGGTTCTGCTGTGTACAGGCAGGACAGCCGAGAGGCCAAGACCATTGAAGCCAAAAGCTATGGCGTAAAATATCTTTTAACCTTAAATTTTTTAAAAATGGAACAAAACAAAAGTAATCTCTTAATCTTTAAAAGGAGGCTGACTAGAGAACAAATGAAGAACATTAACGGTGGAAAAACTATTAATCCATTATGCGTGGGTATAGTTGAGTGCAAAAAAGATGCTCAAGTAGGCGACAAATGTTTTGAGGGTTGCAAATGTAATAGCTCACTTATGTGTGTAGATGCGTAGATGCTCTTTAACTGTATTTACTCTTTTATTAATAGATGTCACAATTTCTAACATTGTGACATCTATTCAGTTATAATAATTTGAAGATAAGATGAAAAAAGTATTTATATTTATATCTATCCTTTGCTTAATTGGAAAAGCATTCGCACAACCTTTTGTGTTGACAGGGAAAGTTATAGGAAATGACACAGGTTATATAGTGCTTCAATACAAAAATGAAAGCAACGAAAAGATAACTGAAGTATGCAAAATTGTTAATGGGAGTTTTGTTTTTAAAGGCAATCTGAATGCTATATCAGATGCAATTTTAGCGACCGATTCAAATTACATACATAAAAACAAGAAATATTATCGTTATTTATATATTGAACCAGGCAACAGTAGCATTAGTTTTAATAATGGATCAATAAATGCTGCCATATATCATAACCTCAGAACACAAAGCGAATATGATATACTAATAAAAAGTAAAAGCAAAGAAATTGAGGATTTAAGATATCAGGATTCTCTTTTACAAGTAACTGAAATTAAAATTCGGAATGGGACGATTTCCCCTAATAATGGAGAGGATCAGCTAAAAAAGATTTCAAATAATAGAAAAGTCATTTATACTCAGATGGCAGAAAAAGAACTTGACTTTATTAAGCAGAAACCTGACTCATATGTTTGCTTGACATTAATAAAAGATTTTGTTGGTCAGCTTTCCATTAATACAATTGACTCTTTATACAATTCGATTTCTCAAAAAATTAAAGGAAGCAGTTTGGATTTAATCTTTCTAGAATATTATAAAAGGTACAGAGCCGCTATTTCAGAGGTTTATCCTTTTGACAAACTTGTACTAAATCAAAAGGCTCCCGACTTTTTGATATATCAAAAAGTCTATAAAGACCCCTTAACGCTTCAACATTTTGAAGGCAAAATTGTTTTACTAGAGTTTTGGGGTCTCAACTGTTTACCTTGTTTAAGAAAAAACCCACTGATTGAAAATATACGGAAAAGATACTCAGGCAATCAATTTAAAGTTATAGGAATTACCAGTGATAAACAGTCCACAATAGGCGCTGTTAACAAATATATTAAAAAAAATCAATTTACAAAATGGCTGCATGTTGCAATTGATAGTACCATTAAGAAGGAAATAGGATTTGTAAACCGAGGAGATTTTTCCAATTATAAGGGCCTTGGTATTCCCAGGACTGTGCTAATTAACAAGAAAGGTGAAATCATTTATACTAGTTATGGATTTTCTGACAATGAATCGGAAGAGCTTATAAAACATATTGAAGAAAGCAAATAGTAATTTTCTTTCTGCATTTAAATAAAGAAAATATGAAATTGATTTTATGTGGCAATTGGTGTGAGTTTCTATATAAAAGAGAATATTGTATTAATTTTTGATACTTGTCTTACATTTCATTTGTCAAGAATAATGAAACCATTCCCCTTCTACAAACAGCACGATGCCATGGACTGTGGCCCTACCTGTCTTCGAATGGTGGCAAAGCATTATGGTCGTTCAGTAAGTTTAGAATCATTGCGTCTATATACACAGATAAGCAAAGAAGGTGTTTCATTGCTGGGTATTGCAGAAGCTGCAGAAAAAATAGGGTTTGGTACAAAAGGGGTAACGCTT
>JAKIZK010000024.1:17515-29461 GCA_022708055.1 Bacteroidota bacterium
ACCTGCCATACTGCACTGGTCGCAAAATCATTTTGTTGTCATTATGCCGCCATCTTCAAGATGGAAAAGGGCAAGGCAGGTAAGCATAGCAGATCCGGGTAGTGGTATTATCAATTATAGCAAGGAAGAATTTTGCAAACAATGGATATGCACAAAGGATGAAACTACCGGAGAGGGGTTAGGTGTAGCATTACTTTTAGAACCCACACCTGTTTTTTATGAGCAAGAAGAGGAGAAAGAAATTAACAATGAAACTACTGAAGGCAAAAAACTAGATTGGAGCCGCCTGTTTCGCTATCTCACTCAGCATAAGCAATATATAGCCCGGGTATTTATGGCTATGGGCATAGCCAGTTTACTGCAACTGATATTTCCTTTTCTTACCCAAAGTATTGTAGATACCGGTATCAATACCGGCGACCTGCCATTTATTTACTTAGTGTTAATTGCTCAGTTGGTTTTATTTTTTAGTCGTATGGTAGTAGAGTTTATACGCAGCAGATTGCTATTATACATCAGCACACATATAAATGCATCAATTCTTTCTGATTTTTGGATTAAGCTGATGAAACTACCCATTAGCTTTTTTGATACTAAGATGACTGGCGATATCATTCAACGGCTGGGCGATCATAAACGCATAGAGGGTTTTTTGACCGGCTCTACATTAAGTGTATTGTTCTCATTGGTAAACCTTGTTTTATTTTCTATCATTCTATTACTCTACAATAAAACCATATTTTTCATATTCGCCATAGGCAGTATTCTTTATTTCTTTTGGATCAGGTTGTTTCTAAAATACAGAAGAAAATTAGACATCAAACGTTTTGCGGTAGCCAGCAAGGAAAATACAGCTACCATGCAGCTTATCTACGGCATGCAGGAAATAAAACTGAACAGTGCAGAGCAATCCAAGCGGTGGGAATGGGAAAACTTACAGGCACAGTTATTCAAACTTGGTTTTAAAGGTTTATCGCTAAGCCAGTATCAACAAGCCGGTGTGTTTTTTATAAATGAAGGAAAAAATATTCTCATTACATTTTTTGTGGCAAAAGCAGTATTGGATGGCCAGCTTACGCTGGGTGCTATGATGGCAATACAATACATCATCGGTCAATTGAACAGCCCGATAGAGCAGCTTATAGGTTTTACACAATCGGCGCAGGATGCAAAAATATCGCTGGAGCGATTAAATGAAATTCATCGGCTAGAAGATGAAGAGCCTTTAGAAAAATCATTTATTAATTTGCTACCGGAAGATAAAGGCATAAGCATAGAAGCACTCTCCTATACTTACCCCGGTGCAGGTAACGAACCGGTCTTAAAAAATATAGACCTACATATACCCGAAGGAAAGGTAACAGCAATAGTAGGCATGAGTGGTAGTGGAAAAACTACATTGCTAAAATTGTTATTACGGTTTTATGAAAACTACAAAGGTGAAATACGTGTAGGTGCATCATCTTTAAAATACATCAGTCCGCGATTTTGGCGCAAGCAGTGTGGCAGTGTAATGCAGGATGGCTATATTTTTAATGACAGTATTGCAAAAAACATTACTGTAAATGAAGACCAACAAGACTACCAAAGACTTATTCATGCCTGCAAGGTGGCAAATATTCTTCCTTTTATTGAAAGTCTGCCACTGGGCTTCAATACCAAAATTGGAGCTGAAGGAAACGGTATCAGCGCAGGTCAAAAACAACGGATATTAATAGCCAGAGCAGTATATAAAAATCCCGAGTATCTGTTTTTTGATGAGGCCACCAATGCATTAGATGCGAATAATGAAAGCGCAATCATGGAACAGTTGAATGAATTTTTCAAAAATAAAACAGTAGTTGTGGTGGCCCACCGCCTGAGTACAGTTAAAAATGCAGATAATATTATTGTATTACATAACGGAGAAATAACTGAACAAGGAACACATGGTGAGCTGGTGGAGCGTCAAGGAGCGTATTATAAGTTGGTAAAAAATCAGTTGGAGTTGGGGGGATAAATTTGCTTTAGAATCAAAATCAGATTTTACATCACACTTAACAAACTCAACATGTTTTTCAGTTTCCTGTTCTCCTGATTTTTTTTGAGCACTTTATATGGTGAAAATTCCGAAATACTCATTGCATAACATTATTAAGAAAAACTAAAAATGCCAATACAAAATCAATCAACCATCAGGAGTGAAAACCTTAGGGAGTTTATCAGCCACAGGCCCGGCCTTATCATCCGTTGGGGCATTCCCGTATTCTTTTTGCTGCTTGTTGTTCTGGCCATTGGAAGCTACTTCATTTATTATCCCGATATTGTTCATGCCAGAGCAAAATTAAATTCTATTAATCCACCAAAGCCGGTTATTACAAAAACAGGAGGGCGAATTGTTAAACTTTTTATGGGCGACGGATGGGAGATAAAAAAAAATGATATCATCGGCTATATGGAAAGCACAGCCAGCCACGATGAAGTAATCAGGCTGTCATCCATTCTTGATACTTTGAAATATTTTGCAGACAGCAACCGACTGGAAGAAATACCTCGTTTCTGGAAATCTACAAACCATTCATTTTCCATGATGGGCGAACTACAACCAACGCATCAGGGATTTATGCAGGCCTATATTACATTTAAAGACTATCTCAATTCCGGTTTTTACGTTACCAAAAAACAAATGTTGAACAGAGATCTGGCAAATACCAAAAAACTATTACAAACTCTTTTACAACAAAAAGAATTGCAACAGCAAGACCTTGCCATTACTATACAGAATTACAATGTTCATGACACATTGCACAATGAAACTCTTATTAACGACATAGAATACAGAGGACAACAAAGCCAGTTAATTAATAAAAAGATGGTGATACCCCAACTCAATGCATCCATTATAGGCAATCAAAGTCAGCAACATGCTTTGCAAAAAGAAATGTTAGAATTAGACAACCAGATAACACAACAACGTGCCATTTTTATTCAGGCGCTATTTGCATATCGCAGTGCTATTGAAGATTGGAAGCAAAAATTCTTATTAACTGCACCGGAAAATGGGAAATTTATTTATGCAGGCTTTTTGGATGAGAATCAATTGCTACAACCCAACCAACTCATTGGATTTGTAACAAACAAGACAGATAAATATTTTGCAGAAATGCTTATTCCACAATCAGGATTTGGAAAGGTAAAACCAGGTCAGGAAGTGCTTTTAAAATTTTCCGGTTATCCGGCCCAGGAATATGGAAGTGTAACGGGAAGGATTGAATACATAAAAGAAATAAAAACAGATAGTGGCTATCTGGCAAAAGTATGGTTACCAAATGGTCTTGTAACAAACTACAAGAAACCTATTTTATTTTCAGATGATCTGCCGGCTGATGCTGAGATTATAACTGAAAAGAAAAGACTGAGTGATAGGTTTCTAAAAGGAATAAAAAATCTGGTGAATTAATTTGTGATTGCATAACTAATGACTTTTGACAGTATCAAATTTGGTAAGGCAAAAAATATTCAAATAAAGCTCTGGCACCATTTTCACAAAAGTGGTTTTAAAACTACTCATCTACTTATAAATCAAATACTTTCATAAGATTAAGGTAGAAAAAACAATAACAATGAAATCTTTTTCATTCGCAGTTTTTTCCTTTAACGAGTAGCATTAATTCTTAATTCCTTGCCCCACCCCAAACAACTTCTCCGCATTAGCAGTTGTTTCATTAGCCACTTCATCAATGCCTAAACTGAAAATTGATGATAATTTCTCCACTACATATTTCAAATAAGCAGGTTCGTTTCTTTTCCCCCTGAAGGGAACAGGTGCCAGATAGGGTGCATCGGTTTCCAGTACCATATTTTTTATGGGAATATTCGCAATCGCTTTATCCAGTCCCGAGTTTTTAAAACTTACCACCCCGCCAATGCCCAAATGAAAACCTAAATCTATAATTCTTTTTGCCTGCACTTCATTTCCTGAGAAACAATGAAACACACCTTTTAGTTTTCCTTGTTGATGCTGTGCTACTATTTCAATACATTCATCCATTGCGCTTCTGGAATGTATGGAAACGGGAATATCATACTGCAAAGCCCAGTCAAGCTGCTGATGAAAAGCATCCACTTGTTCTTTTACAAATGTTTTATCCCAATAAAAATCAAGTCCTATTTCCCCTACCGCAATAAATTCTCGGGAGGCCAATAATTTTGATGCTGCTTGCAACTCTTCTTTATAATTTTCTTTGACAGAACAGGGATGCAAACCCATCATGCTCACACATAAATCAGGATGTTTTGCTTCCAGCGCCAATAAGACCGTATGTGTAGCCCGATCAATTGCCGGCATCAAAATTTTTGAAACACCTGCAGCTCTCGCCCTTTGCAGTATTTCTGTCGTATCTGCTTCAAATTCATCTACATAAACATGAGCATGTGTATCTATCAAATTCATGCTGAACTACTTTGCAAGCAAAAGTCAGTAAAAAAAGTTTACTGTACCCTTAAACCTCATTGAATAATATCTTTCTTAGCCTTGTATTTGCATTTTCCTTCAACCCAAAACCCGGATTATGAATTGTCGCAATCAGCCCTTTGCAATATTTCTTGCAACTGCACTTTTCGTCAGTTTTATCTTTTTTTCGTGTAGTAAAGAAACCAGTAGTACCAATACAGATGCACAGGAGCAGGAACTGGCGCAGGCATCTACAGAAGCAAGTGGTGAAGCAGAAAATATTTTTTCTGAAACCTTTGATGATGTTATGGGTGTAAATAATGATGTAGGCATGGAAGGCTCCGGTGTTTTTTATGGCCGGCCTGATACGCTGAACCCCGCCCTCAGATGCTTTACTGTTACCATTACGCATCCCAACAATACTCCATTTCCGGTGAGAGTGGTTATTGATTTTGGAAACACGGGTTGCCCAGGACCCGATGGACATATTCGCCGCGGAAAAATTATTTCAGAATATACCGACCGATTGCTCAATCCGGGTGCAATGGCTGTTACCACATTTGATGGCTTTTATATTGATAGTGTAAAGGTTGAAGGAACACATAAGATTACCAATACATCGCAGCCGCCAAACATTGTAAGAAGATACAGAATTGAAGTAATTGATGGAAAGCTCACCAAACCCAGTGGCAATTATATTGAATGGAATAGCAGTCGCAGTGTGTTGCAAATTGATGGTATGGCCACCCCCACTCCAAGAGATGATGTATATAAAATTTATGACGGAACCGCTACTGGAAAAGTAAGAAGAGGAAATTTGCTTGTGCGCTGGGAATCAACTATTACCGAGCCATTAATACGCAGAGTTTCCTGCCGCTGGATTGTGAAAGGCGTTATCAAAACGGTAAGAGCAAACCTGCCTGCAAACTCTCATTGGGTTTCATTTTTAAACTTTGGAAACGGGGACTGCGACAATCAGGCAACGCTTACCGTAAACGGTCATACTTTTCAAATTACTTTGAACTAATAAAAAAATAATTTATATTTATCCCAGTTTTCATAGGGTACGGATTAAAAACGGGCCAGGGTTTCTACCCCGGCCCTAACTTTTTTTAAGACCTGCCGCAACCTCTTTTTTACTGAATGGGAGCAAAAACAAAGCCTTTTGCAGTAAATTCTTTTAATATACGGGGCAGACAATAGCTCATTCGCTCCCAGGATTTATTGCTTTCGTGTAGTACAATAATGTCGCCCTCCGATATTTTTTCCCTCATTCTGGTATAGCATTTATCAGGCGATAAAGTGGTTACCCAATCGCCGGCAAGAATATTCCACATGACTATTTTTTTTCCGGCATTATCATTTCTTATCTTTTTTATCTGCGAACGGGTAATGCGACCATAAGGCGGCCGAAAAAGATTGGTGCTCATCAATCTGTCTGTTCTTTCTATGTCGTACAAGTAGTCTTCATCATTCGTTTTCCATCCGTTTACATGCTTGTAAGTATGATTGCCTACGGCATGGCCTTCGTCAATATACTGTTTAAACAAATCAGGATGCTGCGCAACATTTTCTCCGATGCAAAAAAAACTTGCCTTGGCATTATATTGCTTCAAAAGCTTTAATACAAATGGTGTAATGGTGGGGTGTGGGCCATCGTCAAAACTGAGATAAAGGGTTTTATTTTTTTTCGGCATATCCCATACACAGTCGGGATAAAGTTTTTTTACCCACCAGGGTGTTTTTACAAGATAAAAATCCTTGTTCACAATTTCGTTTGTTGCTTCTTTTTGCTTCATAATCTACAAAGATACCCGATAACTTATCTTTGCGCCATGTCAAAAAAAGTAAGAGTTCGTTTTGCCCCTTCACCTACCGGAGGGCTGCATTTGGGAGGTGTAAGAACGGTTTTGTACAACTATCTATTTGCAAAGAAAAATGAGGGTGAGTTTATAGTAAGAATAGAGGATACAGATCAAAGCAGATACGTTTCGGGTGCAGAAGCATACATTTTTGATACTTTGAAATGGTGCGGACTCACGCCGGATGAAAGTGTACAACAAGGAGGAAATTTTGGCCCCTACCGCCAAAGTGAAAGAAAAGAAATGTACAGGCAGTATGCTGAAAAATTAGTAGCGGCAGGCAAGGCTTACTATGCGTTTGACACTCCCGAAGAACTGGAACAAATGCGGCATTCCGATTCAACTACTTCACATCAATACGACCATAGCACCCGTATGAAGATGCGAAATTCATTATCACTGACTGATGCTGAAACAAAACAATTATTAGCCTCCGGATCGGGTTATGTGATTCGCATAAAAATGCCGAAAGGAGAAACCATTGCATTTACGGATATGATTCGAGGCGAAGTGAAGTTTGATACATCGCTTGTTGATGATAAAGTATTGCTGAAAGCAGATGGAATGCCCACTTATCATCTGGCAGTAGTGGTGGATGATTATTTAATGAAAATCAGTCATGCTTTTCGTGGTGAAGAGTGGTTATCATCGGCACCCGTTCATATTTTATTATGGGAATATTTATTCGGTTTAAAAAATATGCCGCAGTGGGCACATTTTCCTTTGATACTGGGGCCAAATGGTAAACTTAGCAAACGGGATGGCGCTAAATATGGTTTCCCCGTTTTTTCAATGAACTGGACCGACCCTAAGACCCATGAAACAACTGCAGGATTTAAAGAAAAAGGATTTTTGCCGGAGGCACTCATCAATTATCTCGCATTACTGGGCTGGAATGATGGTACAGAACAGGAAATATTTTCAATAGATGAACTGATTGAAAAATTTTCAATAGAAAGAGTGCATAGCGCAGGTGCAAAATTTGATTTTGAAAAAGCCAAGTGGTTCAATCACGAATGGATAAAAAGAAGTAGTGCACAAAAACTATTACCACAGGTAAAGGCAATGCTAATTGCAGAAAAAATTTCGCATGGCACCGATGCACAACTTGAAAAAATAATTGATCTCGTAAAAGACCGTTGCACATTGCTTACTGATTTTGTACAACAAACTACATTCTTCTTTAAATCACCGGATACATGGGATACAGAAGCTGTAAAAGCCAAATGGAATGATGAGAAGAAAAACTTTTTTGAAAGTTTTGCAGAAAAAATAAAAAATTCACCAGCCGATGCAGCTACATTGGAAAATATTTTTAAAGAAACTGCTGCTGAAAAAAATATAAAGCCCGGTGAGTTGCAATTGCCTTTCAGGATTATGCTGGTGGGTGGCAAGTTTGGCCCCCCTGTATTTCATATTGCAGAACAATTGGGAATAGAAGAAACCATCCTACGTATAAATACGGCAATAAAATTATTTTAAGATTCGTTTTAACTTTTTGTATATCAATCAGTCAAACGAACCTATGAAAAAAATAATCCCACTGCTAAGTTTAATTGTATTATTCTCATGCCAAAAAGAATCCGGAAATAATGGTGGCGGAGGTGGTACGCCTCCTGCAACCGATAGTTTTTCTGTATCTGTAAGCAACGGATATGGATCGGGCAAATATAAAACCGGTGATACGGTTCATATTTTTAGTGTAGCTACGAGTAGCAGTCAACTCTTTAATACCTGGTCGGGCACAGATGTAAGTCTGTTAAATGGCAAAGATGAGTGGCATACCTGGTTTATCATGCCGTCAAGAAATGTCAGCTTCAGTGGTAGTTTAAAAAACATTACACCAGTAACATTAAATTTTGAGCAAATAATGGGAAGAGACAGGCTGAAACCTGTTTATTATTATTTCCCTGCCGGGCAAAAAGGGTTTGTGTACCTGCTGCATGGCACCGGTGGCAATGCCGAAAATCTAACTAAGAGTTATGAATTTCAGTTAATGATCAGTGCACTTATAAACGACAATTTTGGCGTAATCATCACCGAATCGGAAGAAAGTACATTGGGTACTGATACAAACGGAGATGGCAAGATAAGGTGGAATCCCATACCGTTAGACAGTACAACAAATGTTGATTTTGCAAACATTAAAGTAATCACAGATGAGTTTTATAACCGCGGCGTTACCAATCGTTCAAAGTTTCGCTATTCGGTTGGTATGAGTAATGGTGGAAATTTTTCTTCTTATCTTACCTACCTGTTCAATTACAAAGCCGGAATCAGTTATTGTGCACCATCGGGAGGTGTGATGGCAAATTCGCTCAACAGTCCATTTCAGTTTTGCATGGCAAGATTTGATAACAATGAAAACGTAGGTCCTACCGGCAATGCCAATGCACTTACCAATTCGCAAACCATTTCGGGCCGTGGTGTTTGTAGCAAATATTTAATGCAAGAGCATAGTCCGCTCTATGCCGAAAGATTCGCAAGGAAAGGAGATATCAGTATATCTCAATCAACAGCCGTTTTCAATGAATTAAAAACAAAAGGTTTCTTAGACAGCAAAAATTATTTCATTGGTTTTTCCGATGCACTTTCAACTGCCTATCAGGCAAATCCGCTTTCATTTCCGGCAATGAACAGTTTGAGTGTTTTGCAACGAATAACCGTATTGGAGCAAATTGCGCTGGCTGTGGCCGATCATCATATTTACAGTGATTACAATAGTGCAACCTTGAAATTTCTAAACTCGCAATGCAATTAACCCTGTTTGCGAATGAGATCCATTGCAGGTAAAAATTCATTTTGCCCCAATGATTCAATAATTTTTTTATCGGCATCATCTAATTGAAACAGACCTTGTGTATTCAATGTTACATGCTCAGGAGTACGAATGCCGGGAATCATGGTAGCAACAGCTGCATAGCTTTTGATATAACTCAATGCCAACTGCGTTTTGGAGCATTGATATTTTTGACAAAGTTGCCAAACCGGTTGCAGCACATCCGCACAGGTGTCAATTACTTCTTTTGTCAGTCTGTTTTTCCGGTGATCGGTTCTTGAAAATGATGTCGAGTTATCAAATTTTCCAGTAAGCAATCCAAACTGAAGTGGCATGCGGGCAATAATGCCGAAGCCTTTTTCAGCTGCTACATTCAATATAGGTAAAGCAAATTGATTTACCAGATTTAATACAAGCTGAAATCCATTACCCAAATTTTCCTGCATAAACCAGTTTGCTTCCGGCAAAGGTTCAAACGTATTTAATGAAACTCCCCAATAACGGATTTTTCCTTGCTTTTGCAATTGATTCATTGCTTGAATACATTCTCCATTTTGCAAATGCTGCAATCTTACAGTATGTAATTGATAATAATCTATCGTTTCCCTTTTCAATCTGCGTAGCGAAGCTTCACAAGCATTTATAAGATGTGCTTTTGAATAATCAACCGTAAACTTTCCGGCTCTCGCTACATTGCCACCCTTGGTTGCAATCAACACATCTTTTTTTGTTCCGATTATTTTGCCCAGCAATGTTTCTGAATGTCCTAATCCATAAACATCAGCAGTATCAAAAAAATTAATGCCTGCATCCAGCGCCGCCTTGATTGCTGATATTGAAATAGTATCATCGGCATCGCCCCAGCCAATAGCCGTATCGCCTATCATTGCCGCACCCCCAATGGCCCAGGCGCCAAAGCCAATTTCGCTTACGCATAAATCGGTATTTCCAAATTTTCTAAACTGCATGGCTCAATATACATGCTTCCGCCGAAAGAATGTATTTTCGCAGGACAAGAATCTAAAAAATGAATCGACCTATTCGTGTTTTAGTTGCTAAAGTAGGATTGGATGGCCACGACAGGGGTGCCAAAGTAATTGCCACTGCATTGCGAGATGCAGGCATGGAAGTAATTTATACCGGGCTTCGTCAAACTCCTGAAATGGTAGTGAGTGCTGCTTTGCAGGAAGACGTGGACGCCATTGGCATCAGTATTCTTTCCGGTGCACATCAAACTGTATTTCCAAAAATTATAGCATTGATGAAAGAAAAAGATATGAATGATGTGCTGCTCACCGGTGGTGGCATCATACCTGAAGATGATATGAAAACCTTGCATGAACAAGGTGTTGGAAAATTATTTGCACCCGGCACTCCCACTGCCGAAATTGCCACTTACATTACCAACTGGGTAAAAGAAAACAGAAAATTCTAAATTTTTATTATGTATCAAACACTGCTCACCCATCTTGAAAATGGCATTTTAACCATAACCATCAACCGCCCCGATAAGCTGAATGCTTTAAATAAAGATGTATTTAATGATTTGAATAAAGTGTTGGATGAGATTGAATCGAATGCTTCGATTAAATCAGTAGTGATAACCGGTGCCGGGCCCAAAGCTTTTGTAGCAGGTGCTGATATTTCAGAATTTGCCGACCTCAACAAAGCACAGGCAATGGCTTTATCCAAAAGAGGTCAGGACACATTTGCCCGAATAGAAAATTGCACGAAGCCTTTTGTAGCAGCTGTAAATGGTTTTGCACTGGGTGGGGGTTGCGAGTTGGCCATGAGTTGTCATTTTAGAGTAGCCAGCGAAAATGCAAAATTTGGCCAACCGGAGGTGAATCTGGGATTGATTCCCGGATATGGAGGTACTCAGCGACTGGTGCAGTTAATTGGAAAAGGTAAAGCTATGGAACTATTAATGAGTGCACATTTGATAGATGCAAATGAAGCCAAACAATACGGACTGGTAAATTATGTAACGACAGCCGATACGCTTTTGGATCACACAAAAAAGATTCTTGAAATAATTAATTCCAAAGCTCCTTTAGCAGTTGCAGGATGCATCAAAGCCGCCAATGCGGTTTATGATGAAACAAAAGACGGCTATGCTTTAGAGATAGCAGAATTTGGAAACTGTTTTGATACAGCAGACAGAAAAGAAGGTGTAGCTGCCTTTTTGGAAAAAAGAAAGGCCAGCTTTACATCCAAATAATTATTTTATTTTTCAATCAGTTTTTCGTCAATCAGATAAGCTGCGATGCCGCTTACATTGTCATTTCCTCTTGCATCTTCAATATAAACCTTAAAAGAGGTAACGGTAAGGGCAGGAAAAGTTAGAATCCGTTTTCTGCCAATGCTGGTTCCTAAGATTTGATTGATGGCTTTATCACCATTATAGAAAACGATATTAAATCTTCTGATTGTTTGTCCCAGATGTATTGCTTCACGCAGAATGATACAATTCATTTTTGTAGGCTCTTTCATCTGCACAATAAAATTCTGCATATTGATTGCATAAGTTTGTGTTGGATGATCCAACTCTCTTATCTGCATAGGCTTTTCCGAAAAATCATTCTTTGTAAATTCATAATAGGTGCTGGCCTCTTTTAGCAAGTTGTTGGAAAAACTTTCTGTCTTCAATTTTCTAAATCCAGCCAGTGAAGTTGAATCTTTGTCTGTTATTAATCCTCTTCTATCGGGCGGCACATTCAACAATAAATTAGCACCTCTGCCAACTGATTTCAGATATAACTGAAACAATGAATCGGGTTGTTTGATTTTTTTATCTTCTGAAGCATGATAAAACCAACCGGGTCTGATTGACACATCACATTCGGCAGGAATCCAATTTTTTCCCCAATAAT
>JAKIZK010000025.1 GCA_022708055.1 Bacteroidota bacterium
AACTTCATTTTTTGATGGAAGCAATTCATCATCCGGTTTTTGTTTTATCCAGATGATTCTTTCTAAACTGATTGATGGATTAGTCTTCAGCGCAGCCTTCACCTTTACTTTTTCCAATTTAAAATCAATGGGAATAATCAGCTCGTTGCCTTCAAATTTTGCTTCCTCACAAGAAAATATGATTTCTTTACTGGTAAGGGGCAGCCAGCGGCCATTGATTAATTTGCCATCTACATTGATATAATTGTGTTGGCCTTTTTTCAAGCTATCAGTATAAAGATGAAAGTAGATACTGTCCACTTTTTGCGAAAAAAGTGATTGTGAAAGAAATGTGAATGTAAGAATGACTAAAATTTTTTTCATACTCCTTTCAAGTCGATTGTAATCGTAAAAAAGTTGCGTTCATAAAAATTTTCATAATCAGTCGGCATTTTCAAAATTAGAATATTCCCTGTTTCTACATGTCGGGCTTCTATATTGTGGCCAGTAGCGGCTGGCGCATAGTATGCCAGTTACAAATAACAGCAATTTGATGACCGGTTCTACATGCACTTGTTTCAGTAATAACCCTATAATAATTAAAATGGCAACTACAATTCCAATCAATTTAATTCCATCCTGTTCTTTCTTTTTATGATTCGTAAATCTGTTATAAAATATCTTTCCTGAGAGGCAACCAAAAAGAAATGTAAACCAGAGCATGTGGTTTTCGTGAGATTTAAATAATAAACTGAAAGTGGGAAATCCTTTTGATTCTTTAATAGCTAAAAATGCATCTGTAGCTGCAAGTATTACCGCCAGAGCAGCCACAAAAATTTTTGCCCACTTCCGTTGCTTTTCCGTGGTATTTGCAATTGCTTTATTGATATTTAACATGGTTACAGTTTCAATCATTCATTGACCAGAAAAAATGCCCATAAAGTAAACCTGCAAGGAACAGGATCGTTAAAAACTCACGGCTTCTTGTTATTATCTTTTTTGAAAACAAGAATAACAATGCCGAGATGAATACTAAACCCAGAATAACTAACAGCTCATTATCTAAAGGGTTAATGATTTTATAAGACGGAAAAATTTTTGATGTAGTGCCCAAAAATAAATGACCAGCAATAGCGCCAATGGCAAATGGAATGAATAACATTCTTTTTAAAGTAGCCTGATACAAAATAATATTTGTAGTATCGTCTTCTACATCATTCATATTGGTTATCACTTCAAATGCTATAAACGCTAAACCAACGATGACTAAAAAAAGTTGTACAATTTCTGAATTACTCATTTTGTAGATTCGTAACTAAAAGTAAAAGTTTTCTGTTAGAAATAAAAGAGTTTGATAGCGAAGCGTATTGAGTATATTATGAATTCAACTACCGTTTAATATCAATGTGGTGATACACGGGAATTCATTTCATTTGGTTATAAGCCTGTGAAAAATGCCTCAGATACACAATTTCTTTTTTTGCCTAAGAAAAATAGTTAAAAGCATGAGGCTGTTACAAGGCAATTCAGTTTTTTTTCTCAAATATGTAATTGTTTTTAAAAAGAATCTTATCTACAAAATGCTTGTGAATCAATAACAGGTAAGATAATTAGGAATTATTCCGATTGATTTCCCCTAAGGGCTTCTCTTTGCTTCTGCCTTTTGCTGAAATCTGATTTTACTTTATGCACAAAGGCACTTAGTGAAAAATATATTCCACAACAAAGAAGAAAGGCTGCAACGATTGCCCAGAAATACCAGTCTGCATCTTTATCAAGCTCAAATATGCAATAGAATATTAATAAGATACAGCCAATGATTGACGCAAAGCCTATTAATAACTTTGTAAAATATTGCTCACGGTGACTGTTGTTTGACATAAAGCATTAACGGGTTAATGGTTACAAGCGGTAAAAATAAGTGAAAATTATTTTTTTGTAAAGCAAAATATAAATTTGAACACAGGTAGCATATATTTTTGATATTGGATTAAAAATAACTTATGAAGAGATTTTCTTTGGTGATATTCTTTTTTGCATGCGCATCTTTTGCTATGGCACAGCAGGCTCCTGAAGGGTTGTTTATAGCATCGAAGGCCCCCGACTTTAAAGCCAAAGATCAAAAAGGAGAGGAGGTGCGCCTTAAAGATTTATTGAAAAAAGGGAAAGTGGTTTTGGTATTTTATCGTGGTTATTGGTGCCCATTTTGTAATAAGGAATTGACTAGGCTAAATGATTCTTTACAATTTATAACTGAGAAAGGTGCTACCGTAGTAGCAGTAACGCCGGAAAAACCGGAAAATATTGACTCAACCGTAAATCGTACAAAGGCGACATTTTCAATTTTATATGATGAGGGACTAAAAATTATGAAAGCGTATGATGTGGCATTTGAAGTACAGGAAAATGTAGCTACACGCTATCGCAATGCCGGGTTGGATCTCGAAAAACTAAATGGGAAAAACGGGAAAAATCTTCCGGTACCTGCGGTTTATATAATTGATAAGGAGGCTACCGTAACGTATCGTTTTTTTAATCAGGATTATAAAAAGCGACCCTCAGTAAAAGATATTCTGGATAATCTATAATATCATTGATGTATTTGTAATTCATATTATTTTTTCATACTCCATTCCAGTTTGCCAATTTTACCATTGCCGCCTGCCAGAAAAACGGATGTGCCTGTTTTTGCAATTCGGCAAACATGGAATCCCTCTTTACTTATCCATTCCCAGGTTTTACCTCCATTGGATGAATAGTCAATGCCATTCAGTCCGCAAGCAAGTAAATCATCCGCCGACAAATATTCAACACAACTGCGATAGCCATGTGGTGCTACTGTGGGAGTCTGCCAGGTTTTGCCTCTATTTTTTGTAAACATACAATTGTTATAAGTTGAGCTGTCTGCATTAAAATCGCCACCCACTACTATCATTTTTTTTCCTCCTTTTCTTTTACGATGATCCCATACAGCAATGGAATTGGCGCCGGTTGTTTCTTTTCCTTGTATCATTAAGTTTAACGGTAGCCGTTCGTTGCGCAGAAAGATGCTTGACTTTAATCCGCCTGAAACAAATACAGCTTCATCTCTGTCTAAAGCCCTTATGTTGGTTCCACTTGCGGCAAAACAAGCCTCACCACTGTCTGCAATGGGTCTTTTTTCAAAAGGAATATCCTGCCAGGTAGCACCACCATCAAAAGTCCGGGTGATGAAAAATCTTCCATTAACAGGGTCGCCTACTACAATGCCCGACTGTTCATTCCAAAATTCCATGGCATCTAAAAACATTCCTTTTGCTTTATTTTCATACACTACTTTCCAGCTTTCGCCGCCATCTGTGGTTTTTAATATATAAGCAGGCTCAGCTACACCCATGATGATGGCGTTACTGGCATCAAATGCCTCTATATCTCTGAAATCTGTTTTTTCAAAACCCGCTACTTTATACCATTTCCAGTTTTTTCCGCCATTTGTAGATTTTCCAACGGTACCATTGCTGCCGCTTACCCATATTACATTATCATTTACGACACTTAATCCACGCAGACTTGTTTTTTGCCCGCTCGTCAATACCTGTACCGTTGGTTGTTGTGCATCAGAATTTATCAGCAAACAAATGAGTAAACCACAAAAAAATATTGTTTTCTTCATAGGGGTTTGTTGTGTTTAATATATTAATAATTGATTATAGTTCTTTTGGTGTGGCCATCATCATAAAATTCCATTAAGGCATAGGCCGGTTCAAAATTATTAAAGGCGCCCTTCCACCAGTTTCCGCACACGGCACCATTGCAATAATATTTTATTCCCTGATAGGTTAATTCATCCTGCATGTGTATATGCCCGCTGATGCAACATTTTAATTGCGGCGTATTTGCAAATATTTTTCTGAGCGAAAGAAAATCAGTGTGCATCAGGTTGCGCTTTATCATCAGATCACCGTTGGCTTCCGTTTTTTCAAAATAAAGCCCGGCACATATAGAAAGAATGGGAATATGAGAAACCAGGCAGATAAAATGGTCTTTTGGAACTGATTCTAATTCTTTTGTAAACCATTCAAGTTGTGGTTCATCAAGCCGGGCAATGTATCCTCCCGCCGCATTGAGTTGTGTACTGTCCAAAACAATAAAATGCCATTTCTGTTGGGTAAAGCTATAGTAACGGTTTTTCATTTCAAATGTATCCACTACCCACGCCTTGCCATATTGCGGATCATCTTCGGGTCTGTTTTCTTTTATAAACCATCCCCATATATCATGATTACCTATTGTATGGTGAACAGGCAGGCTGTTTTCATTTTTCAAAATAGTTTTAAAAAGGTCAAACTGTGTTGCCGTTTTCTGTTTATCAGCAGCAAGTGCATCCATGATGGCATCACCGCCATTGATGATGAAGGAAACGCCGGGATGCAGGTTTTGTGCATGATGCAGTGCCTTAGCCATTCCTTTTTCCGGCTCCATGCCTGGTTTTAAATGTATATCGGATAGATGTGCAACCCGTAGCGTCTTTTTTCTTTCAGTAAATGCCAGTAGGGGAGATGCCACTAAACTACCGCCAGCAAGTGTGGTTGCTTTTTGTATAAATGATTTTCTTTTCATGTTGCATCATTAAAAATAAAAAAATCAATTTCCAGTTGTATTGAAAATTGATTGAAAGATGAAAAGGTAGTAATTATTTAGTAACCTTACTTCAGTTGTTTCTCTAAATCTTCTTTTGATACAATGCCCTGGTGTCTCCAGGTTTCTTTTCCATCTTTATAAATAATAAAAACGGGAATAGGTTCTATGTTCATTTCTTTCATCAGGTTAGTTTGCACGCCTGCATCAATTTTTACGAGCAAATAATCCAGTCCTTTTGTTTGTTCCAGTTCTTTTAAAACGGGTTTCATTTTTACACAGGGTGGACACCATTCTGCGCCAAAATCTACTAAAACGGTTTTGTGACTATTCACTCTTGCCTGATAATCCTGTGTAGTCATTTGTGGCTCGTTGCTCATCCCCTCTACAGGCTTGTTTGCTTTTTTCCAGGCAGTAATGCCGCCGGTAAGATCATAAAGATTGGTAAATCCATTTTCTTTCATCCAGGCAACTGCGGCTGCACTTCTTCCGCCACCCAGGCAATACACATATACGGGCTTGTCTTTATCTACATATTTCAAGCGATTGATAAATTCAGTTTTATCCATCCAGTTGGCTTGCAATGCATTTTTTATATGGCCGCTTTGAAACTCACCGGCCGTGCGTACATCCAGTACTTGTACGCCTTCCTTGACTATGCCTTTTTCAAATCCGTCGGGGTTTAAATTTCGGCTTGAATCTTGCTGACTTTTACAGGAAATAGTAATGAGTAATAAAAAACAAAACCAGACGTTTTTCATTTTGTACAATTTAAGACGGTAAAAATAATCAAAATACGAAGTAACCGGTATTGCAATTAAGGAAATTAACATCTGGCTGATACTTTCATCTGTTCGGCAATAAAATTATCCCTATTTTTAAACGCTAAAAAAATAACCCAAACCATAATGAAAAAACAACTGATATTTCTGCTAGCAGCTGTAACGGTAATTGTATTCTCTTGTCAAAAGGAACTGAGTTTTGAAGGTAGCAATCAACCGGCACAGGGAAGTTTGCAAAGCGATGGGCTAGGCGATTGCCTCCCCAAAACAGTAAATGGCACTTATACAGCCGGTATTGAGCTTATTCCTGCTACCAATACTTTAAGTGTGCAGGTAAATGTAACTCGAACCGGTAACTATACAGTAACCACCGATACAGTGAACGGTTATTATTTTAGAGCTACAGGAATATTTACTACACTGGGGATTAATAATATTACACTAAGAGGCTATGGTACCCCATTCGCATCAGGTACCAATAATTTTGTTGTGAAGTTTGATAGCTCCGTCTGCGATATTCAGGTAACCGTTACACAACCCGGCGTAGGTACACTTGCAGGTGCACCCGGTGCTTGTGCTCCCATAGCAGTAAATGGAAATTATGCACCGGGAGCTACCATGGCAGCTACCAATACAGCTATTGTTGCTATAAATGTAACCACCGGTGGTAATTTGAATATCAGAACAGATACGGTCGCTGGAATTTGGTTTAGCTATTCCGGCAATTTTGGCGTAGGCAGCAATCAAAGTGTAACATTACAGGCGCAAGGTTCAATACCTTCAACCGAAACGGCAGGGCCAAAATTATTTACAGTAAAACTGGGTAGTAGCACCTGTACATTTACTGTAATTGTAGCAACACCATCGGCCGGCACCGTTAATTGCACCGGAGCAATACCAATGGGGCTTTATATGGCCGGTGTTGCTATGGAAGCATCAGACACTGTACGAATTTCAGTTAATGTAACCACAGCAGGTTCATATACCATCACAACAGATACGCTGGATTCACCAACCGATGGTTTTTGGTTTAGTGCATCGGGTGTGTTTACAGCTACCGGAAATACCACAGTTACCTTGGTAGGGCATGGCACACCACATACAGCCAATACATACACTTTTACAGTGAAGTATGGCAGCAGCACCTGTACATTTACTTGTACAGTAGTGCCAACAGATTATTTTCCCAGAACAACAAACAGCAACTGGAGTTACGAGTTTGATGATGATGCAAATGATTCATTACTCCGTTACGTAAAAAATATACCGCCTTTAAGTGCCGGAGGAAACAACTTTACCATCTTTATGCAAAATAGTGGAACCGGTGAAGATACATCCGGTTATTACAGAAGAAATAGTGGCGATTATTCCGAATGGTTTGATGTGGGAGGTTTCTTGAGTTATGACAATCCATTATGGGGAGAGTATATTTTTCTGAAAGATAATGTACCTGCAGGCACCGTTTGGAAATCTTCCGGCTTTGCAGGAACAATTACCATTCCTCCTGCACCTGCTCAGAATGTAAAAACCAGAATTAGTTCAAAGATTTTACAAAAAGATGTGCCCATTGCTGTCAATGCATCTACCGGCAACATTACCTATCAAAATGTAATCGTTGTAGAAGAAAAAATTGAATTGGAGGTAGCCCCGGGAATTTGGCAGGATATGACTGCTATTTTAGATCAATATGCGGTGAGCTATTATGCAAGGGGCAAAGGGCTGATACTTGCTGAAGTTTATAATGCTGCAGGTGTATTGCAGGCCGGAAAGCAGGAGATACGTCGTAGCTATGTTTATTAATTCGGTAATAATAGAATGAAATTCACTCCCCGATAAGTGCAATGCTTGTCGGGGATTTTTTTTATGAATGATGTTGTGTGTTTTTTGATAAATCAATTTCCCGCAATGGGTCTTTAAAAATATAAACGGCGCCTATGGCAGATGTTACCAATGTAATCAGGTAAAAAAGCAAACTAATGACAACGGCGGTTTCCTGCGATAGACCAAAATATTGGGAGCCTTGTAGAAAAACAATTTCCCGAATGCCTAATCCTCCAATGGTAAAAGGCAAAACTGATGCGATGGATGAACAAAGAAATAAAAAGATGAATTCGGTTTTATTTACTTCAATATGAAGTGAGGCCATAATAAAATAAGCACATATTACTTGTGCTGCTTGAACTGCTAAACCCATAACAAGTGTCGGGAAAAAACTGGGAATAAAATCTCTCAGCCAACGGTTGATGATATAATATAATAGTGCAACCGCCAGTAAAGCGAGACCGCAAAGGCTGATGATATAGCCTATATAATCCAGCACAAAAATTCCATAAACTGCAAGAATCAAACCCAGCGCCAGCAGTCCGCTAAAGCGGTCGAGCAAAACGGCTGCCATCGCTTTTTTATAAGGGGCGTTAAATTTTTTCTTTAGCAATAAAACTTTATAAGCATCTCCGCCAATTGAACCGGGTAAGAAAAGATTGTAGAACATGCCCAGCCAATATAACTTCAGATTAGTCCATTCACTTAGCCTGATAAAAATATTTTTGAAATAAATATTCAACCTAAAAGATGCTATTATTTTTGAAACGACAAAGGTTAATAATGCCAAAACGAGGTAAAAAACATTTGCTTTTTGTAGAGCTTCCCCTGCTTTTCTAAAATCAATTTTGCCTGAAACGTACCAGATGCACAGGCCCGATACCACAATTTTTAGCAAGAGTTTGAGCCATTTTTTATAACTCGGTTTAGTTTGTGGAGCTGTTGACATAAGAACTGCAAAATAATATTGAATTTCAATAAGATAGATATCAATTTATAAAAACGATGAAAGATTGTTCACAATCTAAAAAATTCTTTACCAACAATTTGGCAGGTATGACAGTCACCCCTACCTTTGCACTCCCAAAAGAAAAATGGGATTTCACACATGTCGCAGCGAATAAGAATAAAATTACAATCATACGATCACAACCTGGTTGATAAATCAGCTGAAAAGATCGTGAAAACAGTACGCAGTACAGGTGCTGTAGTTACAGGACCTATTCCTTTGCCTACACGCCGTAAAATTTTTACCGTATTGCGTTCGCCCCACGTTAATAAAAAGAGTCGTGAGCAATTTCAACTGGCTACGCATAAGCGCCTGTTGGATATCTATACATCCTCTTCAAGAACCGTGGATGCCTTGAGCAAATTGGATTTGCCAAGTGGTGTGGAAGTCGAAATTAAAGCATAATCATTTTTTCCGTTTGGGAAAATGATTCAAGAAGTTCTTATAAATAAACATTTTCGTTATCTCTCAATTCTGAAAATTTCAGGAGAAAAGAGCTCTGACAATCAGTAATTTCTTGTTCATTTAAAGTGGGCAAGAGAACATAAAACAAGCCATTCAGGGTTTGTTTACTGCCGGTACTTCCGATAGAAAGGAAAAGGTCGGTAGCAAACGGGGATTGACACCTCGTTCCGCTTTTAAATGCGGAGCGGCTGGTATGTCCCAATAACCTTGCAGGCACAAACAGATCAACCATGAAAGGTATTATTGGGAAAAAAATTGGGATGACCAGCGTCTTTGATCCCGCAGGTAAACAAACAGCCTGCACGATTATTGAAGCAGGCCCTTGTGTGGTTACGCAAGTAAAAACCACTGAATCTGATGGCTACAATGCCCTCCAATTGTCATTCGGCGACAAAACAGACAAACATTCTAACAAAGCCGAAAAAAATCACTTCGCAAAAGCTAGCACAGCCCCCAAGAAATTCTCTAAAGAATTCAGAAATTTTTCAGTAGAAAAAAATATAGGAGAAACCGTTACGGTTGAAATCTTCGCAGAAGGTGACCAGGTGGATGTAGTAGGTACTACAAAAGGTAAAGGTTTTCAGGGCGTAGTTAAGCGTCATGGATTTACCGGTGTGGGTGGTGCTACACACGGTCAGCACGATCGTCAAAGAGCTCCGGGTTCACTCGGTAACTCATCGGATGCCAGCCGTGTAATGAAAGGTATGCGTATGGCCGGTCGTATGGGTAACGACAGGGTAAAACTGAAAGGTTTGAAAGTTGTAAAAATTTTCCCTGACAAAAATTATATACTGGTAAGTGGTTCGGTTCCCGGTTATAATGGGTCAATTGTTTTAATTCAGAAATAAACAACAGTGTTGAAGCAAAACACCTCAACACAAAAAAAATAATAGGATGCAAATAGAAGTATTAAATACAAAAGGTCAGGCCACAGGCAGAAAGGTGGATTTACCGGAAGAGATTTTTGGTGTAGAGCCAAATAGCCATGTGGTGTACCTCGCAGTAAAGCAATATCTCGCTGCACAACGTCAGGGTACGCATAAGGTGAAAACTCGTGCCGAAGTAAAAGGTGCCAGTCGTAAACTGCATCGTCAAAAAGGAACTGGTGGTAGCCGTAAAGGAAATATCCGTAACCCATTATACAAAGGTGGTGGTACTATTTTCGGACCCAAGCCACACAGTTACGATATTAAGTTGAATCAAAAAGTAAAAGCACTGGCAAGAGTTTCAGCTTTATCATCAAAGGCAAAAGATAACGCTATTGTGATTGTAGAAGATTTAACATTGGATACACCCAAAACAAAAACTTTTGTTGATATGTTGGGTAATCTGAAAGTTGCAGACAAAAAAGTAATGTTTGTACAACCTGGATTTAATGATAATGTGGACTTGTCCATGCGCAATGTGCCTACTGTATTAGGTGTTTCTTTAAAGGATATTAATACCTACGATGTTGTAAACTCTGATGTAGTCGTATTTACAGAAAGCGCAGCCAAACAATTTTCATCAGCTAAATAAGCAAACTAAACAGTATGAAACTCTCTGAAGTATTAATAAAACCCGTGTTGACAGAAAAGGCAAATGGCCAACAGGATAAATTGCGCCGATATGCTTTTAAAGTGTCTTGGAAAGCCAATAAACTGGAGATCAAAAAGGCAATTGAAGGTTTTTATGGTGTTACCGTTACCAAAGTAAATACATCAGTAACGCCTGCAAAAAACAAAAGTCGCTTTACAAAAGCCGGCGTAGTGAATGGTCGCAAGCCTTCTTACAAAAAAGCATTTGTAACAGTAGCAGAAGGTGAGACAATTGATATGTATTCTAATATTTAAAAGAGCAGCAGTTGCTGAGATTCTTTTAGAAAATCAGCAATCTAAAATAGAAAAAAGATTATGGCATTAAGAAAATTTAAACCGGTAACAGCAGGAACAAGATGGAGGATAGGTAACGCCTATGCCGAAGTAACTACCAATGTACCTGAAAAAAGCCTGGTAGAAGCTAAACCAAAAACCGGAGGACGTAACTCTTCTGGTCGTTTGTCAATGCGGTACAATGGAGGCGGACATAAAAAGAAGTACAGAATCGTTGACTTCAAGCGTAACAAAGCTGGAGTTGCAGAAGTGCTTACCGTGGAGTATGATCCAAACCGTACTGCATTTATCGCATTGGTTCAATATGCTGATGGAGAAAAAAGATACATTCTGGCTCCACAAGGATTGCAAGTAGGAAATAAAGTAGAAAGCGGAAATGATGTAGCTCCTGAAGTAGGAAATGCATTGCCGATGAAAAATATGCCTTTGGGTACCAATGTTCACAATATTGAAATGCAGCCCGGGCAAGGAGGTAAATTGGTTCGTAGTGCAGGTGCATCAGCCCAGCTTACCAACAAAGAAGAAAAATACGCAGTGTTGAAAATGCCAAGTGGTGAATTGCGTAAAATATTAATAAACTGTGTTGCTACAGTAGGTGTAGTGAGCAACAGTGATCATAGCCTTCAAAGTATGGGTAAGGCAGGTCGCAATCGCTGGAAAGGAATTCGTCCACGCAACCGTGGTGTAGCCATGAACCCTGTAGATCACCCAATGGGTGGTGGTGAAGGTAAGGCTTCAGGTGGTCATCCCAGAAGCAGAACAGGTAAATATGCAAAAGGAGAGAAAACAAGAAAACCTGGAAAGTCAAGCAATAAACTGATCATTCAAAGAAAGAACGGTTCAAAACTTTCTAAATAATTAAATGGAGTTGCAGGTAAAATGCCGGCAAACGAAAAACTAAAATTTGAAATAACAAATGGCTCGTTCAATTAAAAAAGGTCCTTATATAGCCACACATCTGGAAAAGAAAGTAATGGCTATGAATGAAGGTAAAAACAAGAAAGCCGTAGTAAAGACCTGGAGTCGTCGTTCTACAATTTCTCCTGATTTTGTAGGCCACACTTTTGCGGTTCACAATGGCAATAAATTCATTCCTGTTTATGTAACGGAATTTATGGTAGGCCATAAGTTAGGTGAATTTGCACCTACCCGTCAGTTCAAAGGACATTCAAGTAAGAAAGTTGACTAATTATAAACTATTAGGAAAATGGAAGCAGTAGCTAAACTTAGAAATTATCCGACATCGCCCCGCAAAATGCGTTTGCTGGCTGATTTAATACGTGGCCAGAAAGTAGAAAAAGTTTTGGCTGAATTGGAGCATAACCCAAAACATCCCGCAGTACCGTTGCGTAAGTTGGTGTTGAGTGCCATCAGCAACTGGAAACAAAAGAACGAAGGTGGCGACGAAAGCCAGCTGGTTGTAAAAACCATATTTGTAGATGGAGCCAGATCATTGAAGCGTATGCGTCCGGCACCACAGGGTCGTGGCTATCGTGTACGTAAGCGCAGCAATCACGTAACAGTTATTGTTGATACAAAAGAAAATAAAAATTAAAACGAATTAATAAACCAATAACATGGGTCAAAAAGCAAATCCGATTGGTAACAGGTTAGGCATCATCCGTGGATGGGAATCAAACTGGTATGGCAGCAAAAAAGATTATGCTTCCAAACTGATTGAAGACCACAAAATCAGAACTTACCTGAATGCCCGTATTAACAAAGGCGGTATTTCTAAAATTGTAATTGAAAGAACGCTGGGTAAGTTGATTGTTACCGTTCATACTTCAAAGCCGGGAATCATCATCGGTAAAGGTGGTGGTGAAGTGGACAGAATTAAAGAAGAGTTGAAAAAACTTACTGGCAAGGAAGATGTTCAGATCAACATTCTTGAAATCCGTCGTCCGGAACTGGATGCAATGATTGTGGGTGATACCATTGCCCGTCAAATTGAAAACAGGATCAACTATAAGAGAGCGATCAAGATGTCAATTGCATCTGCGCTTCGTATGGGTGCCGAAGGAATTAAAGTAAAAGTAAGTGGCCGTTTAGGCGGTGCCGAGATTGCCCGTACCGAAGAAATTAAACAAGGCCGTGTACCGCTGCATACTTTCCGTATGGATATTGATTATGCCAATGTATTTGCGATGACGGTTTATGGAAAAATTGGTATCAAGGTTTGGATTTGTAAAGGTGAAGTATTGAATAAGAGAGACCTGAACCCCAATTTCGTGGGTGGCAAAAGTGAAGTAAGCGACAGAAGAGAAAGAAGAGATGAAGGACATGGTGGTGGTGGCCGTCGTGATGATAGGAGAGGCGACAGAAGAGGTGGTGGAAGAGAAAGAAAAGGATAATTCATAAATAAAATTGAAGGAGCTTCTGAAAAGTAGCAAAATTTCAAAATAAAAAAAGATGTTACAACCGAAAAGAACGAAACACAGGAAGATGCAGAAGGGCCGTATGAAAGGCGATGCAAAAAGAGGCACAACCATTGCATTTGGTTCTTATGCACTAAAAGCTTTGGATCAACATTGGATTACTGATCGCCAAATAGAAGCTGCCCGTCAGGCACTTACCCGTGAAATGAAAAGAGAAGGTAATGTGTGGATACGAATATTCCCCGATAAACCTATTACACGCAAACCGGCTGAAGTAAGGATGGGTAAGGGTAAAGGTAACCTTGAATTTTGGGCAGCTGTAGTAAAACCCGGCCGTATCCTGTTTGAAATAGACGGAGTAAGTGAGCAAGTAGCTCGTGCTTCACTATCACTGGCCGCAGGGAAATTGCCTGTAAAAACAAAATTCATGATACGCCGCGACCTGGTAACAGCGTAATTAATTTTTAAAAAAAGAAGCAATGTCAAAAAAATCAGACTTTGTAAAAAGCATACACGGAATGAATGAGCAGGATCTCTTAGCTCGTTTGGAAGAAGACAAGCAGCGCCTGAAAAAATTAGAATTTGCTCATGCCATTTCACCATTGGAAAATCCAATGACGATCCGCGGGTTACGTAAGGATATTGCCCGCCTGCAAACAGAATTGAAGTTAAAACAACAAGCATAATAAAGCTTAAACAATGGAAGCAAGAAATTTAAGAAAGACCAGGATTGGAACAGTAACCAGCAACAAAATGACTAAGACCATTACTGTTGCAATAGAAAGAAAGGTGAAGCACCCGATCTATGGAAAGTTCGTAAAGAAAACAACCAAACTGCATGCACATGATGAAAAGAATGAGTGCAGTATTGGCGATGTTGTAAAAATTATGGAAACCCGTCCTCTGAGTAAAACAAAAAGATGGAGACTGGTGGAAGTAGTAGAGAAAGTGAAATAATAAAACGATTAAGCGTACAAAGTATTTAGTAGGAGATAGGAAAATTTTCAAGTCTAAATACGCAGTACAGAATACCAAGTACTAAAAAAATAAAAAGATGATTCAGCAAGAAAGCCGGTTAAATGTTGCGGACAACAGTGGTGCCAAAGAAGTTCTTTGTATCCGTGTACTGGGCAATAGCGGCCAGCGTTATGCAGGTATTGGCGATAAAATTGTAATAACAGTGAAAGATGCGATACCCGCAGGTGGTATCAAAAAAGGAACCGTGGCAAAAGCTGTTATAGTAAGAACTACTAAAAAAATTCGTCGCAAAGATGGTTCCTACATCCGGTTTGATGATAATGCAGTAGTAATACTCAATCAGGCTGATGAGCCAAGAGGCACCCGTATTTTTGGACCAGTAGCCAGGGAATTGCGTGATAAAGGTTATATGAAAATAATATCACTCGCACCCGAAGTACTATAAGTTTCATGGCTTCGGCTTATGATGAATAAGCAAAGCATTTGAATTAAAAAAAAAGAAAAGATTAAGATAAAATGAAAGCAAGATTTAAGCCCAAGTACAACATCAAAAAAGGTGATAATGTAGTCGTTATTGCCGGTGATGATAAAAACACAACCAAGCCCCGTTTGGTAAAAGAAGTTTTGGTTGATGAAGGCCGTGTAATTGTTGAAGGTGTCAACATCATTACAAAGCACACGAAGCCATCTGCCCAAAATACAAAAGGTGGAATTGTGAAAAAAGAAGCCTCTATCCATATCAGCAATGTTATGTTGTGGGATGCATCTGCTAAAGCTCCTTCTAAGATAAAGAGAGAAAGAAAAGAAGGTAAGAGTGTGAGAGTATTAAAGAAATCAGGAAGTAAACTTTAATTATCGGAAAGCGGTAATTAGATAAAACGAAAATTATGAGTACAAAAAAATATGTTCCAAGATTGGCCGGTAAATACAAAGCAGAAGTGGTTCCGGCGTTGGTAAAAAAGTTTGGTTACAAAACTGTAATGCAAGCACCAAAGCTGGAGAAAATCTGTTTGAACCGTGGTGTTAATGGCGCTACTTCAGATAAAAAACTGGTGGACATTGCAGTGGAAGAGCTGACAACCATTACCGGACAAAAAGCAGTTTCTACTTTGTCAAAGAAAGATATTTCAAACTTCAAATTGCGTAAGGCAATGCCCATTGGTGCAAGAGTTACTTTGCGTGGTGAAAAAATGTTTGAATTTCTGGATCGCTTGATTGCCGTGGCATTACCTCGTGTACGAGATTTCAAAGGTGTAAACGATAAGTCTTTTGACGGACGTGGAAACTATACATTGGGTGTAACAGAGCAAATCATTTTCCCTGAAATAGATATTGATAAAGTAAATAAAATTACGGGACTTGATATCACTTTCGTAACCACTGCAAATACCGATGAAGAGGCTTATGCTTTATTAAAAGAATTAGGCATGCCTTTCAAAAACGCAAAAAATAATTAATCTAAAAGGATAAACTAACATGGCAAAAACATCAGTAAAAGCCCGCCAGCGTAAAAGAGAAAGAATGGTAGAAAAAGATGCTGCAAAAAGAGCGGAGCTAAAAAAAGCCGGAGATTGGAAGGCTTTAGATGAAATGGCAAAAAATGGCTCAAAGGTTCGTTTGAAGAATCGTTGTCAGCTTACCGGCCGACCAAAGGGATATGTTCGCTACTTTGGTATTTCCAGAGTTGCCTTGCGTGATATGGCGCTTAATGGAAAAATACCAGGATTGAAAAAAGCAAGCTGGTAATAACAGTAAACAACTTTAATAACAGAACTAATTAATATAAATTATGGTAACAGATCCTATAGCAGATTTCCTGACAAGAATAAGGAATGCACAAATGGCGGGACACCGTGTAGTTGATATTCCTGCTTCTAATTTAAAGAAGCGTATGACGGAAATATTGTACAAGCAAGGCTATATCCTGAAGTACAAATTTGAAGATGACAGCAAGCAGGGCATTATTAAAATTGCTTTGAAGTATGATCCATCAACCAAGCAGCCGGCTATACAAAGCATGGAACGTATCAGCCGACCCGGTTTACGTCAATACTCAAAACCTGCAGATTTTCGCAGAGTAAAAAATGGCTTGGGTGTGGCTATAGTATCCACTTCAAAAGGAGTGATGACTGACAAAGAAGCAAAAGCAAACAACGTAGGTGGCGAAGTGCTTTGCTACGTATATTAAAAATGAGTTGTAATACATTAAGCCGCATTCCTTTCAGGCTGACCGGTTACAACGAAACAATAAACAAAAAGTAAAACAGAATTAATTATGTCAAGAATTGGAAAAAAAGCAATCAGTATTCCCGAAGGAGTTACTGTATCTGTAGGAAAGGATAATGTATTAACTGTAAAAGGTAAAAAAGGTGAACTGAAACAAACTATCGACCGTGATATTACTGTGGAAGTAAAAGATGGTCAGGTTTCTTTCAATCGTCCTACCGATCAGATCCGTCATCGTGCATTGCATGGCTTATACCGTGCCTTGGTTGCCAATATGGTAAAAGGTGTTACGGATGGATACGAAAGAAAATTAGAATTGATTGGTGTAGGTTTCAAAGCATCAAATCAGGGAAATCTTTTGGACCTGGCAATTGGATTTTCACACAATATCATTTTTGAAGTACCAAAAGAATTGAAAGTAGCTACACAGCAGGAAAAGGGTCAGAACCCCATCATCACTTTAGAGGGAATTGACAAGCAACTGATAGGACAAGTAGCTGCAAAACTGCGTAGCCTGCGTAAGCCAGAGCCTTACAAAGGAAAAGGTGTACGCTATGTGGGTGAAGTGGTTCGTAAAAAAGCAGGTAAGACTGCCGGTAAATAAAAATATTAAAGAATATGGTTTGGCTGAAATGAAAGCAGCTTAACAAAAAATAAAAGAGATGAACGCAAAAACTAAATCAGCAAGAAGGCAAAGAATCCGTTATAACGTTCGCAAAAATGTAAGCGGAACCAGTGCAAAGCCACGTCTTTCTGTATTCAGAAGCAACACAGATATCTATGCACAAATTATTGATGATACAAAAGGTGCTACAATTGCTGCTGCTTCTACAAAGGATAAAGATATTAAAGCTCAGTCTGGCACAAAGGCAGATAAAAGCAAACTGGTAGGCGCTGCTATTGCCCGTAAAGCAACCGAACTGGGTGTAAGCGAAGTGGTTTTTGATCGTGGTGGTTATTTATACCATGGTCGGGTAAAATCAGTAGCAGACGGTGCAAGAGAAGGAGGCCTGAAATTTTAAAGTATTAAACTGTTTAAAATGGTAGCGGGTAATACATAACCGGTAAGCCGGAGCCCAATACCAAAATCAAAATAACAATATGTCAAAGTTAAACGTAAGCAGAGTAAAAGCCGGAGACCTGGAATTGAAAGATAAAGTAGTTGCCATCAATCGTGTGGTTAAAACTACCAAAGGTGGCCGTGCATTCAGCTTCTCAGCATTGGTTGTTGTAGGAAACGAAAATGGTGTAGTAGGTCATGGTCTTGGAAAAGCTAAAGAAGTACAAGAAGCCATTACTAAAGGAATTGAAGATGCAAAAAAGAATCTGATCAAAGTTCCGGTAATGAAAGGAACCATCCCTCACGATCAGTGGGCAAAAGAAGGTGCTGCTAAAGTGTTGATAAAACCGGCTGCACATGGTACCGGCGTTATCGCAGGAGGTTCTATGCGTGCCGTTTTGGAAAGTGCAGGTCTTACCGACATATTAGCAAAATCATTAGGCTCCGCCAATCCGCACAACGTGGTAAAAGCGACCTTTAAAGCGCTGGCTTTATTGCGTGAGCCCGTACAGGTAGCCAAAACAAGAACCTTGGGTTTGAAGAAAGTATTTAATGGATAATCAACATCTGTAATACAGATAAATTCGTCAAAATGAAAAAGATTAAAATAACACTGGTAAAAAGCCCCATTGATCGTCCTGAGCGTCAGAAGTTGACATTACAGGCGTTGGGTCTTAATAAAACAAATTCTGTAAAAGAAGTAGAAGCAACACCACAGGTGCTGGGTATGGTACGCAAAGTAACACATCTGGTAAAGGTGGAAGAAGCATAACAATAATTTGGTATCAGTCCATTGGCTGCTACAATTTTAGAAGCCAGCTCCGACGCTTTCGGGGCGTTAAGTAAAAAATAAAAGCAAAACATGAAACTTCACGAATTAAGACCTGCAAAAGGCGCAACTCACAAAACAAAAAGAATTGGACGTGGTGATGGATCTGGCCATGGTGGTACTTCTACAAAAGGTACAAAAGGTGGACAAAGCCGTGCCGGTTATAAAAGGAAAATGGCACACGAGGGTGGTCAGATGCCTATTCAGCGCCGCTTGCCTAAAAGAGGATTTAAAAACATTAGCAGAATAGAATACAAAGTATTCAACCTGGGCCAGTTTGATCAGCTTGCAGAGAAATACGGCATTCAGGATTTTTCAATGGAAAATTTATATGCTAATGGACTTATCAGCCGTACCGATAAAGTAAAAGTGTTGGGCAATGGCGAATTGAAAGGTAAGTTCAGTTTCAAAGTAAATGCAGTAAGTGAAAAAGCCAAAGCTGCCATTGAAGCTGCGGGCGGAACGGTGGAGGTTATTAAGTAAAATTGTAAATTACATCGGCGCATTAAAATTGCGCCTTTAACGTTTTTAGTGCACAAAATCATTTAATCCCCGTGAAGAAATTAATACAGACTTTTAAAAACATCTGGAGCATTGATGAGTTAAAGAATAAAATTCTTTTTACATTATTGCTGGTAGGTATTTATCGTATAGGTAGCCATATCGTATTGCCGGGTATTGATGCAACAAGCATCAAAACTGGAGGCAGTTCCAATGGGTTATTGGGTTTAATTGACTCTTTCTCCGGCGGTGCATTTAACAATGCGTCCATATTTGCATTAGGTATCATGCCTTATATCTCTGCATCAATTTTTATGCAGTTGGTAACAGTATTGGTACCTACTTTTCAAAAAATGCAAAAGGAAGGCGAAAGCGGTCAGAAAAAAATTAATCAGTACACCCGTTATCTTACAGTTGCGGTAACGTTGGTACAAGCATCAGCTTACGTTAAATACTTAGAGCAAATGATGATGCAGGGCAATATGAGTATGATGCCCGGATTTACCAACTACTTTTTATTGAGTACAGTAGTGGTACTTACAGCAGGTTCATTGTTTGTAATGTGGTTGGGTGAAAAAATTACCGATAAAGGTTTGGGTAATGGTGCATCTATCATCATCATGATAGGTATCATTGCACGTCTTCCAAATACATTTTTACAGGAACTTTCAGCCAAGTCAACTCCAAGCGGTCATATATTATTATTTATTCTTGAAATAGCATTATATATCGCAATCAATATGGGCTGTATTCTGATCATTCAAGGTGTAAGAAAAGTGCCGGTAAATTATGCAAAGCAAATTGTAGGTAACAGACAATTTGGTGGCGCCCGTCAGTTCTTACCATTGAAGGTTAATGCATCAGGGGTAATGCCTATCATCTTCGCACAAGCAATTCTTTTTATCCCTACCATATTTGCAAATTTTAATACAGAGGGGAGTGGATTTTTAAGAGCACTAACGGACCAAAGTAATCTTTGGTACATGATTATTTATTCGGTAGTAGTTATTGCTTTTACATTTTTATACACCGCTTTAATATTTAACCCTAAGCAAATTGCGGATAATCTGAAACAGAATAACGGATTTATTCCCGGTGTGAAACCCGGCCAGCCAACGGTAGATTACATTGGCAACATCATGGATAAAATAACATTCCCCGGTGCAGTGGCACTGGCTCTTATTGGTATCCTACCGGGTATCGTTCAACGTTTTGGAGTACAGCCCGGTTTTGCATCCTTCTTTGGGGGTACTTCTTTGTTGATTATGGTGGCTGTTATACTTGACACATTGCAACAAATAGAAACACATCTGTTGATGCGTCAATACGATGGATTGATGAAGAGCGGAAGAATACAGGGACGTCAGTCTGGCTCAGCTGTACAGATTTAATTGATTTATTTTTAGAAATATAAAACCCTGCATACAGCGGGGTTTTTTTATACGATATTTGCAGATTATGATGATTGTAAAAACAGATGAACAAGTGGAGCAAATGCGCCAAAGTGCTTTGTTGGTAAGTAAGACACTTAGCGAAATTGCTAAAATATTAAAACCCGGTATTACTACTTTGTATATTGATGATCTTATTGGACAAATTATCAGAGACCATCAGGCTATTCCTTCATTCTTGAATTATAAAGGCTATCCATTCAACTCTTGTATCTCTGTAAATGATGTGGTAGTACATGGTTTTCCTGGTAAAAATGAATTACGGGAAAAAGATATTGTCTCAATCGATGCCGGTGTAATTCTTAATGGCTGGCATGGTGATCATGCATATACATTCGTGTTGAGCGATGCTGATGATGAAGTAAAACGCCTTATGAGGGTTACAAAAGACTCATTGTACAAAGGAATTGAAAAAGCAATAGCTGGCAATTACACCGGTGATATTGCCTGGGCCATACAAGAACACACGGAAAGAAAAAATGGTTATGGCGTTGTAAGAGAATTAGTAGGACATGGGCTTGGAAAAAATCTACATGAAGATCCGCAGGTTCCCAATTATGGAAAAAGAGGAAGTGGTAAAAAGCTCAAAGAAGGATTGGTACTTGCAATAGAGCCGATGATCAACATGGGCAAGCGACAGGTATATACTGAAGATGATGGATGGACGGTACGAACAGAAGATGGAAAACCATCAGTACATTTTGAACATGATGTGTGTGTTAGAAAATCAAAGGCTGATATACTTTCAAATTATCAACCTATTGAAGCGGCCGAAAAAAGCAATCCTAATCTTTTCTGGAATTATTAAAGCAAGCGAAATAAAGGTTCAATTCTTTTGTCGGTCCATATTTCCTGAGGGCTGATGTAAGTATCTTTCATGTGAAAGCCAACGCCGGCTTTATCAAAAGCAGATTTCACCAACTCGGAACAGATATAGCTTTTATTTTTTTCTCTTTTCCCAATACGAAATAAAATGCGAGTCATAATGCGTACGATCTCCCAGTTGTCGTAGGGCCTTGTCAATTCATCAAGACCGAAACTGATTGCTTTCTTAATTTTCTCATGTTCCAGTTTAATATTCAATTTGGCCATTACAATCTGTCCTTTGTAAGGGCGGCTAGTTCCTTTATAATCATGCAGGTATTTGGATATTGGAATCAGACGAATACCAATTCTGGGTTCGGCTTCTAAAATAAGAATGCGCCCCAGTTCAGGATCTTTATACACAATGGCTACGTGGCTCCAGGCACTTTTAGTAAGCCTTTGAATAATGCCTGAAAAAGTATAGCTGCCGGAACTGAAAAAAATATCACCTGTTTGTAGCCTCTCCCTTATTTTTTCATAAGGAACAATAGGGAGTTGTTTAATCTGCTTTTTTGTAATTGCTTCGGCCATATCAAAACGAACTTACAAAATTTTCATCTTTCTTTGCTGAAAGAATCGTTTTGACTGAGAAAAAAACTGTAGTGATTGTGGGCGGTGGTGCAGCCGGTTTTTTTTGTGCTGTGAATGTAGCACGCATGAACCCATTGCTCAAAGTAATAATTCTGGAAAAATCAAGTAAGCTGCTTTCTAAAGTAAAAGTAAGCGGAGGTGGCCGGTGCAATGTAACAAATGCCTGCTTTGACATACCTACGCTGGCCCGCCAATATCCACGTGGCGGAAATTTTGTAAAAAAATCTTTTCATCATTTTTATACAAAAGACACCATACATTGGTTTGAAGAAAGAGGAGTGTTATTGAAAGCAGAGGCAGATGGCAGAATCTTTCCGACAACCAATTCATCACAAACCATTATCAATTGTTTATTGAATGAGGCAAATAAGTATGGTGTTGAAATCTTAATGAATACAGAAGTCAAAGGCATTCAGCATTGCAACAATCAGTTCGAAATAATTTGCGATACATCCCGAAAGCTGTTTGCTGATTATTTGTGCATTGCTTCAGGTGGATACGCCAAATCGACAATGTTTGATTGGATAAAATCAACCGGACACTGTATAGAAACGCCGTTGCCCTCTTTATTTACATTTAATCTACCCGGCCATCGCATTTGTAGTATGATGGGATTGAGCGTAGCAAACGTCAGCATAAAGATTGCAGGAACAAAGTTGGAGCAAAAGGGTCCGGTGCTTATTACACATTGGGGAATTAGTGGCCCTGCTGTATTAAAACTAAGTGCATGGGGTGCCAGGGAGCTGGCAGCAAAGCAATATGAGTTTACAGCAATCATCAATTGGGTGCCCGACTATAATGAAACGACAATGATTGAAAAACTGCAGCAATTTAGAATCATACAACCCGCACAAAAAATTTTTATCAAAAATACATGGGGGCTACCGACAAGGCTTTGGGAATTCTTTTGCAATGCCAGTAAAATAACCCATGAGATGCGCTGGGCTGATCTTCCATCATCCGCACAAAATAAATTAGTAAAGTGTTTATGCGCTTATGAAGTTGCCATAAAAGGGAAAACAACTTTTAAAGAAGAGTTTGTAACGGCTGGCGGTGTTTGTTTATCTGAGGTTGATGCAAGTACCATGCATAGTAAATTAATCCCTAATTTGTATTTTGCAGGTGAAGTGCTGGATGTAGATGGCATCACCGGCGGTTTCAACTTTCAACATGCGTGGACGAGTGGATATATAGCTGCTTTACATATTGCAAAAGAGAAATAGTCGTAATAATTTATTTGTATATTGTCCGGTAAATTCTTTTTAATTGCTTTATTCCATTTTAAAAATATGGGTGCGTTTGTCTTCAATGATTTTTTTTAATAAAGTCATTATCAATAAGCCGGCTGCACTCAAAACAAAAGGGCCTTTGTTGCTTGCTTGCAATCATCCCAACTCATTTTTAGATGCGGTATTGCTTGATATACTTTTTGAACGTCCCGTTTGGTCACTGGCCCGAGGTGATGTTTTTAAAAAACCATTTTACAGTAAGTTGCTTTTGAAGTTAAAAATGTTGCCGGTATATCGCACTCGTGAAGGTGTAGAAAACCTGGAACACAATTACAAAACCTTTGATGCCTGTAAACAGATTTTCAAACAAGGTGGATGTGTACTCATATTCAGTGAAGGTCTTTGTGTAAATGAATGGCATTTGAGGTCTCTAAAAAAAGGAACCGCTCGATTGGTTACAAGCACCTGGATTGAACAAGTAGCCGGGAATTCAAAGAGTAGTGCGTTACAAGTACTACCCGTTGGTATCAATTATAGCTCATTTAGCAAGATTGGAAAAAATGTGTTTATCAATTTTGGTGATTTAATTTCTTCCCATGAAATGAACTTGAACGAATCGGATGGAAAAATGCATTTACAGTTTAATCAAAAATTACAAACAGCATTGCAGCCACTTGTTTTTGAAATTGAAAAGCACGATAAAGAAAAGTTGAAGAAACAATTTGCATTACCACCCAATGCTATTTTGAAGTTCTTGTTTTTTATTCCTTCATTATTGGGATATTTTTTGAATGCACCGCTTTACCTGTTTGTAAAATGGTATGTACAACGCAGGTTAAAAGAGCCGGGTCATTTTGATTCTGTAATGCTGGCCTTGTTAACTTTCTTGTATCCGATTTATGTAGTACTTTTTGCTTTTGCCTTTTTTTTATTTTTCAAAAGCTGGTATTGTTTCCTGATTTTCATTTTGCTACCCATTTTGGCCAAGGCACATATTTTTGTAAAGAATAAAACGGATTAAAAGAGACTCGGTAGATGAGGCAAAAAGTATATTGAAAATCAGCAATTTAGACGCTTTTCTAAAGCCAAATTTTCGTATCTAATCGCATAAGTACAGCGTAAAATGGCTTATCTTTGCAGCCCCGAAATATTTAACCCCTTCGGGACTATTTTATCATGTTTGAAAACATAATTAGAAAACAATTAAACGCTGATGCACAGGAGTCTGCTTCTGCTTCTGCAGAAGAAACTACAGCGACAACAACTGCACCTGTCACGGAGGTTGTAGAAACTGCTCATGATGATTTTGACTGGAATGTTGACAAGCGCAACGTAATTTCTTATTCTGAAGAAGAAAGAGAAAAGTTTCACAAGGTTTACGACAACACTTTCGTTCAATTGAATGATGGTGAGCTGATCAACGGTACTGTTGTAGGGCTTACAAAAACAGATGTGGTACTTAACATTGGATTCAAATCAGATGGTTTGATTTCATTGAATGAGTTTCGGGACCTACAAGGATTGAAAGTAGGAGATGAGGTAGAAGTAATGGTTGTTGAAAAAGAAGACAGAGATGGTCATTTGAACTTGAGCCGTCGTCAGGCTCGTATTACCCGTGCATGGGAAAAAATTGTAGAAGTACACAAGACCGGAGAAGTAATCAAAGGAAATGTTACTTCTAAAACAAAAGGTGGTTTGATTGTAGATGTATTTGGAATGGAAACCTTCCTGCCCGGTTCACAAATTGATGTGAAGCCTGTAACAGACTACGATCAGTTTGTAGGAAAAACAATGGAATTTAAAGTGGTGAAGATTAACGAAACCATTAAGAATGCCGTTGTATCTCACAAAGCACTTATTGAAAGTGATATTGAAGCTCAAAGAGCTGAGATCATGAGCAAATTGGAGAAAGGTCAGGTATTGGAAGGTACAGTTAAGAATATGACAGACTTTGGTGCGTTTATGGATTTAGGAGGATTAGATGGTCTGCTTTACATAACTGATATTTCATGGGGACGTATCTCGCATCCATCCGAAGTATTGAAGATGGATCAAAAGATAAACGTTGTGGTTCTTGATTTTGATGATGAGAAAAAGAGAATCAGTCTGGGTTTAAAACAACTGACACCACATCCTTGGGATGTATTAAGTGAAAACATTATAGAAGGCAACACGGTAAAAGGTAAGGTTGTAAATATTGAGGACTATGGTGCGTTTCTTGAAATTCAACCCGGTGTTGAAGGTTTGGTACACGTATCAGAAATTACATGGGCTAACACACCTATAAATGCCAAAGAATTCTTTAAACTGGGTGATGAGCATGAAGCGAAAGTAGTAACGCTTGATAAAGAAAGCCGTAAGATGAGTCTTTCTATCAAGCAACTTTCACCAGATCCCTGGAATGAAATTGAATCAAGATTCGCTGAAGGAAGCAAACACGCCGGATTGGTAAAAAACATTACCAACTACGGTGTATTTGTGGAATTAGCTCCCGGCATCGGCGGTATGATTCACATCAGCGATTTAAGCTGGTTGAAGCGTTTTAATCATCCTGGTGAGTACACCAAGGTGGGTCAGAACATTGATGTAATGATTATGGGAATTGATAAAGAAAACCGTAAGCTGCAGTTGGGTCATAAGCAACTTGAAGAAGATCCCTGGAATACACTTCAGGATACATTTGCCATTGGCACTTTACACGAAGGCACTGTAAGCCGAAGAGATGATAAAGGAGCTACTGTTCAACTTTCTTATGGTCTTGAAGGATTTGCACCTAACCGTCATTTAACAAAAGAAGATGGTAAGAGCATTGGTGCTGATGAAACTGCACAGTTTATGGTTATTGAGTTTGACCGCAACGAAAAGCGAATTGTAGTATCTCATAGTCGTATTTGGGAGCAGGGTCAGGCAGAAGCGGTAGAAGCTGCTAAGAAAGAAGCTAAGGCTGAAGCTGATAATACTCGTAAAGCAGTTAAAAATGTACAGAGTAAAGTGGAGAAAGCAACTTTAGGCGATTTGGGCGTACTGGCTGATCTTAAGAAAAAGATGACAGAAGGTAATACTTCAGATGAATCAGCAGCTGGTTAAAAACAGTGCTAAACTTTACCAAATAGTTTATTGACAAACGAAGAGGCTGAATGTTCAGCCTCTTTTTTTTAAATATTATCGTAATTAATCTTAGTTCTTTTTCTTTCGCTTGATTCGGATGGTTGCATTTTTTTCCAGACTGCTGGAAAGTCGTATTTCATATTTGTGCTTACCATCATCTACTGTCATCAGTGCTGTATTGGGAGGAATCAGCCCCAAGTTTTCGGCAAACATTGAAATTTCATTATCCGTCTTCAACGAATCAATAGGAAGTTTAATACGAATAGATTTATGCGTCAGCTTTTGATTGGAAAGTATTAATTTTTGGTTGTAAAAAATTGAAATAATGTCGCCATCAATTTCACCGTTATCATAAATGCCCACCATGATGGTGTCTGCATCTACTTCAATTTCATTTACAATTTCATTCTTTCTTTTAGCATATTCATTTTCAGTAGGAATATTGATGATTTTATTGGGTGGTGGTGTTACATTTATGGCTACCAAAGTATCATCAGCTGAAGGTTTCCACACCTGATAAGTTTCTTTGTATTCTTTTATAGCATTCAGCACTGAGTCAATTTTACTTGCATCAGCATTCTTTGAAAAATTGAAACCCACTTCAAGGCAAGTGTTTTTATAATCAGGCAGACTAAAAAAGGAGCCAATGAGATTAGAGCCTGCCTGTGCTACACGCAAGGTAGCAAGCAAGTTCATGATACAATCTATTTGAAAATCACTATTAGAACCAAAATAGGTGAGTGGTATATTGTAAAGACTGATTCTGCGGTTTGATGCATCATAGTCACCCTTTACTTCAAAGCTGCGGTAAGTGTCTTTAAAAAAATAATTTAAAACTCCTTTTACATAATTTTTTTCAGGTTGCAGAATTAGTTCAACCATATAATTATTGGCGGAGTTAGAAGTTTTCACATTTGCAGTACCATACCAATATCCAAAGACTGACTGAGCTTTTACACTGAAGCAAATAAACAATAGCGGCAAAAAAAAGGTTTTCTTCATACTTGTTGGCTACGTCAAAAATTGTTCCTGATAATTATTTGGGTCTTCAAAATAACTATTTTAAATATCTTTTCATCTCCCGCTCAGCATCTTTTTGCTTAATGCTATCACGTTTATCATGCATTTTCTTACCCTTGGCCAGCCCTATCTCCATTTTGGCCAGCCCTTTTTCAGTGAAAAAAACCCGGAGCGGAATTAATGTGAAGCCTTTCTCCTTTAATTTTCCTTCTATTCTTTTTATTTCTCTTTTTTGCAGTAATAATTTTCGGTCACGCAATGGTTCGTGATTATTAACAGTACCATGCGAATATTCTGCAATATGAAACGATTTGAGCCAAAGTTCGCCTTTATGTAAGAGACAGTAGCTGTCATTAAAACTTGCTTTTCCTTCCCTCAGCGATTTTACTTCGGTACCCAGCAATATCATGCCGGCTTCATAGCGGGTATCTATAAAGTATTCGTAAGTCGCCTGTCTGTTTTTTAGCTCAGCCATTGGGCAAAAAAATAAGAGGCAAATTTACCTCTTACTATTGATTAATAAAATGCGAAATTAATTTTTGAAGAGATTAATGAGTGATGCTAATTTTGTTTTCAGTTCTTTTCGGGGAACTATAAGATCCAAAAAGCCATGTTCCAGAATAAATTCACTTCTTTGAAATCCTTCAGGTAAATCTTTTTTTATAGTTTCTTTTATAACACGTGGGCCGGCAAATCCAATCAGTGCACCGGGTTCAGCAATATTTACATCTCCCAGCATACCAAAGGAAGCAGAAATACCGCCAAAAGTAGGATCGGTAAGCAGTGAAATGAAAGGAAGTTTTGCATCGCTGAGTTGGGAGAGTTTGCCACTTGTCTTGGCAAGTTGCATGAGCGAAAAAGTGCTTTCCATCATACGTGCACCACCACTTTTACTGATGACCAGATAGGGTAGCTTATGCTCTAAGCAATAATCAACAGCTCTAGAAAATTTTTCTCCCATCACACTACCCAATGAGCCGCCTATGAATTCAAAATCCATACAGGCAATTACAATTTCATTACCATTTATTTTTCCTACCGCCACTCGCATAGAGTCTTTCAGGTCCGTCTTGCTCCATATTTCGTCCAGCCTTTTTTTATAAGGTTTTAAGTCGGTAAAGCCCAGAAAGTCTTTACTACGAATATTATCAAACAGCTCGGCATATTCGCTATTATCAAACAGCATATCATAATACTCCTGACTTCCAATGCGATGGTGATAGCCACATTTTGGGCAAACAAACTTTTGTTCCTTTAAATCAGCAACAGTACCTATTTGACTACACTCAGGGCATTTAACCCACAATCCTTCAGGTATTTCCTTTTTTTCTGAAGTCTTAGTGCTGATTCCTTTTTTGATACGCCTAAACCAACTGGCTTTTGATTCTTCGGTTTTGCCATCATCGCCGGTCAGGTTAGCGTCTATATCTTCAACTTGTTTGGCCATATAGGAGAGTTGAGGTACAAATATAGGAATTGAAATATAAGGAATATAATTTTGGTATGATCTTAAAGCTATTATTAGCGGTAATGATTCGCCATTGTACGCTTTTAAAACATTAATTCAACTGCTTATTAATTTCTCCGATTTCAGTTGTTCCAAAATTCTTTATCACATTATACAATGTATCTCTTTCTACAGGTATGCGTTTCACCTGTTTAATCAGGTTTACCAGTTCTTCGGTTGTCATGGTAGGGGTTTGCTCTTCGGAGCCTGCCATGCTGTAGATTTTTGTGGTATCATCTATTGTGCCATCAATATCATCAACACCAAATGCGAGAGAGAGTTGTGCATTTTGACGGCCCAGCATAGGCCAGTAGGATTTTAGGTGCGGGAAGTTGTCTAAATAAATTCGTGCAATTGCATACAAGCGCATGTCTTCTATATGCGAGCTTTCAGCTACATGGCTCATATCATTGTCTTTGTTTCTAAATTTTAATGGGATGAATGTGTTGAATCCACCTGTACGATCCTGCAATTCACGAAGACGACGCATGTGGTCTATACGATGTTCGTAGTTTTCAATATGTCCATAAAGCATAGTGGCATTAGATGGAAGACCCATTTGATGCGCTGTTTCATGTATTTGAAGCCAGCCTTCCGCATCCACTTTATCAGCACATATTTTTTTTCTTATATCCGGATGAAAAATTTCTGCTCCACCACCCGGTATAGAATTGAGCCCCGCATCCTTCAAAAACTGCAAGCCTTCTTTTACACTTACTTTGGCTTTGCGAAACATATAATCGTACTCTACTGCTGTAAAAGCTTTTATGTGCAATTCAGGACGATGCGTTTTTATGGCTTTGAGCAAGTCGGCAAAAAAATTAAGATCCATTTTGGGATGTACACCGCCTACAATATGTACTT
>JAKIZK010000026.1 GCA_022708055.1 Bacteroidota bacterium
ACCGCCGGCATTGCACATGAAATACAAAACCCGTTAAACTTCGTCAACAATTTTTCAGAAGTAAGCAAAGAATTATTAGATGAAATGAAAGAAGCCATGGACAAAGGTGATACAGAAGAAGCAAAAGAAATCATGCAGGATGTAATAGCTAATCTTGAAAAAATAAATCATCACGGTAAAAGAGCTGACGAAATAGTAAAAGGCATGTTGCAACATTCCAGAACAAGTTCCGGACAAAAAGAACTCACCGATATCAATACTTTGTGTGACGAATATTTACGATTGAGTTATCACGGATTGAGAGCAAAGGATAAAAGTTTCAATGCAAAGTTTGAAACCGATTTTGATCCAACACTTCCAAAAATAAATGTAGTGCCGCAGGAAATTGGTAGAGTTTTTTTGAATTTAATCAACAATGCTTTTTATGCTGTAAATGAACGAAAGAAATTGAATGAACCAAGCTATGAGCCGGAAGTAATTGTGAGTACAAGAAAAGAAAAGGATAAGGTTGAGATTAAGGTTAAGGACAATGGTACCGGTATTCCTAAAAACTTAGTAGATAAAATTTTTCAACCCTTCTTTACCACCAAGCCTACCGGAAGTGGAACAGGATTGGGATTGAGTTTGAGTTATGATATAGTAACAAAAGGACATGGTGGGGAGTTGAAGGTAGAAACCAAAGAAGGTGAAGGAACAACATTTATTATTCAATTAAGTGCCTGAATCAGGGATTAGTTAGATTACACGGATAGGAAGAAAATTAGTGAAATCATTTCATCCATGCTAATCCGTGATTAAGACAAATTATTATTAAAAATGAAACTGACCCAAAATCTTAAAACCGAAATTCTGAAAGCATACCATGATTATTGGAATGCTTATTTTAAAGGTGATATGCAAACCATGTCATACTGGATGCATGAAAATATTCAAATGGTTGGATCGGGGCGGGGTGAATTCTTTAAAAACAAAAAAGAAACTATCGGGTATTATAAATCAACCGTTGGCCAGGTAGCCGGAAAAGCAGATATGAGAAACAGGAAGATTAGCGTAGCAATGATCGGTGAGCAGGTGATGGTGAATGAACAATGTGATTTTTTTGTATTGATAGATGGGGTATGGACTTTTTATGAACAAGGCCGCATTTCAACCCTGTTTACCAAAACTAATAAAGGCTGGAAAATCATCCAGGAACATGGTTCTATGCCGGATGCAAGAACGAATGAAGGAGAACAGGTGAATACCAATAAAATCAAAGCAGAAAATGTCCGGTTAAAAAATGCAGTGAAACGCCGCACTATTGAACTGGAAAATAAAAACCGTGAACTGGAAATAGAAGCAGCATTGGAAAAAGTTCGTTCCAGCTCATTGGCCATGCACCGGAGTGATGAACTGCAAGGCGTGGTGAATACAGTGATTGAACGCCTCAAAGAATTAGATATCGTTTTGGACACTACCAACATTTTAATTTTTGATGATAAGGAAAAAAGAATGGAATTCTGGACCGGCTCCAACAGCACGGGAACTCAGTTAAGAACAAGTTGGAAAGTCCCTTACGCAGATTTTCTTTATTATAAACAAATACGCCAGGCCCGTGAAAACAAACAGGAAATCTTTGCAGGAAATTATTCTTTTGAGGAAAAAAATAAATTATATCATTACCTGTTTACTCAAACAGATTTCAGGCACCTCAACCCCGAAAGAAAAAAATTTATTCTGAAAAGCCCGAGGGCTACCATTATATCCGGGATTGCAAATGACATTGCCATACAAATAATCAGCTATTCCAGAGAATCTTTTACTTCCGATGAAATTGATATTGTAAAACGGTTTGCAAAAGTTTTTAACCAGGCATATACCCGTTTTCTTGATCTGCAAAAAGCTGAAGTACAAACAAGGGAAGCACAAATTCAATTGGCATTGGAAAGAGTTCGTGCAAAGAGCCTTGCCATGCACCATAGTTCCGAACTGCAGGAAGTTGCAAACATTACCGCACAACAATTACATGGTATTGGTATGGATATTAATGGTGGTGTTTTTATTTGCATAAACGCCGAGGTGGATAAGGACCTTCCCATATGGGCGTCGGGGGGTATGGCAGATTATGTGCAAAAAGTAATGGTTCCCGTATTGAACAAGCCGATTATTACAGCAATTCGGGAAGCGGTAAAAAAAGGAAATAGTTTTTTGATTGAAACATTCACTGATAAAGAAAAACTGGAATTGTTCACCCATCTGTTCAAGTATGAACCCTGGAAAAATTTGCCATCGCAGAGAAAAAAGGAATTGCTGTCCCGGAAAGGTGGTTTTGCCCGTTCGGTAGCGATCTCCCGCTATACCAGTATTTCTATCACCAATCATAATGGTAAAGATTTTACTGAAGACGAAAATGAAATATTAAAACGATTCGGAAAAGTCTTTGAACAATCTTATATCCGTTTTCTTGACCTGCAAAAAGCAGAAGCACAGACGAGAGAAGCGCAAATAGAAGCAGGATTGGAAAGAGTAAGAGCCAATGCGATGGCTATGCAAAGTTCTGATGAATTGAAGGCACTCATCGGAACTGTATTTACAGAACTGACCAAGCTTGATCTGGCACTCACCCGTTGTATCATCTGGGTTTTTGAACCCACCACGAATGCAGCACGATGGTGGATGACGAATAGTGAAGAGCCTTTTAAACCCATGAGTTTTTATATAAAGTATCACAAGCATCCTGCTTATTTAAGATTTGTACAGGAATGGAAAAATCAGAATGTAAAATTTGTATATGATCTCAAAGGAGCAGATAAAAGAAAATGGGATGATATATTATTTAGCGAAACAGAGCTGAAGAATCTTCCAACTGTAGTAATTGATGGGATGAAGAAGCCGGAAAGAATATTATTATCTGCATCATTCAATAATTTTGGAGGAATCAATGTTGCCAGTCTTGAACCTTTGTCAGACGAGCATTTTGATATTCTGCTTCGTTTTGCAAAAGTGTTTGATCTTACCTATACCCGTTTTCTTGATTTACAAAAAGCCGAAGCCCAGGCAATAGAAGCGCAGATTGAAGCATCATTAGAAAGAGTAAGAAGCCGAACGATGGGTATGCAGAAAAGTGAGGAGCTAAAAGAAGTAATCAGACTTGTGTATGAACAATTCATTCATCTGAAAATTCATATTGAACATGCAGGTTTTCTTATTGATTATAAAACAAGGGATGATGTACTGCATATCTGGCTGGCTGACGAGCACCTGGCTCCCTCAGAAGTGATCTTTCCCTGGTTTGACTGCCCACCCAATAACAGCATCAGGGATGCAAAAAATAAGGGAGAAGATTTTTTCAAATACCATTTGACTTTTGAAGAAAAAAATAAATTTTATCAGGATCTTTTTCAGCTCATACCCGGTGTGCCGGAGGAAACAATAGCCTATTATCAAAATTGCCCCGGTCTTGCCGGCTCAGGTGTATTGCTGGAGAGTATTGGTTTGTACGTAGAAAATTTCTCAGGCACTCCCTATACCGACGAAGAGAATGCCATACTGATGCGGTTTGGGAAAGTATTTCAGCAAACCTATACCCGTTTCCTTGATTTAGAAAAAGCAGAAGCACAGGCAAGAGAATCACAAATTCAATTGGCATTGGAAAGAGTGCGGGCAAGGACGATGGCGATGCAGAAGAGCGATGAATTGGGTGAAGTGGCTTTATTGCTTTTTGAGCAAGTGAAAAAACTCGGAATAGAAACCTATGCAAGCGGTTTTAATATTCTTAACCAGGAGAAGAAAAATCTGGTTTCATGGATGTCCAATCCCACAGGCGCCATTAATCCTCCTTTTGAAATGCCTGTCGAGTCTTTTGAACAGCATCGGAAAATTTATGAGGCATGGAAAAATAATGAAGATTTTTTAGAAGACGATCTTACCGGTGAAGCATTAGCAGCGCATTATAAGTTCCTTCGTTCTCATCCATTATTAGATGAAGCATTTAAAAAATCTGAAGCTGCCGACATTGAAACACCGGACAGACAGGTTCATAACATTGCGATTTTTTCACAGGGCTTTTTGCTTTTCATCACTTTTGAACCACATCCTGAATTCCGTGATATTTTTATTCGCTTTGCCAAAGTATTTGAACAAACCTATACCCGCTTTCTTGATTTAGAAAAAGCAGAGGAACAGTCAAGGGAAGCTAGGATAGAAGCGGCGTTGGAACGGGTGCGCAGCAGAACTATGGCCATGCAGAAAAGTGATGAGCTTTCGACTATTTCTTCAGAACTATTTAAACAAGTTCAATTGCTGGAGGTGCCTTCCTGGTACTGCGCCTTCAATATAAATGATGAGGATCCAAACAGTTCATTGGAATGGGGCAGTAACGGGGAACGTACATTTGAAAAATACAGAACACCCAGAGAAAATATTTTTCTTTGTTATTATGAAGCCGGGCAAAGGGGAGAGACATTATTTATTAATGAAATTGGCAAAGAAGAATGTCCTGCACATTATGAATATTTATGTAGCCTGTCCGGGGTAGGAGAACAACTGCTTGCAATGAAAGCGAATGGCATTCCGTTCCCTGTTTCACAAATTGACCATGTAGCCTTTTTCAAATACGGGTATATTCTGTTCATTACGTATGGTCCGGCGCCTGAAGCCCATGATATTTTCAAACGTTTTGCCAAAGTATTTGAACAAACCTATACCCGTTTCCTTGATCTGCAAAAAGCTGAAGCACAGGCAAGGGAAGCACAGATTGAAGCTGCTTTGGAAAAAGTGCGCAGCAGAACAATGGCAATGCAACACAGTGATGAACTAAATCCAACGGCAGATATACTGTTTGAACAATTGAAAAAATTAGGCGCTGACTTGCAGGGAGTGGCGTTTACCATTTGTGATAAAAACAGCACCATTATCACCAAGTGGACAAGTATCGGCATCTTTTCATTTCCCTACACCATTGAACCTGCCGAGCAGAATATGTATGAAGCATGGAAAAATAATGTGCCGCTTTATGAAGAAGTTTTTGAAGGTGAAAAACTGCGAAAATATTATGAAACACTGATGGAAGTTCCTGCATTTAAACAAGGTCTTCAAAAGATGCTGGATGCAGGGTTCCCGATTCCAACCTGGCAAAAAAATCATGCAGTATCCTTTCAGCAAGGCTATTTATTAGTCATCACAACAAAGCCATTTGAAGAGACACAGATTTTTGTCCGCTTCGGTAAAGTGTTTGAACAAACTTATACCCGTTTCCTTGATTTGCAAAAGGCAGAAACGCAGGCAAGAGAAGCACAGATTGAAGCGGCGCTGGAAAAGGTGAGAAGCAAGGCAATGAGTATGCATGTTTCAACAGAATTGAAAGAAGTCGCTAGTGAAATGAGAAACCAGCTTCACCTGCTTGGGCAAAAAGCATTGGAGACCTGCGCTATCCATTTATATGATGTAACACCGGATTATATTGAGACCTGGGCCGCTTTGCGATTACCGGATAGCGAAGATGAAATGGTGAAGGTGGAAGCCTCTTACCCAAAGAAGGGGATTAGGATACTTGAGGAGACAATTAAAAATTATTCCTCAAAAAAAATGGACTATGTACTGGAAGTGGATAAGGCAAATGAAATTGAATTATTTGAAGAAATAAAAAAGCGGGCTCCTGCTGCTTACAAAGTAATTCTTGAATCTACAAAAGGTAAAGCTGATGATGATGTTTGGGTATATTGGTCATTAAGTGATTTCCCGGGAGGCTCATTAGTGATGGTTACCCATAAACTACCGCACGAAGATGAAAGAAGATTATTGAGAAGGTTTGCTAATGTGTTCGGTTTGGCGTATCAGAGGTTCAGTGATCTGCAGAAAGCAGAAACCAGCGCCAGAGAAGCCATTAAGCAAGCCGCATTGGATCGCATCCGTGCAGACATTGCTTCTATGCGTACAACTGAAGATTTAGAAAGAATTACTCCCGTCATCTGGACTGAACTTAAAATACTTGGAATTTCGTTTATTCGCTGCGGTGTATTTATAATGGATGATGAAAAGGAATTGATTCATACTTTTCTTTCAACTCCCGATGGTAAAGCGATTGCAGCCATCCACATCCCATATGATACTCCGGGCAAGATAAAACTGATACCGCAAAACTGGAGAAAGAATCAGAAGTACACAGATCACTGGAACGATCCGGATTTCATTGACTTTGCCAATGCATTATTGCAACAACATGCCATTGTATCTGCAGATCAATATCTTTCAGGTGTTCCGCATGGCGGATTCTATCTCCACTTTGTTCCCTTTCTCCAGGGGATGATGTATGTAGGCAATACAACAGCGTTAAGAGAAGAAGCAATAAATTTAATTCAATCCGTAGCTGATGCATTTGCCACTGCGTATGCCCGCTATGAAGACTTCAATAAATTGGAAGCCGCCAAAAAACGAGTGGACAGTACATTGACTGAATTGCAAGCCACACAAAAGCAATTGATACAGTCCGAGAAAATGGCTTCGCTTGGTGAACTCACTGCCGGCATTGCTCATGAAATTCAAAACCCGTTAAACTTTGTCAATAATTTTTCTGAAGTGAGTAAAGAATTATTAGATGAAATGAAAGACGCAATGGACAAAGGCGAAACGGAAGAAGCAAAAGAAATCATGCAGGATGTAATTAATAACCTGGAGAAAATCAATCATCATGGTAAAAGGGCAGATGGAATTGTAAAAGGCATGTTGCAACACAGCCGCAGCAGTAGTGGGCAAAAAGAACTAACAGACATTAACGCTTTGTGCGATGAATATTTACGGTTAAGCTATCACGGTTTACGGGCTAAGGATAAAACTTTCAATGCAAAATTTGAAACTGATTTTGATAGATCACTTCCAAAAATAAATGTAGTGCCGCAGGAAATTGGAAGGGTGATTTTGAATTTAATCAATAATGCGTTCTATGCAGTGAATGAAAAGCAGAAGGCAGAAAGCCAAATGCAGAAAGCTGAACACTATGAACCTACAGTAACTGTCAGCACAAAAAAGGATAACGATAAAGTAATTATTTCTATCAAAGACAATGGCACCGGCATTCCTTCAACAATCAAAGACAAAATATTTCAGCCATTTTTTACAACAAAGCCTACCGGAAGCGGAACAGGATTAGGTTTGAGTTTGAGCTATGATATAGTAACAAAAGGCCATGGTGGAGAGTTGAAGGTAGAAACAACGGATGGTGGAGGAAGTGAGTTTGTGATATTATTGTCACTGTAGTTAAATGTATCCTATGATGTGCAATAGTTGTTTTGGGAATTTGGGTAGAAGTATGTTTATTTCAGTCTCAATGAAAAACTTACAATTTATTAATCATCTTTCATTATGAAAAAATTGCTTCTTGTATCATTCATTATATTGAGTCAATATTCAAGTATTGGTCAGATTGGTTCAATTGAGCGAATAAAGTCAACCTGCGATTCTGTTTTCACTCAGCTAAAAACGGAAGCAAATGCCGATAAAAAGGCAGAATTAATAATTAGTTTTTACCTCACATCTCTTGATGGGTTTCCTTTATTATTATATGATTTGGGGCAAAAATTACTCACTTTAGGACAAGCCAGGAATGATGTAATGATTGAATCTGCTGCATGGAGTACATTAGCACAAGGCTATAGACTTACTGGTAATTATGTACGGGCACTTGAACTACACAGAAAAGGAGTGGCACTTGCTGAACAATCAGGTAATAGTGCCATTATCTCATTTGCATACAATCAAATGGGGCATATCTATAAAGACAGGTTGGAAAACGAAAAAGCACTTAGTTTATACAGGACAGCTCTGCAATATTCTAAAAAATCAAACCTGAAAAACATTTGGTTTCCTAGTATGAACCTGGCTTCTGTATTTTTAAATGCCGGCAATCTTGACTCTTCATTATTCTATGCTCAAAAGGCACTTGCTATGGTAAAAGATCGTGGCATATTTGTAAATCAGTCCATCATACAATCAACAATAGGCAGCATTTACAGTAGAAAGGGAGATATACACAATGCGTTGAAATATTTTAATGAGGCCAGAAATATTGATAATATTACTCAATCTCCCCGCTATACCAGCATCACTTATTTAGCAATTGCAGAGCATTTCAAACTTTACAAACAAATAGATTCTTCAATACATTATTGTAAAATGTCTATTGATGCGGTACAAAACACGCCATCCAATAATTTAGCGCTCAAGCCTGCAAGGATGCTTATAGATTATTATCAAAATACTAATGCCGATAGTACAGTAAAATTTTGGAAAATATATGCAGCAGCAAATGATAGCCTCAATAGCACCCGTGCCAATCAGCAATTGCAAATGATGACAACTGAAGAAGAACAAAGAAAAAGAGATATTGAAGCTGCACAAGTTGCCTACCAGAATAAAATACGAACCGGTTTGTTGTTGGGAGGCCTTGCTGTTTTTTTATTGATAGCTATTATTCTATATCGCAACAATCGGCAAAAGCAAAAATCTAATACTGTTTTGGAGAAAACTTTATCTGAATTAAAATCCACCCAATCCCAACTCATCCAATCCGAAAAAATGGCAAGCCTTGGCGAGCTCACCGCTGGCATTGCACATGAAATTCAGAATCCGTTGAACTTTGTCAATAATTTTTCTGAAGTAAACAAAGAATTGCTTGCAGAGATGAAAGATGAAATGGATAAAGGCGACACAGAAGATGCAAAGGATATAATGAATGATGTAATTCAGAATTTGGTAAAAATAAATCATCATGGTCAGCGGGCAGGTGATATTGTAAAAGGGATGCTGCAACACTCAAGAACAAGTACGGGACAAAAAGAAATGACAGACATCAATGCTTTGTGCGATGAATATGTGAGATTAGCGTATCATGGATTGAGAGCAAAGGATAAAAGTTTTAATGCTGAGTTTAAAACTGAATTTGATAGTAGGATAGAAAAAATAAACATCGTTCCGCAGGACATGGGCAGAGTAATTTTGAATTTAATTAATAATGCTTTTTATGCGGCCTCCCAACCCTCCGAAGGAGGGCTTTTAGGACCTGACAGCAGTAAAATTCCAACTGTTTGGGTAAGCACTAAGAAAGATGGAACTAATATTTTAATAAGTGTAAGAGATAATGGCAATGGTATTCCTGAAAAAATAAAAGACAAAATCTTTCAACCTTTTTTTACTACCAAGCCAACAGGGAGCGGAACAGGATTGGGACTGAGTTTGGCGTATGATATAGTTACGAAGGGACATGGTGGAGCGTTGACGGTGGAAACGAAGGAAGGAACGGGCACCAATTTTCAAATCAAATTACCCATTTCATAATTGTAGTTATGCAAAGGAAATTAATCGCAGCAATTATTGGTCTATTGTTTTTTTTAAACGGATTTAGCCAGGCAGGCTTGCCTCCTGTATTTGAAATTAAATCCGACACTGCTAAAATTCAAGTGTTAGACAGCAAATATTGGCAAAAGCTGGAAGACACTGTAGGTAAATGGACTTTTGATGAAGTGAGGAACAACCCTTTGTCTGAAAAGTTTCATATACAAATTGTTTCCGATGACAAATCAACTGCAGATGATGTGCATACCCATTGGCAGCGTTATAGGTTGAAGAATACAATGGCAACTACTTATTCATTTTCGCTCAGTTCCCCGGTTGATGAATTTGATGTGTATGCAATAAGAAGCAATGGTAACATAGAACATTATCGTAGCGGTTGGCTTAGAAAATGGGATGAAAAGGATGGACTAAAATCAGCAGAATGGGCCGGCGCTATATCATTAAAACTTGCACCGGGTGAAGAAATAACCATTTACGACAGGCGGTACAGAAAACTTAAAGGTATTTCCAAAACTAGTATTCGCTTGTTTAATACAGAGCAGTTGATAAAGTCAAATTATATTGACTATGTGGATAATAGAGAAACTTATTTTGCTCCTTCGGAAGTGCAGGAAGCCTTTATCATTGGAATGATCCTCATTTCACTTTTTATTAGCCTGTTTTTTTACCGGGTAGTCCGGGAAAAAGTATATCTGTACTTTGCCTTATTTGTATTTTTTCTGGGTATTAACCGGTTTTATAACATTGCAGGCAGCTATACACAATGGTTTAGGCAAGATTTAAGCAGGTATGTAAATTATATTGGTTTGGCATGGGCATTTATCCCCTTTTTTCTGATTCAGTTTGTTCGTTCTTTTTTTGAAATCAAGAAGCGTTATCCAAAATTTGACAAAGCACTTTTCATTGTTGGTATATTAAATATTGTAGCTACACTTTCGCAGTTATTTCCCCTTGTTTTACAAAGCAACAAGTTTAATGAATTTTTTATTGCACCTCCCCTCATTGCTTTTTTAATTATCCCGTTGCTACTAATCATCACATCTTTTTTGTTTCTACGAAACCAAAATAGTTCTTTCCGGTTGATTGCGTTGGGGTTGTTGCCTTTGATATGCTTGTATATTATTTCCACTTTTCTAGGCGATGAAACTATTTTTGGTAAATGGTTGGATGTCTCTCCGGGATTTATGAAGAACTTTCGGCTTATCGAAATGATCTGTCTTTGTTGGCTGTTGCTCTGCTTTGTAAAAGTACTTGTAAAACGCTATGGATTGTTGCAAAGCGAAAATGCCAATCAGGCTTTTGAAAAAGAAAGGCTTGCCAGAGAAATAGAAATAGAGAGAAGTGAACTTATCGCCAGGCAAAAAGTGGAATTGGAGAAACAGGTTACTGAACGAACCGCCGAATTGCAACAATCGCTGGAGAGTTTAAAAGCGACACAATCCCAACTCATCCAGTCCGAAAAAATGGCCAGCCTTGGCGAGCTTACCGCCGGCATAGCTCATGAAATTCAGAACCCTTTGAATTTCATCAATAATTTTTCGGAATTAAATAAGGAATTGGTTGAAGAAATGAAGACTGAACTGGCAAACGGCAACTTGCAATCTGCCAACGAGATTGCGGATGATATAATATCTAATGAAGAAAAAATAAACTATCATGGTAAACGAGCCGATGCTATTGTAAAAGGCATGTTGCAACATTCCAGAAAAAGTAGCGGGCAAAAAGAACTTATTGACATCAATGCTTTGTGTGATGAATATTTAAGATTGAGTTATCATGGCCTAAGAGCCAAAGACAAAAGCTTCAATGCAAAGTTTGAAACCAATTTTGATCCTTCGCTTCCAAAAATAAATGTAGTGCCACAGGAAATGGGCAGGGTAATTCTGAATTTGATCAATAATGCATTCTATGCAGTGAGTGAAAGAAAGAAGCTAAATGAACCGGGCTACGAACCAACGGTGATAGTGAGTACAAGAAAAGAAAACGAAAAGGTTGAGATTAAGGTTAAGGACAATGGTACTGGTATTTCTCAAAAAGTAATAGATAAAATATTTCAGCCATTTTTTACAACAAAGCCTACCGGAAGTGGAACAGGATTAGGATTGAGTTTGAGCTATGATATAGTAACAAAAGGACATAGTGGGGAGTTGAAGGTAGAAACGAAGGAGGGTGGAGGAAGTGAGTTTGTGATTTTTTTATCTGTGCAATAAAATGTTTCGTGCCGCTGGCACTCAGGCAGGCTGCTGCTTTTAATTACCCCGGAATAAATTCCGGAGTGAAAAGATAGAACCGAACGTTGGGCTCTGGTGTAAAAGTGGAAGCGTATTGTTTTAGTGCACAAGTGGCGTAGCCTTTATTAGGCTGGACTGAAGTCCAACCTAATAAGATAAACTCGAGCCAATGGCTCTGGAGCAAAAAGAACTAGAATTGTTTTAGTGCACAAGTGGCATAGCCACGGTTTGATATTGGAGCTATGGACTTCAGTCCATAGCAAGAGAAAATGAACGATTGGCGAATAATTTATTTACCCCGGAATAAATTCCGGAGTGAAAAGATAGAACCGAGCCTATGGCTCTGGAGTAAAAGCGGAAGCTTATTGTTTTAGTGCACAAGTGGCGTAGCCACGGTTTTATATTGGAGCTATGGACATCAGTCCATAGCAAGAGAAAATGAATTTTGCTATTCCAGCATTATTTTATCTTATTAATTTGTATTTTCAACACCTGTAAACAAAACCACCATGAAAATCTTAGTAGTTGATGATGAAAAAGATGTACAAACGCTTTTTGAACAACGATTCCGAAAAGAAATAAAATCCGCCGAAATGGATTTTGCTTTTGCCTTTTCAGGCGAGGAAGCACTCCAATTTCTTACTACACACGACCATGAAGCCGTATTAATTTTATCGGATATCAATATGCCCGGCATGAGTGGCTTAGAATTGCTTCGTCAGATTAAAGAAAAACACAAAACGCCGCCTCCTGTAGTGATGATGATTACAGCCTACGGCGATGCAGAAAATCATGAAGCGTCCATGAAATTAGGTGCTGATGATTTTTTGACGAAGCCGGTCGATTTTCCTTCATTAAAAGAAAAACTTAAAGCAATTCACTAATGGCAAAGATTTTAGTTGTTGATGATGAAGCCGATCTGGAAACACTCATCAAACAAAAATTCAGACAAAAAATCCGTGAAAAGGATTATGAATTTTTGTTTGCCATGAATGGTGTAAAAGCTTTGGAACAATTGGAACAGCACCATGACGTGGACATGGTGCTCAGCGATATTAATATGCCCGAAATGGATGGGCTTACCTTGCTTTCAAAAATTAGTGATCAGCATGGTTTACTAAAGGCAGTCATTGTTTCTGCTTATGGCGATATTGATAATATTCGCATGGCTATGAACAGAGGGGCATTTGACTTTATTACAAAGCCGGTAAATTTTGATGACTTGGAAATTACTATGCAAAAAACGCTGAAGCAGGTACACCAGATGAAGGAGACGATGAAGGCAATTAAAGAAAATAATATTTTGAAAATGTATGTTGACGAAACGGTGTTGAACTTTATGGGCAGTCGTGAGTTTGAAAATTCAATTATGGCCAATGAAACCGTAACAGCTACCGTTGCTTTTATCGACATTTGTGGTTTTACACGCATCAGCGAAACCGAACAGCCTGACAAAGTAGTAAGTCTATTGAATAGCTATTTTGATTTGATGGTAAAAGAAATTATTGCGCAGGGTGGTTTTGTAGATAAATTTATTGGCGATGCGGTGATGGCTGTTTTCCGCGGCGATTATCATTTGGATAGAGCTGTTGATGCCTGTCTGGCAGTAAGAATGAGAATTAATGAACTTCCTGTTACCGATGCTTATCGACCAACCGTTTCTATAGGCATTAATAGCGGTGAAATGATTTCAGGTAATATTGGAAGCGCTACGCTGAAGCGATTAGACTATACCGTAATTGGCGATACCGTCAATACGGCACAAAGATTACAGGCTACAGCTAAGGAAAATCAAATTATCATCAGCGAGTCTTCATATCATATTATCAAAGAATCTTTTAATTGCAGACAAGTAGGCGAGGCGGTTTTAAAAAATAAAACCACTCCGGTTATGGTTTATGAAGTATTAGACTAAAAATTATTTTTCCAATATGCAATACCAGCAGGTCTATAATTTTTTGATGCCCCGTTTGGAAAATGAAATTCCTGCATGTTATACTTATCACAATGCTGAGCATACAAAGAAAGTGATAACTGCAGCTACGCATATTGCAAAAACGGAAGGCGTAAGCGGTAGCGATTTAATAATATTACAAACCGCAGCTTTATTTCATGATGCTGGTTTTCTGCAACAAGCTGATGGACATGAAGAAATTTCCTGCATCTGGGCTCATAAGTATTTACCCGCTTATGAATATTCAGATATTCAGGTAGAGCAAATTTGCAGAACCATTATGGCTACACGATTGCCGCAAACACCTGCTGATTTGCTAGGACAAATTCTTTGCGATGCCGACTTGTATTTTCAAGGAAAGGCCGGCTATGCCGAAAATGCAAATAACCTCTACAAGGAATTTAAACAAAGAGGACTTATAAAATCAGAAGCTGAATGGCCGCTGATGCAACTTGAATTCTTATCTGCTCAGCATTTTTTTACCAAATCTGCTCAGACGGAATTAGACCCTGTAAAGATTGAAATTGAGAATGACCTGAATGCTCAAATCAGTAAGTCTTTGATTCATCAACACGAAAATTCTACCCAACAACTTTTACAGGATTTATTGCTTACCATTATTGGCGTTACCATTGCCGGCGTGGCATTAAAACTATTTTTAGTTCCCAATCATTTTTTTGATGGCGGCATTACGGGCATCTCATTGCTGGTACATGAGTCTTATGGTTATAATCTCGGGTTGGTTATTTTATTACTCAACCTTCCTTTGATTGCTGTTAGTTATTTCAGTATTGGACAACGATTTGCATTGCGTACCATTCTGAGTGTTGTTTTATTGGGTATTGCATTATTATTAATTCCGGATTATCCCACCACAACCGACAAGCTACTCATTTCTGTATTTGGTGGAGCCTTTTTGGGCATTGGTATTGGTTTGTTGATGCGCACGGGTGCTGCACTCGATAGTATTGAAGTGCTGGCAGTTTATACTTTAAAGAAAACATCATTTACCATTACCGAAATTATTCTGGGTATCAATATTATTATTTTTACAATAGCAGGATTTCGCTTTGGTGTAGAAACGGCACTCTATTCAATACTTACCTATTTTACGGCCACCCGTTGTATTGATTATGTGGTAGAAGGCCTCCAGGCTTATACAGGTGTTACCATTGTGTCAGGAAATAGTGAAGCAATAAAATATCAGTTGGTGAATAAACTGGGCAGAGGCATTACGGTTTATAAGGGTGAACGTGGATTTCTTCCGGGTAAGTATGAAGTAAGTACCGAGTGCGATATCATTTTCACCGTCATAACCAGATTGGAATTACGCAAACTGAAAAATCTTGTTTATGAAGTGGACCCCAAAGCTTTTGTATTTGCCAGTACTATCAAAGAAGCATCGGGAGGAATTATAAAAAGAAGACAGGCGCATTAAAAATTTTGTTCCTTCTTTACAACCCCAGCACTTCTTTCAATTTTCCATAGCCACTACGGCTTACCGGCACTTTTGCACCTGTACGCAGTACAGCCACATGTCCGTCTTTTTCATAAGCATCAATACGGGTAATTTGTGTGATGTTGATGATGTAAGAACGATGACTGCGTGCAAACAGATTTTCCGGAAGCGTTTTTTCAAAATGCCCCATGGTTTTATTCTTCAAAAAATAACCTTCCTTGGTATGCACTTTTACATAATCATCAGCTGCCTCGAGGTACAAAACATCTTGTACCGGAATGATTTTTATTTTACTTCCATCCTTTATTACAATTCGCTGGCTTTGTGATGGAGATTGAGAAACAGAATCCAATAATTCTTTGGTATTTTTTTCAGTGTGTTTCTCTTTTTGCTCTTGCCATTTGGCCAATGCTTTGTCAAAGCGAATCTGATCAAATGGTTTTAATAAATAATCTACAGCATGCGACTCAAATGCTTTTATTGCATACTCATCAAAAGCTGTGGTAAAAATAACGGCCGGTGGTTCTTCAATTAGTTCCAACATTTCAAATCCATTAATCTTGGGCATTTGTATGTCAAGAAATATTAAATCAGGCTGGTGTTGTTGTATGGCTTTTACACCCTCAAATCCATCTCCGCACTCGGCAACCAGTTCCAGTTCCGTATGTTTTTGTACATACTCTTTTACAATACTTCTTGCCAACGACTCATCGTCTATGATGATTACTTTACTCATTGCTTATCTTTAATTTTTTCGGTTGATATATTTTGAGGAATCTTTACCATAGTTGTAAAGGTATTTTCTTTGCCTACGGTTTGCAACAAATCATTTCTGGCAAATAGCAGATATAATCTTCTTTGTACCGATTTTAATCCAAAGCCGGTACCCATCTGCGGCGTTGCAGTTTCAGGGTCGTAAGGGTTCAAAACAGTTATCACAAGATGATTCTCATCTTTGCTAGCAATTATTTTTATGATCGTATCGCCGGTGGTGTCGTACAACCCAAATTTTATTGCATTTTCTACAATAGGTTGTAGTATTAATGCGGGCAGTTTCATTTCAGAAACATTTTCTCCTATTTCTATTGCTGTACTTAGCCGGTTGCCGAATCTTACTTTTTCAATATCCAGATATAGTTGCAGGTATTGCATTTCTTCCTGTAGCGTTACCCATTGTGTTTCTTCTTTTTTTATGGTTCCTCTTAAAAAGTCGGATAACTGCTGTACCATTTTTCTGGCTTCATCAGGTCGGCTTCCTATTAGTGCATTTATTGAATTTAAACTGTTGAATAAAAAATGAGGCTGCAATTGCTGTCGCAGTTTAAACAATTCTGCTTCCTTGGCCATGCGTTCTGCATCATCTTTTCGTTCTTCTTGTAGCTGTTGTTCTTTTTGATGAAACCATAAAACTGTAAATAAAATCAAGCACGAAAGCAATAAGAAATCCAAGCTTACTCTTACCGCCAGCGAATGATGCAAAAACTGGCTGTAACCTGCTTCATTTCCAAATACAACATTCAACACCCAGCCTTCCAGCAGTGCAATCAGTATCGTAAAGAATAAAACCCAAGACAACAAGTGTATATAATTTTCCCTTCGCGGCATATAAAACCGCAGCATATTGATAATGGCTAATGAAGCCAGCAGTAAAAAACATTTACTGATTACACTGTCAATGATTGCTACTGGTGCAGGTAAGCCAAACCAATATAACACGACCGCTTGGTCTATTATGATTACCAGCCATACCAGTAAAAAGAAGGTACGAAATCGTGCCGATGCTAAAGGGGATGAAGCCATTATGCAGTTGCTAAAATTTCTGACAGACTCATTTTTTCTAATCTTGATGCTTTTTCGTGTACGAGCAGCTCATAGCTATCGCCATTGTCTTTTTCTTCTACCCGTGAGTAAAGCTCGGCACCATCAACGATGTCCGAAAGCCTTTGCAACTCGCTTACGTTTACAAATTGCCATTTTACAAGCTGTTGGTTGCAGTTATAAAATGTTTCTTCTTCTCTGCTGCCCAGTAGCTGCGCTTTTAGCAATGCTTCTTCAGGTTTATCTGCTTTTATTAATCGTAGTTGTTCATCAAACTGTGCTGTATGATTGCCATCGCCACATACAATGCGATATACAATCTTTGCAATATACCAGTTCATATTATGTTGGTTTAGGTTTTTGATTTTTCTTTAGTAACTCTTAATGTCCACGCCGCCAAAAATAACAGTACCTTTTATCAATAGAGTTTTGTTGGTAGCGGCAGGGTCATTAGGTATATGTCTTTTATCATCAATACCACCAAAGATGACAGCCGCATCCGACTTTACTGACCAGTCGGATGGAACGATTAATTTGGCGCCCCCAAAAATATTGGTAACCTCAATGGTGGCCACACCATTTATATCGCTGCGTGAAAGATCCAGCTCCGAGCCTCCAAAAATATTTACCAGATCGCCACCCTTAAAATTTTTAGAAATAATATTTTTCTTTACACCGCCAAAAACAGAAGTAGCATGTACAAAATCATCTTTGGAAAAGCTGGTTTCATCTACAATTTTTGCATCTTCTATATCAGGAGTTTTGCCATTTTTTTTTTCGGGTCTGCTACATTTGCCTTCCCAAAAATCATTTCTGGGTCTGAAGATGATGAAGGCGCCTACAACAATGAGCACCGTTGGCCATATATAAGGACGAAAATTCAATTCGGGATTTATCTCGGGCAGCAAAAAGGCACCGCCTACCAATATCAACACCAACCAGGCCACGTTGCGAAACTGATGTTTGATTCCGATAAATAATCCCAGGGCAATTAGAAAGGTTTGCCAGCTGATCAGCCATTCGGGAAGCCCGGTACTGGTTCTGTCAATCAACACGGCTACTCCTATCAGCAAAATAAAAATACCCGTCCACATTCTGCCTCTGCGATGATATTCGCCCGATTCCATATCCTGAAACCTCGCTTCAAATTTTGCTCTCCACCTTTCACGAGCTTCTTCACGTCGGTTTCTTCTTTCCTCGCTCCGGTTATTACTGTCATTCATTGCTTTTAAATTTTAAACAAATCTAAAATGGAAATTAAGAGGAGAAAAGCAGAAATGGGTATGAGTAATAAATTTATCGGTAAACAGCAGTAAATCTTCGGCCAACGGATTGGGCAAAATATTTTTTTTGTTACCGGCTGCAGTTTCATTGGGCATCGTCCCTTGCTACGCTCAGTTCAACAGTAGTGCCAATGGCATCTTTTTTTTTCGTGCATTTTTCAACTCTCATGTAAAAAAAGCAACTTACGATCTCATGATTTTTATAGTATGCTCTTTTAGTTCAGCGAGCTGCTCCATATTAATTGATAAGGATCGCCGCTACCTTTAATGCAGGTAAAATTAAAGCAGGAAATAAATGGCATATTGATGTGTTCGTTTTTGGCAGCATCAATTCCCAGCGTACCGCTTACATAGGCTTCTGTGCTTGAGGTTTCCAATGCCTTCCAGCCTTCGGGCATTTTTTCATTGCCATAGCCAATGTCGTAGCGGCGATAGGCAAGCCGTTCTACAAGGTTTTGTACCAAATCGGGTTGATCAATTGCGGCTGAAATGTGTAGTATCTGCTTCATGGTGTGGCATTTTAGTGTTGCCCTTTTCATGTTCACAGGCCATACCACAGGGCTTCAATGTTGTTCACGCTAGTAAGATGCAGAAAACTTTATTTTACTTATTAAGAGAATGTGAAAACTATAACAGGTAAATCTACGGCTGTACAAACTCAAAACGATCGCCGTCAAACAGTCCCTTGTCGCTCAGTTTCAAATGCGGAATTACTAACAGCGCCATGAACGATAAAGTCATGTACGGCGAGGCAAGTGTAGCGCCCAGCTCTACTTTGGCCATACGATCCAGTTGCTCATATTGTGCTGCTATCATATAGCCATCTTCATTACTCATCAATCCGGCTACAGGCAAGGGCAATGCCATTTCCGTCCAGCTACCATTGGGTGCTGCTGGGCACACGCAACTGATGCCGCCTTTGTGCTCAATAACGAGGTTCACCGCATGGCAAATGCTTTCATCATCTACACCTACAGCTACTATATTGTGGCTGTCGTGTGCAACCGATGATGCGATAGCGCCTTTTTTTAATCCAAAGTTTTTAATCAATGAGGACGCCACCGGTGCAGACTGATATCTGTTCACCACCGCTATCTTTAAAATATCATTTGCCACATCGCTTACAATATAATTGTCGACCACTTTTGGTTTTACTGATAGTTTGTTGGTTATAAGCTGGCCATCTAATGCTTCAATAACAGGGTTTTCATTTTTGCCATTCCAGGGCAGGGCAAAATCGGCTGCACTTTTTTTGCTGCAAGAAAAATTGTTTATGATTTCAGAACGAGATGTTTTGATCAACGAACGCCCTTCTTCAGCAACAAGAACGCCGTTGATATATGTTTTTACAACTTCAAATTTTTTCAAATCCTTCACTACAATAAAATCTGCCGCATCGCCTTTTCGCAATAGGCCTACGTCTAATTTATAATGCATTACAGGATTGACACAGGCGGCTTTCAATACTTTAAAAAGATCAATCCCCTTTGCCACCGCCCGTGCACAAAGTTGATTGATATGCCCCAGCACCAAACTATCAGGGTGTTTATCATCGCTGCAAAACATCATCATCTCCGGCCAGTCGTTTAATAATTCAATCAACGCTTCAAAGTTTTTAGCTGCACTTCCTTCTCTGATGATGATTTTCATTCCGTATTGAAGTTTCTCCAATGCTTCTTCGTAAGTAAAACATTCATGGTCGGTACTGATGCCGGCTTCAATGTATTGTTTTGCTTGCTCGCCTCGCAGTCCGGGTGCATGGCCATCTACAGGCTTATTTTGCTGATGTGCTGCCGCTATCTTTTGCATCACCGATTTGTCTTTAAACAACACCCCGGGAAAATTCATCATCTCGCTCAGGTATTTTATTTCTTTTCGCTTTAGCAGGTTGGTTACATCCTTTACATCCAATGTGGCCCCTGCGGTTTCAAACACGGTGGCGGGCACACAACTGGGTGCGCCGAAATTGAATTTGAAAGGCACGGTTTTGCCATTTTCAATCATAAACTCCACACCCTCCATGCCGCACACATTGGCTATCTCATGCGGATCGCTGATGGTGGCTACCGTGCCATGCACTACGGCCATTCTTGCAAACTCAGATGGCACCAGCATTGAACTTTCAATATGCACATGACTGTCTATAAAACCGGGAAGCATAAAGTCTGATGACGGATCAGCTTCATCGCTAGTTTTTTCAATCGCTGTAATGATCCCGTTTTCAACAGTTATGGTAGCAGCATATATCTTTTGCAAATGCACATCTGCCAGATTGCCGCTAATGGAGGAAGAAGACATGGCTCTAAGTTTTGGTAAAGATAGATGAAGGGTGAGTTTTTTTGTGTAGTAAGAAATAGTTTTTATGCTTTACGATGTTGCTGCATCTGACATCAAAAAGTGTGAATTCCAATGCACAGCATCTTAGTTCAGCTTCTCATCGTCTGATTATTCATTTGCTTAGATATTTTTTTACGATTCCATTCATAATATTAGGGTTAAACCAACTTTTCTAAAAGTGGAATTATCAAAATGTCGTATTTTTCAAAAAATATATTGAATATTGAAAATAGTTCGTCTATCATTTAAAAATTTTGGTACTTGCAAATAACTAGTGGCCATATCTTTCAAAGAACTGACATACTAGATTTTGAAAAATAATATTTGTAAACAACCGGTTTGAAGAAATAAAGAAACGATTGAATTAAGATATGCCAACATTACACTGGATAGGAAAAGATAAAGTTATTAATCATCATTTGGATGTTCCGTATAAAGTATCGGAGCGGAAATATAGTTATGGATTAGGAGTTATGAAAGACACTTCGAAAGATACTCATAGAGATATAGCAAGATTTTAAATATGGAAAAACTAGTAAAATCGGAATATTTCAAAACATGGAAATCTATGCTTGACATAGATATTCAAAAGGAATTTGCTGCTATTGAGCAATTCAAGCTAGAGCCGCACAGCTTTACTTTTTATACTTCCGTTTCAGTAATGTCTTCTTCCAAAATTGAAGGCGAACAAATGGAGTTGGACAGCTATGTGAAGCATAAGATGTTGAACATTGAATACCTGCCAGAGCTTACTGAAAAGCCCAATGATTTGTACAATGGCTATCTGTTTGCTAAAGAAAATAAACTGAACCAGGCCAACTTTCTGGAAGCACACAAACTAATTGCGGCACATTTAGTTCCCAAAGTGGAGCAAGGCTCATTGCGAAAAACAGAGATGCTGGTAATGGAGCACAACACTGGCAGAATACAATATGAGGCGGCACCAAAAGCCATAGTAAACCGCCAATACAAGCAACTGTGGCGTGAAATAGAATCGCTTTTAAAACAAAATTTAAGTTTAGATGAGGTATTTTACTATGCGGCATTTATACATTTGGCTTTTGTAAACATTCATCCGTTCTCGGATGGCAATGGTAGAATTTCAAGACTATTAGAAAAGTGGTTTTTAGTTGAAAAACTGGGTGAAAGAGCATGGTATATTAAGTCGGAAAAAAACTATTACACACATGTAAATGATTATTATAAAAACCTGGCAAGACTGGGTCTGTTTTACGAAGCCTTGGATTATGAAAAGTCTATAACGTTTCTGCTCATGCTTCCGCAATCATTTATTTTTGAAAAGTAAATTGTAATTTAAACATATCAACAACAAGTAATCAACGACCTTCTTCGTTACAGCATTTCACCGGGCGACTCTGCGAAAGACATCACAAAATCGCTTTACGGGAAAGAAGGAAGCATGAATGGCTTTGAAGGACGTGTAATCAATGAAATTGGTAACATGACAACATTGCATTCTGGACAAGGAACATTGAAAGAAAAGGTTTTAGAATAAACGGCTTTGTAAATCATTATCCCGACTTCATTATTCAAACAAAAAGCGGTAAGACAATTTTACTTGAGACAAAAGGCGACCATTTAGACGCAGAACAAAAAATAAGACTTGGCAGACTTTGGGCAAGTAAAGCAGGAAATAATTATCGTTACTTCATGGTTTACGAAAGGCGGACAGTTGACGGAGCATATAAGTTGGAAGATTTTTTGAATATAATAAAGGATATCTGATTGGTTCACTATCCAACAGTATTGGATATAATAATAATTGATTTCGTAAATACAGCTTTTTAAAATGCGAATCAATTTCCCATCCCACTTACCACTCAAATAATTTCCACCCCCGCCAAATCTTCATTTCAGCGAATTGTTTACCTTCAAAGCAGCATCAAAACAACTAACTGTATGAAACATTTTTTTCTTCCGGCCTTTCTGGCCATCTGCTTTTTTGCATCGGCGCAAAAAAATAAAAAAAGCACTATTGATAAACCGACTCCGGTTGACAATACTGATGAGGTAATGTATAAAAACCTAAAGTATCGGATGATTGGCCCTTATCGTGGTGGCAGAAGCGCAGCCGTGGCAGGCAGTTATCAACATCGCAATACTTTTTATTTTGGTGCTACGGGCGGTGGCGTTTGGAAAACGACCGATGGCGGCAGTAACTGGAAAAATATTTCCGACAAATATTTTGGCGGCAGCATAGGAGCTGTTGCAGTAGCCCCTTCCGATGAATCGGTAGTATATGTGGGCGAAGGGGAAAATACTATGCGTGGAAATGTAAGCGAAGGCCTGGGCGGTATGTGGCGCAGCGATGATGGCGGCAAGAGCTGGAAAAATATTGGGTTGAAAGATGGCCGTCATATCATTCGCATTGTTATTCACCCCCGCAATCCTGATGTGGTATGGGTGGCTGTGATGGGTCATTTGTTTGGCCCCAATGAAGAAAGAGGCGTTTATAAAACTACTGATGGTGGCAAGACCTGGAAGCGTACACTATTTGTAAACAACCAAACCGGCTGCAGCGATTTGGTAATGGAACCCGGAAATCCAAATGTATTCTATGCCGGCACCTGGCGATTGATCAGAACGCCATATAGTTTGGAAAGCGGAGGTGAGGGCAGTGGCCTTTGGAAAAGCGAAGATGGCGGTGAGACATGGAAAAATATTACTGCGAGTAAAGGATTACCTAAAGGAGTGTGGGGCATAGTGGGTGTAGCGGTAGCTCCTTCTAATGCCGATAGAATTTATGCCATCATTGAAAATAAAACAGGTGGATTGTATATGAGTGCAGATGGTGGCAACACTTGGTCATTGACCAGCAGCGATAACAATATTCGCCAGCGGGCATGGTACTATACAAAAGTGTATGTAGATCCTAAGAATGAAAACAAAGTGTATTGTCCCAATGTGGGTTTTATGCGCAGCACCGATGGGGGTCGCAGTTTTCAAAGTATCAACACGCCGCATGGCGATCATCACGACTTATGGATTGATCCCGAAGATGGCAATCGTATGGTGGTGGCCGACGATGGCGGAGGGCAGGTAAGTTTTGATGGTGGCAATAGCTGGAGTACCATGATGAATCAGCCAACGGTACAGGTATATCGCATCAGTACCGATAATGCTTTTCCGTATCGCATACTTGGCGGGCAGCAGGATAATGGCGCTTTCAGAATTAAGAGCAGAACTTATGGATTTGGTATTACTGCATCGGATATGGAGAATGCAGCAGGCAGTGAAAGCGGTTATGTAGTTGCCGATCCGCTCAATCCCGAAATTACTTATGGAGGAAATTATATGGGGATGCTGCAAAGATTAGATCACACAACAGGTGAAAGCCGTATGATAAATGTTTGGCCCATTGATAATATGGGCGCCGGCGCTGATGTTGCTAAATATCGTTTTCAATGGAACTATCCCATTTTCTTTTCGCCCAACAATCCCAAGAAACTTTATGCTGCCGGCAATCATCTTTTTGCTTCAGAAGATGAAGGCAGATCCTGGCAAATGATTTCTCCCGACCTTACTACCAACGATAAAAGCAAACAAGCGTCCAGCGGCGGGCCCATCACACAGGATAATACAAGTGTAGAATATTACTGCACCATTTTTTATGCAACCGAAAGTTGGGTAGAAAAGGATTTGTTATGGACTGGCAGTGATGATGGCATTGTATCGGTAAGTAAGGATGGTGGCAAAAACTGGGAAAACGTAACACCCAAAGATTGCCCCAAATGGATGATGTGGAATTGTATTGAAGTAGATCCTTTTAAAAAAGGCGCTGCTTATATTGTAGGCACAAGATATAAGCTGGATGATTTTAAATCGTATATCTACAAAACAGAAGATTATGGCAAAACATGGAAACAAATCACAAGTGGTATTGACCCCATGCATTTTGCCCGTTGCCTGCGTGCCGATAGAAAAAGACCGGGGCTATTATATGCAGGTACTGAGTATGGCATGTATAATTCTTATGATGATGGAGCCAATTGGAAATCATTTCAGTTAAATATGCCGATAACACCCATCACCGATCTGGCAATTAAAAATAATGATTTGATTGTGGGCACACAGGGTCGCAGCATTTATATATTAGATGATTTGACTACAATACAACAAAGAAGTGCAGATGTATTGAACCAATCTCTTCATGTATTTAGTGTGAATTCAGCCTATCGTATGCCCGGCGGCGGCCGTCGTTTTGCAAGAATGATGCCCATGGCGCTTCCGCCCAACACAGGACAAAATCCACCAAACGGTGTTGTTATAAATTATTATTTGAAAGATGCCAACGACAGCACACAACTTTCTATTCGCATCATGGATAGAAATAGAAAAACTATTAAAACATACGCTACTTCATCTCTTGAAAATAAAATTGAGATTAATAAAGGCATGAATCAGTTTGAGTGGGATATGAATTATCCTGAAGCTGAGCGAGTGGATGGATTGATACTTTGGAATGGCTCCATAAGCGGACCCAAGGCTGCCCCCGGCAATTATTTCGCATTTTTTAAATCGGGTAAAGATTCAGTGGAAGTTCCCTTTACCGTTTTACCCGATCCTAATTATAAAGCCACACAAGCTGAATATGATGAGCAGTTCAATCAATTGATAACTATGCGAGATAAGTTTTCAGAAATGATGAAAGCAATCAAAAACATTCGTGAGCTAAGACAGCAAATGAATGATTTTAACGCTCGTGTAGGAAAGGATATGCCAAAAGAAGTGAAGCAGCAGATGGATACCATCAATAAACAACTTACTGCTGTGGAAGAAGCCTTGCATCAGACCAAGGCAAAAAGCAGCCAGGATGTGTTGAATTTTCCTATCAGGCTTGACGATAAGCTCAGCAGTATTTATAATGCAGCCGCTGCAGGTAGTGCGGGGCTTAGCATGCAGGCAAAAGATGCGTATGCAGAATTACAGCCATTGATTAATGCGCAATTGGATAAGTTGAAAAAAATAATGACGGATGATGTGGGCAAACTCAATCAACTGATTCATGAGAAACTGCTGCCCGTCATAGGTGTGAAGAAAGAAGAAAAGAAATGGTAATAAAGAAAAACCCGGACTCATTGTGCCGGGCTTTTCTTTAAGCAGTTAGTTTATACTTTCTGGTTCTTTCTTTCATGTGCGCAATAGCTTCTTCTTCATTGGCAAACATATTGTTTACGTTCACTAAATTTTTTGCCAGTTTATCGTAACGTTTGGTCATCAGCCAGATAAAAATATGCAGGTAGTGAATACCGTCAAAAGTGAGAATTTTTTTCTCGGCAAATTTGTCTTTGTTTTTCAAAAACTCACCGGGTATTTCAGTATAGTGCAATGCTGGTCTGATATGGTGTACCGCATGATAACCATCGTTCCAGCACATCTTATTGTACTTTGTATTGATGCAGTTGATGGTATTGTCATCCAAATCCTCAAGATTTACAAAGGCGTGTTGTGTCCAGTTGCCCAGCATCATTACTATTCTTGCAAATACAAAAGGAATAATGAAAACAAATAAAGTGGCTTTAAAGTTTACAAAACACATACCTACACAAAAAAGATAAAAAGCCATTTCGCCGGCTGTAAGGCGCATGTAAAATTTCTTTCTTTTACGACTGAAGAAATACATAAATGTATCAACGAATCCTAAAACTAAAAAACGACCTACATAAGATAGAAATCCGCCTAAACTGTCTCTTTTATACGGCAAGGTGCTGCTGGCATCATCCAGCATATTATTTTCAACATGATGCATACCCATGTGGTGGGCAAAATAGGTTTCCGGTGTGTGTCCGAAAAAAGGACAAACCACCCAAATTATGTAATCAAACAACCAATTGTATTTTTTCTTAAAAGGTTTGCGGTGGCAAATGCAATGCAGCATCAAACCAAACCTGCCTTTAAAATACATCTGCGATACATAGAAATATGGGATATATAAAAGCCACCAGTACCAACCCTGCAGCAAGGGTGTATATAAAATAATGGCAGCAGGTATTACCAATATATGAATTGCTGTGAGCAAATGAATAAAAGGAAGATCTCTTTTATCATTGATATATTTCAGCCAAAATTTTTCATAAGCACTGAAATGCTTCGGCTCTTTATAAACTGGATCGGTTATCTCTGTAAGTGCTTTCATTAATGAAATTTTGTTTTTCCTTCGTTTTACATAAAATAAAACAAACGACTAAAATCGTAAAGTATTGAGTAACAGGGAAAAATGGTTTGATGACGGGCTAAAATTACTGCTTTCCTTTATATAATATGCTAAATCTTCCACAATCACTTCCCACTTTATTTGTCATGTTTTAATTTGTTCTTTTTTAATGTTAATGTTCAACAAAAACATAAAAAATTGGAAACCTACTTTTTGTCATACATCATCTCTTTTACTTTTTCTTTATCCTCTTTTTCATTCTTCAAGTCAAACATGGTTCCAAATATATGATCCCATAAAGTAGAGCTGACGCCAAAGCCTTTGTTTTCATCTTTATAATGATGCAAGTGGTGATTGCGCCAATGTGGTTTCATCCATTTAAATGGAGGATTCCATGCATGAATGGCATAATGAATACTTCCATATAGCAAATAGCCCAATAGGAAACCAGGGAAAAACATAAAGGCATTGTATTTCATAATAAGAAACATAATGCCGAAAACTGAACCTGAAATGATGATACTGGGAATGGGCGGCATAAAAAGCCGGGTAGTATCACGAGGGTAGTGGTGATGGCAGCCATGAAAAGTATAAACAATTTTTTGAGCTCTTTTGCTTTTGGCTTCCCAATGAAAAAGAAAACGATGTGCCAGATACTCAAAAAAACTCCAGAATAACATACCGGCAAGAAAAAGCACAAGAATTTTTTTTGTTGAAAAATTGAGGTTGGCAGCAGCATGATATAACATATAGCCGATTACCGGCAGATACATACCCCATATTACCAATGGATGTGCTTTGGTAAGTGCTTCCAGAAAATTACTCTTAAAAAGTCGAGCCTGACCTTTGTTGTATATTTTTTCGTATCGCATACTGGCAAAGTAAACAATGCCCGTATTTCATTGCCTGATTTTAATCAGGTATAAGTATTCTTACATTTTAAGTTCAGGTTTTACATCTCTTACCTTTGTGGTAGCACCTCCGTTCAATGTCATATCGTGTGGCTTATTGGTTTTCCAGGCTCCTCGTGTAAAATCCGGAATATCTACTGTTCTGGATTTTTTGGCTACCGAACGCTGACTAAGTGGGAACAAACAACTCCAGGATGCAGCATCATAAACATCCTGATCTAAAGGCAATCCATTGCGAAGACAATCAATCAGTCGCCAATCCATAATAAAATCCATACCGCCATGACCGCCTACCTCTTTGGCTATGGCACCAATGTGGTTTACAATGGGTGGAGAATATTTTTTATAAAGATTATCAAGCTCCTCTTTTTTTATCCAACTGTGGCCAAATGCAATTCTTTCGGGGCCGGGCCATTTTTGTGCAGCGCCTTTAGTACCACTCACCAGATGTATGCGTGAATACGGCCTCAATGATGAAACGTCGTGCTGCACCATTACCGTTTTTCCTTTATTTGTTTTTATCAAGGTGGTATTCATATTTCCCCGATATGGCTTGTCCACATATTCTTTAAAGAAATCATCTTTTGCAGCCAGATCTTTAGCCATATTGTTCATAGTAAAATCATTGCTGCTCATACTTACCATGTGGTCAAATTTGTCTCCTCTATTGATATCCAAACATTGAGCCACCGGACCCAAACCATGTGTAGGATATAAATTTCCGTTTTGGCCTATATTTTCTTTCAGTCGCCACATATCGGCGTAAGCTTTCTTATTAAAGGTCCAGTCTTTTGTAAGATCATGAATGTAGGCGCCTTCCACATGTACCAGTTCGCCAAACAATCCCTGCCTTGCCATATTGAGTGTAAGCAGTTCAAAAAAATCATAACAACAGTTTTCAAGCATCATACAATGCTTCTTTGTTTTTTCTGAAGTTTCTACCAGCTCCCAAAGCTCATCCATTGTTTTTCCGGCGGGTACTTCAAGCGCAACATGCTTGCCATTGC
>JAKIZK010000027.1 GCA_022708055.1 Bacteroidota bacterium
CGCTGCATCAGAAAAACTACTACGAATACTTACTCTCTCTACATCCAGTACGTATCATCTTTAATCCCGGAGCTGAGAATGAAGAACTGGTAAAATTGGCAAAATCAAAAGGTATAGAAACGATAGAAGCCTGCACTTTGGTTTTACTTAGCACCGGACAATTCTGACTTTCTTCCTTAGAATAACTACGATTCAATACTTGCATACCTACGAATAAGGCAGGGTATTACCCCTTAATATTCCCATTTATTGACCGTCTTTTTTGCAAGCCATTATATTAATTACAAATATTGTGGTGTCCAAACCATGAGAACGGCAATCGAAAAAATCCCGATTGCTCATTTTGTCCAATATTCTAAAATGACTTTTATGAAAAACCTACGAATTTGTTTCCTTTTTGCAATCATTGCAAATTTTTATTTTTCGTTCAATGTAAATGCACAGAATGCCACTTACCGTGAACCTGATTATAATAAACCAAGGTTCTTTGATGCTTATCCAAATGAAATAAAAATAAGCACAACAATTCTTGATGAATTGCTTGCAAGTAGACCTGACCAAACTATCTCCAAATCATTATCATCAGACAACAATACTTTACCATTTCAAGGCAAAGTACTAAGTGAAGTAAATAGAGAAGATGGGAGCCTTCGCCGTATTATGATCAAATCAACAAATTATCCTGAAGCAACACTTACCATCTGGAAATTTCTTGACACTCAGGGTATATTACGTTATAAAGCCCGAATCCTAAGTTTTACCCATGGTGATGCTTATGAATTAGAGAAGATAGCATCAGGTTATGCATTCATAAAAAAAGGGTTTTACGACATAATTAACGAATAAAAATAAAGAGCCCGTTTTTTTCCGTATCCTCCAATCCCTATTGAAAAAATTAAAATCCGACTTGTTATGAAGAATTATTTACGTTTTTTACTGCTACTCATTGTAGTTAGCAGTTCCCGGTTAGCTTCAGCTCAGGTACCTATAATGAGCAGCTATCCTCAGTCATCTGCAGTATTGTTTCTTGACTTTGACGGCCATACTTTTGATAATACAATCTGGAATTTTGGAAGTCCTATTGCATGTGCAGGCTCAGGACTTAATTCATCTCAAATAACAGAAATATTTAATAGGGTGGCCGAAGACTATCGCCCATTTGCCTTAAATATTACTACTGATTCTGCTAAGTACTGGGCTGCCCCATTTAATAAGAGAATGAGAGTGATCATTACAGTTACTTACAATTGGTATGGATCTGGTGCAGGTGGTGTAGCTACTGTAGGTACTTTTGGGGATGTAGATAATACACCCTGCTTTGTATTCTCTTCTTTATTAGGATATAATGTTAAACAAATTTCCGAAGCCGTTTCTCACGAAGCAGGTCACACTTTATGGCTTTATCATCAGGCTGTCTATGATAATAATTGTGTTAAAATATCAGATTATAATACAGGAACTGGTTCGGGAGAGATTGGCTGGGCACCTATTATGGGCGTTGGCTATTATCAAAACATGACTTTATGGAATTTGGGGCCAAACACCTATGGTTGCTCATCTATTCAAAATGATATAGATAAAATAATTACGCAAAATGGACTTTCCTTAAGAACCGACGATTATGCTGCTACGTTTGCTAGCGCAACGAATATAACTTTTACTAATAATCAATTTACTACTGATGGAATCATAACTCAAAATACGGATCAGGATATGTTTAAATTCAATTTAAACACCACAGGAAGATTTACACTTAGTGCTATTCCATATAATGTAGGTACCGGCAATGCCGGATCTGACCTTGACTTGCAAGTATCTTTATATAATAGTTCACAGATTCTCTTAAATGTTTACAATCCTGGCGTTTTACTAAGTTCTGTAATTGATACAAGCCTCAATCCTGGAACCTATTACTTAAAAGTAGAAGGCAGGGGCAACATATATGCCCCCAACTATGCAAGCCTTGGCTCCTATTCCTTACAAGGCACATTTGGCAGTACCTTACCCCTGCGTCGTCTGGAGCTGAAAGGTTCTATTAATAACGATTTGCACCAGTTATCTTGGGTAATTGACGCCGATGAGCAAGTAGCGCATCAGGTACTTGAATATTCAACGGATGGTCGACACTTTACTACGCTTAACGATCCTGCTGACCTTTCGCTGCGTCATTATAATTACAGACCCACTTCATTTGGTACTATTCAGTACAGATTGAACGTAACATTTGATAATGGCCGTCAATATTATTCAAACATTGTAACCTTAAAGAAAACAGGAAGCAATCCACGTCCTGAACTCATCAGCAATTTTATAACTGATTCTAAAATTGAAGTTCAAAGCCCCGGAAATTATGCTTACAGCATATTTGATTATAGTGGCAAAGCCATTAAACAAGGAAACTTAGTGAATGGCTCCAACCTGATTCAAACCCCGGGAATTGTATCAGGCGGTATGTATATTATTCGGTTTAATGATGCTGCCGCTGGCATTTGGGTTGATAAATTTATACGTCAATAAACTTTTTTTCCTCCTTCGTGGAGAATTTAATCCCTACCCTCTTTTGCGTATTAAAGGTTTTCCTGTAATTTAGGAAAACCTTTTTTTATGCGCTGGAGAAAATTTAATGGCGATCCTATTGTTTTACCCATTATTCAGGAAGTTGAAAATGCAATCAAAAGAGAAGCAGCAGCCGGTAATCATTTGAAGGTTTGTATTGGTACCGACTCCCAAGTTAAGGGACAAGACACAGAGTTTGCAACGGTTATTGTTTTTTTGCGAGAAGGACATGGCGGATTTATGTTTATCCATAACGAAAAAAAAAACAGACTTTTACAATAAAAGAAAGAATGTTGACCGAAGTTGCAAAAAGCATTGAGATTGCTTACGAACTCTGTGATCTGTTTACTGTTTATGATGTGGATATGGAAGTACATGCCGACATCAATACAAATCCGCAGTTTAAGAGTAATGATGCATTAAAAGAAGCCATGGGCTATATACTGGGGATGGGTTTTGCTTTTAAAGCAAAACCGGAGGCCTTTGCAAGCAGTTGTTGTGCCAATAAAGTTGTGAATTAATCCGAATTAATTTCTCTCAAGAAATATTACTAATCAAGCATTGTTTGCCTTCTTCTTTCTTCTTAGTAGGCTATAGACCAACAACATCAGGAAAAAAACACCAATACCAATTCTTATAAAAGCTGCTTTCTTCTGTTTCTCCCTGTTTCGTTTTTGAAGTTCAATAATAGCTTCATAGTTATTATTATTCACGATAGGAATAAATGAAGTTTCTGTTTTTTTCAACTCTTCAACAACGCTGTCTTTATATTGAATCATCTTTTTTGCAGCCGAATCGTTAATTGAAATTCGGGTTTCTCTATTTTTTGATGAATTTGATTGAGCAAGAAAAAGCAATGGTGCCATAATAAATGCTGTGGCAAAAACGATTCTCCTCATAAAAACAATAATTAATCGGTCAAATTATTTTCTAAAAATAGAATCTTGCAATGTAGCCTTGCTATTTTGAAATGTAGCTTCTGCACTTTTTGTAGATTGATTTGCAGGATTATCAAGAATTTTTCTACTGTCTTCCTGTGCCAATGAAAAGGAAATTAAAACTGAAACAAATAATACGATAATAATATTTTTTTCTGAAAATAGCTTTCTCATGTACAGGTCTTAAAGAACCCAAAAATAGAAAAATATTCTGAAATGCAAATTTACCATATTACTTAATTTTTCTTAACTCTTTGAAAAACTTGAATTTAGCTCTCTTACATAACCCAATATTTCTTTTCTGCCGGTAGCTTTTATGGCTGATGTCAGAAAAAATAATGGAGGTGCTTCCCAGGTTTCCTTCAATTTATCTAAAAAAGCATCCACATTTCTTATGGTTGCGCCCGGTTTATTTTTGTCTGTTTTGGTAAACACAATTGCAAATGGAATATTCCACTCCCCCAGTTTATTGATAAAAGATAAATCAATTGCCTGTGGCTCATGCCTGCTGTCAATCAACACAAATAAACAGCGAAGATTTTCCCTTTTTCTGATATAAGATTCAATCATATTCTCCCAGTTTCTCCTTGCTTTTTGAGAAACGGAAGCATAACCATAGCCCGGCAGGTCAACTATAAACCACTTCCTTTTATCGGATGTTAAAATTTCAAAATGATTGATGAGTTGTGTTTTTCCCGGCGATGCTGAGGTTTTTGCCAGGCCGGTTCTACCTGTTATCATATTGATTAATGATGACTTGCCCACATTACTTCTTCCAATAAATGCATACTCCGCTTTATCAGGCGGTGGACATTGCTTATAGGTAGCACTGCTGATTAAATAGTTGGCAGCTATAATATTCATTTCAATTTCTGTTGTCTAATGCGAAGTAAACCTTTAAACAGCAAACGGCAAACACGGTTATCTTTGCAGCCCCATGGCTACCTCATTACCACACGATAATATTATTCCATTTCAAGAATCTGCACAATCAAAAAAAGAGCAGGTGGAATTAATGTTTGATGATATTGCCGGCAAATACGATACTTTAAACCGAGTCTTATCAGCACGTACTGATATTGGATGGCGAAAAAAGGCTATAAGTATGTTGAAGAAAGCCAAACCCGCTTCAATACTTGATGTGGCTACCGGTACAGGCGATATGGCTATTATGGCTTGCAAGATTTTAAACCCCGAAAAAATTACCGGAATTGATATTTCTGCCGGGATGCTGAAAGTTGGGCTCAAAAAGATTGAAAAAGAAGGGCTTACCCAAAAAATTAACCTTTTACAAGGCGACTCTTCGGCAATAAAATTTGGTAATAATTCGTTTGATGCGGTAATGGTAGCTTTTGGAGTAAGGAACTTTGAAAATCTGGAATCCGGTCTTTTGGAAATGTGCAGAGTGCTAAAGCCCGGTGGCCAACTCATAATTCTCGAATTCTCAAAACCAAAGCTAAAAGCAGTCAGGTCTTTTTATAACCTGTATATGCGAATAGTGGCACCAAAAGTAGTGGGCTGGTTCAGACAAAATAAGGATGCATACCGATATTTAACAGCTTCGGCAAATGCATTCCCAGAACGTCAGGACTTCATCAAAATTTTACAATCAACCGGGTATGCAGATGCCCGTTTTAAACCGTTAAGCTTAGGAATATGCTGCATTTACTCCGGAAAAAAACCAGGTTGAATTTTATCCGCATCCTTTTATTGATTACATCTTTACATGGCAGCCAGGCTTTGACTGCACAATATACCTATCCCAATTTCAGCAAAGTAGAACTGAATCAAGCAGACCATGATGCTAAGCCTTATTATTTTGGAATAACACTGGGTGTAAATCTTGCTCGCTTTCATACTAGCATGCACGATAGATTTTTGCAATACGACAGTGTGCTGGTAGCCGAACCTGTAAATTCCGGTGGTTTTGCATTAGGCCTATCGGCAACGGGTAGATTGTCCGACAGGTTTCAACTACGCTTTAACCCACAACTGATGTTTATTGAGCGTGGCATTTTTTATAAATTAAAATATCCTGATTTAATAACCGGCGATTCTGCTGCCACAAAAAAAGTAGAATCCGTAATAGTAAGTTTTCCTTTTCAGGTAAAATTTCAAAGTGACCGTATTGGAAACTTCAGGGTATATACAATGGCGGGATTCAAATTTGATATTGACATGGCTTCCAATGCAAGGGCACGCAAAGCTGAGGAGCTGGTAAAAATTGATAAATACGATTTTGGTCCCGAATTTGGAATCGGCTTCAATTTCTTTTTCGATAGCTTTATTTTTTCACCAGAAATCAAAATAAGTAACGGACTGAGAAACATTCATTCCCGCGATGCAAATTTGAAATACTCCAATGTATTTGACCGTATCAGTTCACGCATGATTATTTTCAGCATTCATATAGAAGGATAAAAAGAATGCTCCGAAGCCCTTACGGGAGCAGCGGAGCCAGATTTTTCAACCAAGAAAAATTTATGATTTAGGAAAACGGGGATCTGTTTTAAGTCTCTCAATCTTCTCGACCAGATAATTACTGTAAGCGCCCATCAACAGACAAAGCTGATAACAATCAATATAACCGAAGGGCATTTCCACTACATGGTTTCTCAAATCTTCAGTTGATGATTTCATATATTTAATATGTGCAGCTCTTAGCGATTTAAAACTTTGCAGTGCTTCTTGTATTGATTTGTAAGAATTGAAATCCTCTTTTTGTGTAGTACCCATTTTAAAATCAGCCTCCTCATTTTCTATCAGATGAATTAACTGTGTATCAGATAATTTTATTTCTTTTCTTCTGTCTGGTGTATCTTGACCATCCATTGCACTTTTAAAAGTTTGCCAAAGATTTTTTTCAGTTGCGGCAATTTGAAAAATGATTTGCTTAACAGAATTTTGGTCTTTTATTGATTTAAAGTTCAACTGGTGTAGCGAAAGGTCTTTTACACTATTTATTACTTCATTGCGGGATTCTTTCAACAGTCCCAATGCTGTTTTACGTTCAGGCTTTGAGATAGCAGTGTTATGAACGGTTCCTGCTAATCCGGTAATTACCAGAAAAGCAAGCAGCGATAATCCTAAATACCTTTTTAGCATGGCAGGCAATATTAATAAATGGTTTGGTGGCTGTCTAAGGGGCGGGAATAGAGTGAAAAGTTACTAAAGCCTTTGTTACCAACCAATAAAAGTTTTGCAAAAAATATCAAATCATATTTCACCAAAAAACATCAGCCCCTTGCTTGTATCTTTAACCAATGAAAATAAAAGAGATTACCCGTTTTTTAGAAACCATTGCGCATCCTTCATTACAGGAAAGTTATGATAATGCAGGGTTGATAACCGGAAACCCGGATTTTATTTGTACCGGCATCCTCTGCTCATTAGATGCTACTGAAGAAGTTGTAAACGAAGCCATTCAAAAAAAATGTAACCTGATCGTTGCCCATCATCCTATTGTGTTTTCAGGATTAAAAAAAATAAATGGCAAAAACTATGTTGAAAGAACGATTATAGCGGCCATTAAAAACGATATTGCCATTTATGCGATTCATACCAATCTTGACAATGTATTACAGGGTGTTAATGGAAAAATAGCCTCGCTTTTTGATTTAAAAAATCTGGAGATATTAATGCCAAAAGAGCATACGCTGAAGAAACTTTATACTTATGTGCCGGAAGCTACTGCAGAAGAAGTGCGACAAGCCATCTTCAATGCAGGTGGCGGACAAATAAGCGGCTATAGTGAATGTAGCTTTAATACCAAAGGCGAAGGAACTTTTAAAGCCGGTACCGGCACGCAACCTTATGTAGGTGAAATAGGAAAACGACACAATGAAAATGAAATAAAAATTGAAATCATTTTTCCTTTCTATTTAGAAAACCAGATAGTGGCTGCTATGAAAACGGCCCATCCTTATGAAGAAGTAGCATTTGAAGTAATTGCAGTTGCCAATAAGCACTCCGAAACCGGATCGGGCATTACAGGTTATTTGCCCCAAGAAATGGATGAAAATGAATTTTTAAATAAAGTAAAATCTGTTTTCAATGTGCCGGTACTAAAACATACAGGGTTGACGGGAAATAAAATCAAGAAAATTGCTATTTGTGGCGGCGCCGGTAGCTTTTTGATTGCCAAAGCATTAGCTTCTGATTCTCAGGCATATATAACGGCCGATTTAAAATATCATGAGTATTTTGATGCCGACAAACGGCTTTTATTAATAGATGTAGGCCATTATGAAAGTGAGCAGTTTACAATTGACTATCTAAGCGATGTTTTAGGCCAAAAATTCCCTAATTTTGCCGTCCTTAAAACTGAGGTAAAAACCAACCCGGTGCATTATTTTTTATAAGCCCCGGTTGACTATCTCAGCTCAAACTTCAAACAAAGTGTAATCAATGGCACAAGTAAAAGAATTTTCAGTACAGGAAAGATTAAGTTCACTCGTACATCTACAGAAAATTGAAAGCAAATTAGATGAAATTCATATTTTGAAAGGGGAGCTGCCTATGGAAGTTGCCGACCTGGAAGATGAAATTCAGGGTTTGTATGCACGCCAAACCAGAATTGAAGAAGAAATAAACGGCGTAACAGAATTTATTGAACAACGCAAACTGGCTATTAAAGAAGCGGAAGCCCTTGTTAAAAAATACGAGAAGCAAAGTAATGATGTAAAAAACAACCGCGAGTTTGAAGCCATCAATAAAGAAATTGAAATGCAGCAACTTGAGATGAAGCTGGCGGAAAAGCATATAAAAGATGCAACAGATGAAATAGGCGAAAAAGCGATAGCCCTTGAAAAAGCAAAAAAGAACATAGCTGCAAAGGAAGGTGTACTGGCCACCAAAAAAAATGAGCTTGAAAAAATAATAGCATCTAATGAAAAAGAAGAAAAACATTACAACAAACTGGCTGCTGATGCAAGAGAGCATGTAGAGTCTCGCTTATTAACCAGTTATGAAAAAATACGCAAGAATTATCGTAATGGGCTGGCCGTGGTGCAGGTACAGCGAGATGCTTGTGGCGGTTGCTTCAATGCAATTCCCCCTCAAAAGCAAAGCGAGATAAAACAACACAAGAAAATAATGATTTGCGAAAACTGTGGACGAATTTTAGTGGATGAAGACTTGCACAAGAGTGTTGAGATAAAATAAATAATTTTATAAATTAATATCAAGAGGCTGTACTAAAAATGCAGCCTCTTTTCTTTTATTCAGTTGTAAAATATAACTTGCCGGTTATTAGTAAACTTTTGCTCAGCCGAATTACGATACAGAATTATGCCATCATTGAAGATCTGGAAATTGCTTTTTCCAAAAGCCTCAATGTACTTACCGGAGAAACCGGTGCCGGCAAATCCATCATTATGGGTGCAATGGGATTGATACTGGGCGAAAGAGCCGACTCCGACGTATTATTGAACAAGACAAAAAAATGTGTAGTGGAAGCCGTTTTTCAAAATCCAAAAAAAGAAATTGCGTCTTTTCTGCTTGCCAATGATTTGGATAGTAATGAAGAACTGGTGATCAGAAGAGAGATAGCAGCGGCAGGAAAATCAAGAGCTTTCATAAACGATACACCGGTTACACTTTCACAGCTGAATGGCCTTAGCCATTTGCTGGTAGATCTGCATCAGCAATTTGACACACTGGAACTTACACAAAATGATTTTCAAAGAGAAGTGATAGACGCACTGGCCGGCAATGCACAACCATTGGAAAAATATAAGGAATGCTTTCGCCAATGGAATGAAGTAAAAAAAGAAACAACAGCCCTGCTGCAACAAAAACAACAATTTGACAGAGAAGCAGATTATCACCGCTTTCAATTTACCGAACTGGATGAGGCCGGGTTCAAAGAAAATGAGCTGGAAAATATTGAAGCAAATTTAAAACTGCTCACACATGCCGAAAGCATAAAATCTGTACTGACTGATGTGCAATATCAACTGGAAGAAAGTGAAACACCCATGGTGCAGCAATTAAAGTCTATTTGCAATCAACTGAATCATTATGCAGCATATCATCCCCGGCTTCCACAAATTGTGCAAAGACTTCAATCGGCACAAATAGAATTAAAAGACATTACCGGAGATATTTCTCAAATAAGTGATGCCATTCAAAGCGATCCGCAACAAATAGAAAAGCTGAACGAAAGATTATCGCTGGGCTACAAGTTGCAAAAAAAACACGGCGTTAGTTCTACTGAAGAACTCATCAAAATCAAAAACGAGCTTGAAGAAAAACTACAGGCTGTACTTCAAATAGATGATACCATTTTGCAAAAAGAAAAAGAAGTAGCGATGCTTGAAAAAGAATTAAAATTATTGTCAGCACATATTTCAGAACGCAGGCAAAAGCAAATAAAACCTCTTACTGAAAAAGTAAACAAACTACTATTGCAAGTAGGTATGCCCAATGCCAAACTGAAAGTAGAGATACAAAATACAACACCCGGCCCTGCCGGCGCCGATCTAATAGATTTTTTATTTGATGCAAACCGTAGCGGCCAATATCAACCAGTACGCAAAGTAGCAAGCGGTGGCGAGTTAAGCAGGCTGATGCTTTGTATAAAATCGCTGGTAGCAAAAAAACTACAGTTGCCAACGTTGATATTTGATGAAATAGATACCGGCATATCGGGCGAAGCGGCCAGGCAGGTAGCCATCATTATGAAAGAGCTTGCCAATCGGCGACAGGTGATTTGTATAACACATCAGCCACAAATAGCAGGCAAAGCCGATGCGCATCTTTTTGTATTTAAAGAAATCATTAACGATAAAGTAAAAACAGCCGTTCGCCGCTTATCTGAAGATGAACGCATCACGGCTATAGCCAAAATGCTGAGTGGTGAAAAACCAACGGCAGCAGCTCTTGAAAATGCAAGAGAAATGATTTTGAATTAATCTTCAACATACTTAAAACGCCTGAGGCGAAATAATTTTTTCAATATAGAGTAGCTTTCCATTTATGGTCATTCCTGCTACTACTACTTTAAAACTTTTACTACGATCATTGTTATAAAACCTGACCGGAACCACCCGATTTACTCCCTTCACATTTATATCAGGTTTCCAAAGTAACGTAATCCGATTATCATCTTGCAAAACCGTGGTGCTTTTAACGCTATAATCCGGCGCATAAAATTCTTTGATCACAGAATATCCCTGATATCTAATCATATCGCCACGAGATACTGAATTATAAATATCTGCCCCTTTCTTTGTATAAATGGCAAGCACACCGCCAGGTGCATTACCATCGGCCCCGGCAAAATTGCTAAACACTTTTACAAGCGCCACCTGATCGGCTGGTATGGCCGCAATAAAACTGGCATCAGTTGGTACTTCATCAAGATACAAGGTCATCGGCATCACTCCCATTGAACTTAATAAAGCCGTTTGGCGATAATAAATACTATAATCCGGTCCATCATTTGAAATATTGAGCCCCGGTACCCTGCCCATCAAATAATCAAAAATATTGTTCTGTGTTATCTTTTCATCGGTATTGACCAGGTCAATGGTACGTTCTGACATTCCACTAAACAAAGCACTGGTATATTTTTCCTCAAGCTGTTCTAGTACTGTCTTCTTTTTGGACTTAAGTGTAATGCCGCTCAGTGTAATGCCTTCCGCCTTGTTGATTGCTTCCAAATCAACAGCCAGTTTGTTGTTTTGAACAGCATCAGCCATTACACTGGCAACAAAAATGGATTTATCAATCTTTGAGAGTTGAAATCTTCTGGTAAGTGTATCACCGGCAAGTTTTATTTCTAATGGCTCGCTTTTCTTGCCTCTTATGTCTTTAAACAACATGCTGGTAGTTCCAAAAAACAACATTGAGTCTAATTTGAAATTTCCAAAGGCATCTGTAACACCCATTCGCATTTGCTTGGTAGAATCTTGCCCTGTAATAAATATCAGAAAAGGCTTAGAAACAAACAGTTTTTTTGTACCCGACTTAAAAATACTTCCTGCCACTTGTATATATCCCGGATCCTGATAAGTAGTTGTTGAATTTCCTTTTGCCAGCTCCTCCCATTTAAAACGTCGCCATCCATTGCACATCATCACCAGATCCATTGCTGTTTCTACTGAGTCGGATTGCTGTGTAAAGTAATAAGCCGGATTATGTACATAACCTTTCAAATCTGAAGTAAGGAGTAAGGATGAAACGATACCATCCTTACTTCCATTGCTCATATCATATTCAGGATCGGTAACCGCAACAGAAAATGAACCATCGACAGAATCGGCGAAGGAGAAGCGCCATACATTCTTACCTCTGGCGGCAAAGGATACGGTGTCTTTATTTATCTCCGCTTTCATCCTGTATTCTCCGTTATCTACAAAACAAAGTCTTTCTGCCAGCGGCATATTATCTTTATTGAAAACAGTAACCTGTAATATTCCGGAAGCGAGTTTTGAAACATCAAATGTTCCTGAAATATTTTCGAGGACATTCAGACTGTCAAAATTTTTTCTGAAAACAACACGATGCTGCATTTGCCCTATCATATAGGAAGCATTAAAAACCGGATTGCCCGACTTTTGTTCTATCTCAAAAATCTTTGAACGACCACCGGGAATGATTCTGAAAACAATGCCGGTGTTTGTTACTTCGGGCAATGAAAATCGTTGTCCGGCAAATTTATTTTCCAATACAGCAAAATATTTCCTGCCGTTTTCGGCTTTGAGGTCTATCATCCCCATACCATCATGGTAGGTTGAAAAGCTTGTAACGGTTTCTCCTTTATCATTCTGGATGTTTCCATTTACAACAATCGGCAATCCTGCTTCATTGCTTGCTTTAAAAGCAATGGTGTTTAAAACCCCTGATACAAAATTTCCGCTTTCGGGGAAAAACTCAAGTCGCAAAGAATTTGCATTAGCCGGTTTTGCCGGTTCAGTTTTTTTTCCAAATACAAAAATTGATCTCTGAAAAATAAATGCTCCATCTTGCCCGGGCGCAGCATTCAGCATAGATGGTGTATATGCCCTTATAAAATATTTTCCGGTACTAAGGGTATCTGGCAACTCAAACTGGCCCATGGTTCTGCCATCCAGTATGGGCAAAATCTTTCTGCTGATAAGAGAAAGGTTGGGATGCAAAAGTTCAACATATAAAGAAGTACTGATAGTGTCAGGTTGATAATCGGCAAATAAATAAGCTTTAAACCAGGCTGTTTCTCCTGCCAGATAATTATCCCGGTCAAAATGAAGCCAGGCTTTTTCAATGGAATGTTTATCGGACCATTGACGCAACCGACTATCTGCTTGTTGCGAAAAACCAAACTGGCAATGAAATAGGAAAAAAAGAATGAAAAAAAATTTGTGTTTCATAGTGGAGCGTAAAGATAAACAACCGAAATGTTAGATTTCTTATTTGCGGGATTTTGCTTTCAATGACCAGGTAATTGTAAAAACAGCAACAGTGGCACCATCACTATCTTTTCCCACCGATTTGGCATTCACCGTTACCGCTTCACCGGTAGCTATGGCTTCTTCTACTGCCTTTTGAAATAGCTGCCCGTCTTCGCAAAGAAATTTTGTTCGGCCAATTGCTTTTTTAAAATATTCCGACTCCACTTTCACCACCAGCATACTGATAGCCGGATTGCTTTTATATAAATGTGCCATAGCGAGTGCGCCGGTACTTAATTCGGCAGCCATACTCAAACAAGCGAAATAGGTGGAGCGAAAAGGATTTTGGGAGAGCCATTTAAAAGGGACAGAAGTGATACAATGCTTTTCATCTATCTCTCTTACCCGCACTCCCGAAATATAGGCAGCCGGTAACTTAAAAAACAGAAACATCCTGAACTTTACAGGATGTTTCACTAATTTGATAAAAGTAGCTGTATGAGGATTCATTACTCTGTTTTATAGTTTGCCGGATCAATAGCTGCCGGACTCCAGTTTGATAAGAACTCAATCACTTTTGATTTGCTGTATCCTTTTCCTTCTTCCAGATAGGCCGAATTTTGAATGTGCAATAATTTTCCTTTGCCATCCAAAATCATAAACACCGGAAAACCGAAGCGTTGCGCATAGCCATACTTCTTAAATATTTTGCTGTTTTTATTTTCTTTACTGTAATTCAAATGATAAACAACAAAATTCTTCACAATCATGGAATCAATGGTTTTATCGGTTGTGATAAACTCATTGAACCTTGCGCACCAGATACACCAATTGCCACCCGCCTGAATAAAAACATGCTTATCTTCCGCCTTCGCCTGCTTTACTGCCTCTTTAATTTCTTTAGCGGCATTTTCTTCGGGTCGATAAAGTTTAAATTTTGAAAGATCCTGACTATAAACAAAACTTCCTGCTACACTTAACAGGCTCATCAAAAGAATTTTTCTCATATTGAATTTTAAAAATTTATTGTTTATCAATTGCAACCACACAAGCTACAGCCTTGTTACTGTTTGCATCTACTTTAAAATACATAGTGCCATCGTTGGTATTATTGAAGCGGGCACCGGCAATCATTATGCTTTTCAACGCCTCGCTTACTTTTCCCTGATAGTTTGATTGCCTGCTTTGATTGATAGCCGTATTCAATTGATTATAATCTAACTCGTCTTTGCTTACCACTACCGCAATAAAATCTTGTTTCTCCAAACTATCGGCTTCCATAGATTGAGATTTTGGAAATAATCTAAATCCGGTAATACCGCAGTAAGGAGAATGTTTAGAAACGGTTTCACCCTTTTTGAGATAAGGGAATAAAACGTAACTGCTGCCGTCTGTCTCCTGTCCAAAAACATAGATATAACATTCAGTTGCATTTTTAATTTCCATTTTAAAACGGGTGCCCACTTTAATGGGCGCTACTGTTTGAAACAGGTTGCCGCCGGCCGATCTTAGCTTGATATACTGCCGGCCTTCATTGTTGACCAGGCCAATGGCACATTCCAATGGTATATTGGCTACATTGCTACGCTTGGGAAGTGGATCTATACCGTAAGCTTCTCTTACATATTCTTTAAAATCGCCATAGCGCACCCAGGCAATTCCATTTTTGCCCCAGTTGGGCGTCCAGCTATTCATAATTTGAAATGCGCCACCAAATTTTCTGTCATCGTAACCAATGACACACATAGCGTGGCCACCCATTCCCATTTGAGAGGCGTCCATTTGTGTTGGCTGCCACAGCTCCTGCCCCATCATATCCTGCATAAAACTTTGGCCAACCATCATACCTATTACCACAGGTGCATCTTTTGCCAAATGTTCTTTAATGGCACGAGGATTTATTTCTTCATTATCATTGGTAAGTCGGGTAAAGCCATGAATCTTATTTTGTTGTCCTTCTCTTATTTGTTGCATATTAGGCTCCCGCTCACAGTCCTGATCGTCGTAAGGATAATCGTTAAGCGGTACGCCGCCATTTCGGCTCATGGCATCCATAGCCCGTTGAATATAGGAGCCCTGACAACCATCCAATCTTATTTGGTTGTATAAATAAGATGGGCTGAATTTAATTCGGTTGGGGTCTTCATGAGTAGCAGCCGCATATAAAATGGTTTGTGCTGCATAAGCGCTACTCCAGGCTACACAACTACCCTGCTGACCCTGATCTCCACGCTCCGGTGCAAAGCGTAAAAGCGAAACAGCTTCGGGTAATGCTTTTCTATTTGCAGGGTTATTGGGATCCAGCTCTTCGTAAATAGATGCTTTTTGAAAAGTGTCTTTATTAAAATTGTATCCGCTTTTAGAAAACAGATTTTGGATTTGCGAAGGATTGCAACCACCACTTTTATTCAATAAAAAATATCCGCCTGCTGCAATTAACAACAGCAATATTGAACCTTTGCCCTTCAGCAAACCAAGCAACATGGGCAGCAGGTTCATTAGTCCGCCACCGCCGCCGGGCAGGTTAGGTCTTCTTCCACCACCGCCACTGTCATCCTGTTCATTTGGATCGTAGGGGTCATCGGTCATTCTAATTGGCATAGTCGTAAATTTTTATAATTTAAAAATAGGAACTAATGATGAATTTCATTGCCAATGGGATGCGGCAAGTGGTAAATTTTTTCAACAAATCTTTAAGTGGTTAAAAATGTATTGAAATCAGATTATTTCTAACTGATTTCTTAATAAATCGTCCAGTTCATCTCGCTTGCGTATCAATTGCGGCCTATTATTCAAATACAAAACCTCAGCGGGTTTGAATCTTGAATTGTAATGAGAAGACATTTCAAAACAATAGGCGCCGGCATTTTTAAAAACCAGGTAATCTCCTTCTCTCACTTCAGGCAAAATTCTGTCTTCGGCAAATGTGTCGGTTTCGCAAATATTTCCCACCACATGAAAATCTTTCAATTCACCATTCGGATTCGAGATATTTTCGATTTCATGATAAGCGCCGTAAAACATGGGGCGAATTAAATGATTGAGCCCACTATTGATGCCCGCAAATGCAATATTACCCGACTGTTTCAGCACATTTACTTTTGTAATAAAATAGCCTGCTTCACTTACAATAAACTTTCCGGGTTCAAACCAAACCTGTAAATGACGTTTATTATTTTTTTCAAAACTATCAAACTCTTCTTTTACTTTTTCGCCCAATTGATTTATATCTGTTCCTGCTTCATCTTGACGATAGGGAACTTTAAAGCCGCCACCTAAATCTATTACATCCAGCTCAGGAAAAAATTTGACCAGACCCAGTAGTACTTCTATCCCTTTTGCAAAAACCGCTACGTCTTTAATTTCACTGCCCGTATGGATGTGTAATGTTCGAATATGCAGGTTTGTTTCTCGCTGAATCTGTAATATTTCTTCAATAGCTTCAACCGGTACACCAAATTTGCTGCTGCTATGTCCCGTTGCAATTTTTAAATTACCGCCGGCCATTATATTGGGGCGCAGCCTGATGCCCACCGGATAGCTGTGCCCATATTGTTCGCCAAATTTTCTAAGATTAGAAATACTGTCAATATTAATATGTACTCCTGCTTCTTTTGCTTCCATTATTTCTGCAAAAGAAATATTATTGGAAGTGTACAGAATATTTGCAGGAGCAAAATCAGCCCGCAATGCCAGCTTTACTTCATTTATAGAACTGCAATCAACCTTGCAGCCTATGCTATTGATGTATTTCAGGATATTAATATTGGTAAGCGCTTTTGCAGCATAAAAAAAATGAGCATCAACCGTTTTAAATGCGTTTAACAACAATTGATATTGTTCATTTATTCTTTCGGCATGATAAACATATAAGGGTGTGCCGAACTGAGTTGCTGCTTCTATTAATTGCCGGGGTGTAAGTGTTAAGGACATGTGCTGCGAATATACTGTAAAACAAAAGCGTCTGAGTAACTTACCCGACGCTTTTGCTTATTCAAGAAAATGTGATGATTAATTCTCGTTGCTGTTGTTTACCACCAGCTCACCATCTTCTGCAACTGATAAGACTTCGTCGTCGCCGGCTGCTTCTTCATTTTTTTCTTCAGCCGCTTTTACAAGTGTAGCTTCAACCTGCTCAGCTATTATTTCTTTTAACTTGGGCAAATCATCTGATGTATTGATGCCAAAATAATCCATAAAGGTTTTGGATGTTGCATACAATAATGGCTGACCCGGTGCATGCTCATTTCTTCCACTGATGATGATTAATTCCTTTTCCAATAATTTTTGAATGGCATAGTCGCAGCTTACGCCACGAATAGACTCAATCTCGCCTTTGGTTACCGGTTGTTTATAAGCTATGATAGCCAAGGTTTCCAATGCCGCTGCCGAAAGGCGCTTCAAAAATTTATCACCATTGAGTTGGGCAACTGTTTTATGAAACTCTTTGCGGGTAAGGAATTGCCAGCCACCACCGGTTTGTTTTACTTCAAAGGGATAAAAATCTGCACTGTATTTTTCTACAATGCCATTAAGGGCAGCTTCTACTTTGTCCAGACTGATTTTTTCTTCCAGATCGGGGAAGCTATTAACAACATCAGTAATTTCAAGAGTAGTAAGCGGCTTATCGCTTGCAAATATTAAAGCTTCTATATGTGGTATCAGGTCGGATGTAGTCATTTTCGTCTAAAATTTTCATTCCAAATGAAGAAGCAAGATAATTATTGGAGTCAAGAAGTTAGCAAGAGATTATTCACACTTTATCTTTCACCCTTTATCCTTCTATTTTTGCGACTAACCTTGTAACGCAGCCGCACCACTTACAATTTCAGTAAGTTCGGTTGTAATGGCTGCTTGTCTTGCCCGGTTATAAGAAATTTTGAGTGTGCGCAGCATTTCATTGGCATTTTCGCTTGCCTTATCCATAGCGGTCATGCGAGCGCCATGCTCCGAAGCATTGGAGTCTAAAACGGCTTTATATAATTGAGTGTTTAGAATTTTGGGCATCAGCTCAGCAATCAATTGCTCCTTGGAAGGATCGTAAATAAAATCAGCTTTTGTATCACCTGCTTTTTTCTCCGATTTGGGAATGGGTAAAAATCTTTCAACCGTAAAAACCTGAGTCGCTGCATTTTTAAACTGGCTGTAAACAATTTCAACTACATCAAACTGCTTTTCGGCAAATGCTTTCATAGCTGCCTGAGAAGCTTGTTGAACATTCTCAAATGTCAGATTTAAGAAAATATCTTTATACGTATCAGTTGTGTTGAATTTGTTTTTTGAAAAATATTCATAACCCTTCTTTCCTATTCCCCAAACCGTAATGTTGCCCTTTTTTTGTTGCGTTGCATATTTTTCTGCAATGGTACTTTTTGCAAGCTTAATAACATTGGTATTGAAAGCACCACACAAACCACGATCGCTGGTAACTATTATCAACAATACTTTTTCAACCGGCCTTTCTACTGCCAACGACATACCGGCACCGGCTTCACTATTACTTACAATATTGCTAAGCATATCCTGTAGTTTATTGGCATAAGGACGCATTTGTAAAATGCTATCCTGTGCCCTGCGCAATTTGGCAGCACTCACCATTTTCATTGCTTTGGTAATTTGTTGAGTACTTTGTACCGATTTGATGCGATTTCTTACTTCTTTTAATTGTCCGGCCATGTGTTTTGTAATTGGCCGCAAAGGTAAGGCCGGCAATTGAAAAATCCAGAACAAAAAGCAGCAAAAAAACCGGAATATTTAGGCTATTTACTCAACCAAAACTCTTTACGAAGGGAATAAGAAATAATCAGTTTTCCACCTTCGGGTGTACCGTTTACAATGGGGCGGATATTTTCCCTTACCAGCTCCATATTTACAGGCCCGGATGCCAGTTTTGCAAGATCTTCCTTATTAATATTTATGCTGCCGTCTTTAACCGTCATTGTATGTTCAATACCATTGCTGCCAAAAACGGTGTCGGTAATTACTACTTGTATTTTGTCCCCGTTTTCTACTCCGGTAAGTGGCAAATTAAGTGTTTCGTATTTAATTGAGTCAGGTATAGTGGCAGCAAAAGAGAAAGGCTTAAAACTGAAAGATTCTTTATATTTTTTCCCTTTTTGATTGGTAAATTCAATTACATGATTTCCTGCAAAAGCCACAACAGGTTTTTGCAGTTCATAATATGCCCCGGTAATGCGGGTACTATCTACTTTTATAATTTCCCCGTCTATAGAAACGCTTCCGGGCTTGTCAATAGTAAGTGTAGTTCCGTTTTCGCCACCAAAACGGTATTGCAACAAGGCGGTTACCTCCGGGTTTCCTTCCTCACCCGAAATACGATAATCGAAATAAATGGCTTCAGCCTCCACATCATTGGCACTGCCTATTTCTGCATCATTGCAAGAAAATAAAAAGACTGTTGAAACGGAAATAAAAAACAAAAGAAAACGGCGCATAAAAATATTTAGTGTTAATACTGAATTCTATTGCAAAGTAAGTTAAAGAAAAGATAATCCGGTACAATCAAATTAGCATTTGATAAAATCAAAACCGATAACATCCGTTTAATTTTTGTAACCAGAATTCTAATGCACAGGCTTTACCTTTACCAAAATTTCAAAATATGCGTAAACTGTTTTTTATTTCATTTCTGTTTTTGCTGGCTGCTTCATTTTCTCAGCTTCGGGCACAAAATGAAAATGACCCGCTGCCGCTAAATCCAAAAGTAACAACGGGCCATTTGCCCAATGGCATTACATATTATATTTTACCAAACAAAAAACCTGAAAAAAAAGTTGAACTGCGGCTGATTCTTAATTCCGGCTCGTTGAGCGAAGAAGACGATCAGCAAGGCCTTGCCCACATGGCCGAACACATGGCCTTCAACGGCACTACAAATTTTAAAAAAAATGATATCGTATCATTTTTACAGGATATTGGTGTAGGCTTTGGAAGCGATTTGAATGCTTACACTTCATTTGACAGAACGGTTTATATATTGCCAATTCCAACCGATAAACCCGGAAATCTTGAAAAGGGTTTTCAGGTATTGGAAGACTGGGCACATAATGTAACATACCTTACTGCCGATATTGAAGGCGAACGAGCCATTATATTAGAAGAAAGCAGATTGGGCAAGGGTGCTGATGACCGTATGGAGCGCAAATGGTTACCTGTGTATTTAAATGGATCTCGCTATGCAAGCAGGTTGCCTATTGGAAAAGATGAAATCATCAAAACTTTCAATCCCGACAGAATAAAGGACTATTATAAAACCTGGTATCGCCCCGATTTAATGGCAGTGGCAGTTACCGGCGATATAACGAGCGACGAGGCATTGGCATTAATAAAAAAACATTTTGAAAGTATTTTACCTGTATTAGGCGCTCCCAAATTACCGGCATTTGATTTTCCTGCCTATCAAAAAGATGTAGCTGCAATAAATACTGACAAAGAAGGAACCGGATATAGTCTTGATATTAACTGGTCAGCCTATCCCGAAAAACCTTTGACGACCTTTGGTGATTTCAAAAAAAGTCTGGAAAAATCTTTATTTACTTCAATGCTGAATAGCCGGCTTAGAGAAGTAGCCTTGAAGCCCAATCCTCCTTTTATTTATGCAGGTGCTTCTTTTGGTTCATGGGTTCGTGGTTACGATCAGTTCAGCATCAGTGCGGGTACCGGCAGCGAAAACCCTGCTAAGGCAGTAGATGCACTGGTAGCCGAAATGGAACGGGTTAAACAATTTGGTTTTACCGAGCCGGAACTGGCAAGAGCAAAAAAATCGTTACAATCCTTTTATGAAAATGCATACAACAATAGAGACAAAACACAATCATCACAATTAATTAATGAGTTTATTGATTTGTATCTTGAAGGCAATGCATCGCCGGGTATAGAGAATGAATTTAACTATGTAAAAACAATGATGCCGGCAATTAGTTTAGCAAGTGTAAATGCAATTGCCAATCAATTTAAAGGAGATCAAAAAAAATTCATCAACATAACCGGGCCTGAAAATGCAGCGGTAAAACTGCCCACACCTGAAGATTTGATTTCATCAGTTGAAAAAGCATCAAAGCAAAACGTAACACCGTATGAAGAAAAGGCAATAGCAACTGAGCTGCTGAGTAAACAACCTAAACCGGGAAAAGTAGTTTCTAAAAAGAAAAATACGGCTACCACTGCAACCGATCTTGTGCTTAGCAATGGTATTACGGTTTCATTAAAACCAACAGACTTCAAAGACGACGAAATCGTAATGCAGGCACAACGGCTGGGCGGAATCAGTAATTATGGTATCAAAGATTATTATAGTGCAAAATATGCAGGTGCCATTCAGGGGGCTCAGGGCTATGGCAGTTTCTCACCTACTGATTTGCAAAAAGCACTAAGTGGCAAAAAGATATCGGCAGGAGGGCTGATGGGTGAAACCAGAGATGAATACCGTGGAAGTTCTACAGTAAAAGATCTTGAAACCATGTTTCAGCTTTTGTACTTGAAAGTAACGGAGCCCAGAAAAGATACTGCATTGATAAGTTCCTTTATCAAAAAACAAAAAGCGGCAATGGCAATGGCTATGGCCAATCCACAAACTGCATTTATAGATACATTGGGAAAGTTTATTTATAATGGCTCCATCATGGCGCCACTATCGGTACCCAAACCTGAAGATTTTGATAAAATAAATGCTGAAAGGGCTGCTGCCATATTTAAAGAAAGAATGGGCGATGCCACCGGAATGCATTTTGTATTTACCGGAAGTTTTAAAGAAGCCGAAATTATTCCATTGCTTGAAAAGTATATTGCATCATTGCCCGTAAGCGGTAAGAAAATTACATTCAAGGATAATAAACTAAGACCGAAAAGCGGCAATCATACTTTTGTATTTAATAAAGGGAAAGAAGAAAAAAGCCTGGTGCTGGAATTTTATAATGGCACCATCCCATATTCTGAGGATATGAATCTAAAAGCACAGGCCATGGCCGAAGCATTGAACATACGTATCATAGAAGAGTTGCGTGAAAAGGCACAGGCGATTTACGGTGGCGGCATCAATGGAGGTTTGGAAAAAGAGCCTTATCCTTCCTATCAGTTTATAGCTTATTTTCCAAGTGGGCCCACAAAAATAGATACCTTATTAACCGGGATGCAAATTCTTGTTTCTGAAATACAGAAAAAAGGCCCGAGTGTTGAAGTACTGGAAAAAGTAAAAAAACAATGGCTGGAGCAGCATCGTGAAGAATTGACTGACAACAATGCATGGGCAGAAGCATTGATGAGTAATAAAGTAGATAAAGAAAATTTTAGCCGATTCCTCAATTATGAAAATTTTGTAAAGAAAATTACTCCGAAAGATGTGCAATTGGTAGCTCAAAAATTACTGACCGATAAAAATAAAATTGTAGCAATACAAATGCCGGAGAAAAAAGAAGAGCAAGGGAAAAAACCGTTTTAAATAAAGCGGAATACTTATTTGTGATATTTAAAAACGCCGGGGAAATAATTTTAGCCCGGCGTTTTCTTTTATAAGAATCTGTTTATGAAATTTATTTTAGCTTCCAATAAAATATGATGTTTGAATATGTCAAAAATCTAATTGGCCAACTACCAGTCCATTTTAATTAGATTATCATACAAAATGTTTACGATCTTTTTAATTACATTATTATACCCATCGGTATAACCGGGCTTGCTGCCACTGCTGATGACGACTAAGCCAAATTTTTTTTCTCTGTTGAAAAACATAGCGCTTGATAATCCGTAGGCGGAGCCTGTGTGTCCGGTCATTTCTATGCTGTCAATCAATTTGGTCGTTTTTAATAAGGCCAATCCATATCCTTCTTTCTCGGTCAAAGGCGTTTGCATAATGATGGCATTTTTCTTTTTGATAATTCTTTGATGAGCCGCTTTACCAAGATTCATGTGCATGATCATGTATCGGGCCAAATCGGGTGCTGAAATCTTCATACCGCCTGTTGGTGAAAATATGGGGGTGGTGTAACCCATTACATAGTTTGCAATTTCATGTCTGCGGGGTGCATAAGCTGAAGGCTGTGGCGTTAATTTTTTTAATGAATCATTATAATCATATAAAGTAACAAAGCGATTACTATCTAAACCATCCACCCAATATCCGCCATAAAGCCCCAGCGGTTTTAGTATATGATTTTGAACATAACGGTCAAATCTTTCGCCTGAAAATTTTTCAATTATGGCGCCTGTCATATTGAAATTAAGATTGCAATATTGGTAACCCGTGCCCGGCTCATACTTGTTATAACAGTTTTGCCAGTTTGGATTTTTATCAGGGTTAATAGCGTCCAATGTAAAATACCCTTCTTTATCATTCAGGCTGGAGCGATGCGATAAAATCATTCTCAGGGTAATGATCGTATTCGGGAAATTAGGATTTCTTACCTTAAAACCGATCAGGTTGCTTACATCATCATTCAGCGATAGTTTTTTTTGTTGTACCAATTGCATTATACTGGTAGCCGAAAAGGATTTGGAAATAGAAGCGATTCTGAATATATCGGTTTCAGACAAAGGAATTTGCTTTTCCCTGTCTTTAAAACCAAAAGCATGAGTGTAAGCAAGTTTTCCGTTTTTTACTACTGCCACCGATAGGCCCGGCACATCGTATTGCTTCATTACAGCATCAATGCCTGCTACAGCATTTTGAGGTTGAGCAAATAAAACTTCTGCAAAAACAAAAAGAGAAATAAATGAAAATACGATATGAATTGGCTTTCTCATCGTTGCATTTTATGGGTTAGAAATAATCCAAAAATTCTATTCTGCATTATTATAATAAATAAATCTGAAGTACATCCATTTTTTAACCACTAAAATTAATAATGCTATTTCCAAAAGTAAAAAGATAACTGAAAATAAGTCGGAAAACCCAAATCTGTATGAATTGTTAACCCATTAACAGGTATTAAAAAACCCCAAAACTAGCCTTATCTTTGCCCACCCATTTAAAAAAAGCGAATGGGAATGGGGCAATAGCTGTCAATTTGGCCTGTAAATCAATTACAGCATTTTTTTTGACAATGCTTTACCCTAATTATATAATCAACTAATCAGCTTCTCATGTTAGGTTTTTTTTCCAAAATGTTTGGCGGCAGCAAATCTGAAAAAGATGTAAAGAAAATAGAACATCTTGTCACCAAAATAAATCAGCACTTTTCAGCATTTCAGTCTTTAAGCAATGATGAGCTCCGCAATAAAACGCAGGAGTTTCGTAACCGAATAAAAGATCACCTGACACAAATTGATCAGGAGATTGTTTCAAAAAATGAAGAAGCAGAAGCATTGGATTTTAATGACCTGCTGGGCAAAGATGCCATCTATCAACAGGTAGATAAGCTAAAGAAAGACCGTGATAAAAAAATTGAAGAAGCGCTGAACGATATTTTGCCGGAAGCTTTTGCGGTAGTAAAAGAAACTGCACGTCGCTTTAAAGAAAATGAAACCGTAACAGCAATGGCCACTCCACACGACCGCGATTTAAGTGTAAAAAGAGATTACATAACTATTGAAGGAGATCAGGTTCATTTTAAAAATTCGTGGCTGGCAGCCGGTGGGCAGGTTACCTGGAATATGGTGCATTATGATGTACAGCTTATTGGTGGTATTGTCTTGCATCAGGGAAAAATTTCGGAAATGGCAACCGGTGAGGGTAAAACTTTAGTTTCTACTTTACCAGCCTATCTAAATGCTTTACCCGGCGAGGGTGTTCATATTGTAACGGTAAATGATTATTTAGCCCGTCGTGACCAGGAATGGAATGGTCCCATCTTTGAGTGGCTGGGATTAAATGTTGACTGTATTGACAAGCACCAACCCAACAGTGAAGAAAGAAGAAAAGCTTATCTGGCCGATATTACTTATGGTACCAATAATGAATTTGGCTTCGACTATCTGCGTGATAATATGGTGCATAATGCAGATGAAATGGTACAACGCAAACACCACTATGCCATGGTGGATGAGGTTGACTCTGTATTAATTGATGATGCCCGTACACCATTGATTATTTCGGGGCCGGTGCCAAAGGGAGAAGACCAGCAATTTCATATACACAAGCCCAGAATACAACAACTGGTACAAGAGCAGGAGCGCATAGTACGAAACTGCCTGAATGAAGCCAAGAAAAGATTTGCCGAAGGCGATGATGATCCTAAAGGCGGAGGGCTTTACCTCTATCGTGCTTTCAGAGGATTGCCAAAATACGGACCAGTTATTAAATTTTTGAGCGAGCCCGGCGTAAAAGTGAAAATGCAAAAAGCAGAAAATTATTATTTGCAGGATCAGGAACGTAATATGAAAATTGTAGATGAGGAACTGCTGTTCAAAATTGATGAGAAAAATAATTCCGTAGATCTTTCTGACAGAGGTTTAAATATGATAACCCGCAGTGGAGAAGATCCAGAGTTTTTCGTACTACCTGATATAGGCGTAAAACTTGCAGAAATTGAAAAATCAGAAATAAGTAACGAAGAAAAACTGCAAGCCAAAGAAAGTATTTTAAACGATTACGCACAAAAGGCGGACCGCATTCACACCGTACAGCAATTACTAAAAGCCTATACGCTTTTTACAAAAGATGTGGAATACATCATTGATAATGGCGCTATTAAAATAGTAGATGAGCAAACGGGTCGTGTGTTGGATGGCAGAAGATATTCTGATGGATTGCATCAGGCCATAGAAGCAAAAGAAAATGTGAAGATAGAAGCCGCCACACAAACCTACGCCACCATTACACTGCAAAACTATTTTCGCATGTATCACAAGCTGGCCGGAATGACCGGTACAGCCGAAACCGAAGCTGCTGAATTGTGGAGTATTTATAAGCTGGATGTAGTATCTATTCCTACCAATTTGAAAATGGTAAGAAAGGACAAACAGGATTTGGTGTATAAAACCAAGCGGGAAAAATACAAAGCGGTGATTGATGAAATTGAAGCATTGCGCAATGCCGGTCGTCCTTGTCTGGTAGGTACTACATCTGTTGAAATAAGTGAATTGCTAAGCAGAATGTTGCAGCAGAAAAAAATACCACATAATGTACTGAATGCAAAACAGCACGCAAAAGAAGCGCAGATAGTAGCAGAAGCCGGTTTGCCCGGAGCTGTTACGATTGCTACGAATATGGCTGGTCGTGGTACAGATATAAAACTGGGAGCAGGAGTAAAAGAAGCCGGTGGTCTGGCTATTATTGGTACAGAAAGACATGAAAGCCGGCGTGTGGATCGACAGTTGCGAGGCCGTGCAGGCCGCCAGGGTGACCCCGGTTCATCACAGTTTTATGTTTCATTAGAAGATGATTTGATGCGTATGTTTGGTAGCGAACGTATAGCCTCCATGATGGATAAGCTGGGCTACAAAGAAGGTGATGTAATTCAACACAGCATGATCAGCAACAGCATTCAACGTGCACAGAAAAAAGTAGAAGAAAATAATTTTGGCATACGTAAAAGATTGCTGGAGTATGATGATGTGATGAATCATCAGCGAAATGCAGTGTACAAAAGAAGAAATCATGCGCTGTTTGGCGAACGCCTTGCGTTGGATATTGATACTTCTTATTTTAATATGGCCGAAGGCATTGTTAACTCTTATAAAGAGCAGGATGACTATGAAGGATTTAAAATGGCTTGTATTGTAAACTTTGGAGTTGATTCGAATATTAATTCAGAAGTATTTCAAAAAACAGATAGTAATAGCCTGACTGATAAATTGTATGAAGAAATTTCTGCCAAATACAGTGTACATAAAGAAGAAGTAAAAAAGCAGGCGATACCTGTTTTCAAAAACATCAGACTTACGCAAGGCAGTCATATAGAAAATGTGGTTGTGCCTTTTACAGATGGTAAGAAGTCAATGAATGTATTGGCCAACCTGGACAAAACCATTAAAACAGAAGGTGGCGAACTGGCTTCGGCTTTAGAAAAAACCATTACACTGGTAGTGATAGATGATGCCTGGAAAAATCACTTAAGAGCCATGGATGATTTAAAGCAGAGTGTGCAAACAGCATATCTGGAACAAAAAGATCCTTTGGTCATTTATAAAGTAGAAGCCTATAAACTGTTTGAAGGTATGAATGGGGAAGTGAATCGTGATATTGTTTCATTCCTTTCACATGCTACTTTACCTATACAAGACGAGAACGCTAACTTGAAAGAAGGTCGCCAGCAAAAAACAGATATGAGTAAAATGCAAGCCAACAAAGAAGAAGTGGATGCAGCCGGTGAAGACTATGCAGCTAATGAAAAAGATAAACCTGTGCCGATAACTGTAGGCCCAAAAATAGGTAGAAATGACCCCTGCCCTTGTGGATCCGGCAAAAAGTATAAAAACTGCCACGGCGTTGAGGCTTAATGAGTTCCGAGAAAATATTTATTCAGTAAGGAGCAATTTTTGATGATTGCTCCTTTTTGTTGTTTTGAAATAGTGCAATAGTCTTTCATTTTTAATAAGAAAATATTAGGTTTGCGACTCAATTTTATAAACCTTAAAACCAAAAAAGAATGAAAAAAATTTTTGCATTGCTTGCAGTCGCA
>JAKIZK010000028.1:0-24685 GCA_022708055.1 Bacteroidota bacterium
GCTTGAAGTTTCAGAACTATCTACTCATTTGCAGGGGCAGTTGATAGCGGTACACCCTGCCTACGATTTGTTGTTTGATGGCTTTGCGCCGGAAGCAGTAAAAGGGAATTCAAAAGAAAGAACTAAGTGGGCAATACAGCAATTAAAATATGGTGCCAGAGCTTCGCAAAATCTGGGACTTTCTGCACATGCTACTTTTAGTGGTTCTTTATTATGGCATACATTTCATCCCTGGCCACAGCGCCCTGCAGGTATGGTGGAAGCAGGTTTTCAAGAACTGGCAAATCGCTGGACACCCTTGCTCAACTATTTTGATGAGTGCGGTGTTGATGTTTGTTATGAAATTCATCCCGGAGAAGATTTGTTTGACGGTATTACTTATGAAATGTTTTTAAAAGAGGTAAACAATCATAGCAGGGCATGTTTGCTTTACGATCCTTCACATTTTGTATTGCAGCAATTAGATTACATTCAGTTCATAGATTTTTATCATGAGCGCATCCGAGCATTTCATGTAAAGGATGCCGAGTTTAATCCAACGGGGAAACAAGGAACATTTGGTGGATATCAAAGCTGGGCCAATAGGGCAGGCCGCTATCGATCACCTGGCGACGGACAGGTTGATTTTAAAACCATCTTCAGTAAACTATCACAATATGATTATAAAGGTTGGGCAGTAATGGAGTGGGAGTGCTGTATCAAAAATGCTGAAGATGGTGCAAAAGAAGGTGCGCCTTTTATTTCTAACCATATTATTCGAGTAACTGAAAAGGCATTTGATGATTTTGCATCCAGTGGCACCAATGAACAGTTGAATAGAAAAATTTTGGGTATAGAAGATTGATATTAAAAGCAATTAAATACTTTTTTAGGTAGTTGGTGCAAATTAAATTATGATTTAAATCAGGTGTTATCTGTTTTTTTTGAAATTTGTCATTACAAAGTCAAATTTTTTTTTGAAAACACTTCTAAAAACTGATTTCCGAGAACTTTATGTATTAGTTTTGTCATATTAAAATTACTCACGGAGTTTTACTCCATAATAAAATTAAACATGAAAAAGACACTTGCATTATTGGGTATGGTAGCCCTGCTTGCTTCTTGCGGCGGTGGAAAATCAAACGGTGAAGGCGAAAACGCTGGTCCGGTACAGACTGAACCTACAACAACAGAAACAACAACTACACCATCTAATGATCCCAGCAGTAATCCAGATTATCAAAAAGGCATGGAACTGATTGCTAAAAGCGACTGCCTTACTTGTCACAAAGTGGATGAAAAATTAATTGGCCCTGCTTACAGTGAGGTGGCTGCAAAGTACGCAGGTACACCGGATACAATGGTTAATCATCTTGCACATAAAATTATTGCAGGTGGACAGGGTAACTGGGGTGAAGTTCCCATGACTGCACATCCTACAGTTTCTGAAGCGGATGCTGAAGCAATGGTTAAATATATTTTATTGCTGAAGAAATAATGAGACTGCCTCGGGCTGTTTTTATTTTATTGAATGCAGGCATTTATTTGTCTTGCTGCACCACAACAAAAAGTACAGTTGCTACATCTGCGGCTGTACTTTTTGATTCTATAAACTATCTTACTCCCAAACAAGTACAGGATGGCTGGCAATTATTATTTGATGGAAAATCATTTAAGGGCTGGCATAAATATGGTGGAGGTGAAGTGGGCACTGCGTGGCAGATAATTGACGGCACTATTTGCCTTGCAGGTACCGAAAAAAATGACTGGCAAATAAAAGATGGTGGAGATATTGTGGCAGATGAATCGTTTGAGAATTTTCATTTGAAACTCGAGTGGAAAATTTCAGCAGGTGGAAATAGTGGTATCCTATTTCTTGTTCAAGAAGATAAAAGAAAGTATCAATATCCCTATGAAACAGGGCCAGAGATGCAGGTACTGGATAATGAGAAACACGGGGATGGAAAAATTTTAAAGCATCGTGCAGGTGATTTATATGATTTAATTTCTTGCTCAAAAGAATCTGTAAAACCGGTGGGTGAGTGGAACAAGGCAGAAATAAAAGTGCGAAATGGTAAAGTAGAATTTTTTCTGAATGAAGTCAGCGTTGTGAATACGACATTATGGGATGAGCACTGGCTTCAGATGATACAAAATTCCAAATGGAAAAATTATCCTGATTTTGCGAAGAACAGAAATGGCTTTATTTCGCTTCAGGATCATGGAAATAAAGTTTGGTACCGAAATATCATGATTAAGCGGTTGTAACCAACATTCAATTCAAAGATTAGTCAGCAGTTGTAATTTTTAAAACGTTGGTAGGTAAATGCAGATGTACCGGTGTGCTTCCGGTGCTTACTACTACATCTCCTTTTTTAATAAAACCTCTTTCTTTTAAAATATTGATTTGGTCTGAAAATATGTCGTCCAGACTTACTTCTTCATCATAGTAAAAAGCTCTTACACCCCAGCTCAATGAAAGCTGATTGAGCAAGGATCGCTCTTTTGTAAATACATATAATTGTGAAGACGGACGATAGCTGCTAAGCATAAAACCCGTGTAGCCGCTTTGTGTCATTCCTATAATAGCATTTGCGTTTACATCTTGTGCCAACTTGCAGGCGTTGTAGCAAATTGCATCGCTAAGAAACGATGGAGAATGTGATTGAGGTTTCAATATTTCCTCACGATTGTAATCGTATGCTTTTGATTCTACTTCAAGAATAATGCGGGTCATCGTTTCCACCACTAGCCTGGGATAGTTGCCGGTGGCAGTTTCAGCGCTCAGCATCAAAGCATCTGCCCCTTCAATTACAGCATTGGCCACGTCTGTTATTTCACTTCGGTTTGGCTTTGTAAGTGTAATCATGCTCTCCATCATTTGAGTAGCTACAATAACCGGCTTTGCACGATGAAGGCATTTCTTAATGATATCTTTTTGAATAAGCGGAACCGTTTCAATGGGCAGCTCCACACCCAAATCTCCACGGGCTACCATAATGCCATCACTCTCTACAATAATGTCTCTCAGGTTTTTTAAAGCCTCCGGCATTTCAATTTTGGCAATTACTTTTATTTTCTTTCCGGCATCTTTTATTAATTGCTTTAAGTGTGTTATGTCTTCGGTTTTGCGAACAAATGATAAGGCAACCCAATCCACTTTTTCATTTAAAATAAAATCCAGATCCGCAAGATCCTTTTCTGTAAGTGATGGAAGTGAAATATTTGTATCCGGTAAATTGACTCCTTTTTTGGGAAGCAAAACACCACCCAGTACTACAGAAACCTTTACATCATGATTATTGCAAATCTCTTTAACAACCACCTCAAGTCTTCCGTCGTCTATCAATATTTTTTCGCCTACCTGTACATCTTTATACAAATCAGGATAAGAAATATAAATTTTATTTTTGTTACCCATCACTTTTTCATTGGTAAATGTGAGGGTGTCACCATTCTTTATTTCTAAAGAGCCACCTTCAATATCGCCAACTCTCAGCTTGGGTCCTTGCAGGTCGGCCAGTACAGCAATATTGTAGGGCTGGTATTTGTTTATTTTATTAACGGCATCAATTATTTTCTTCTTGTCTTCATGTGTACCATGCGAAAAATTGAGGCGAAAAACATTGACCCCGGCTTTTACCAGATCAAGCAACTGCTCATAAGTATCACAAGCAGGCCCTACTGTAGCTACAATCTTTGTTTTCTTGGTGGCATGAAGTCTTCCGGCTTCTTTATCAAAATCTTTATGAAGATATTTATCAATTGATTTACTCATACTTTAATATTTGCTTACGAAGCAAGAATTTTTACAATGCGTAGCCATTCTTCACTAATCTTTCCTTTTTCTTTTACAGCATCGTGTAATGGGATATAGTTCATTCTGTTATTCTGAATACCTACAAAAACGTTGTATCGTCCTGTAATGAGACATTCAACTGCATGAAAACCCATTCGGCTTGCAATTACTCTGTCAATACAAGTGGGAGAGCCGCCACGTTGAATATGGCCCAATATACATACTCTCGTTTCTGCATTGGGTAACTTAGCACTTAATGCTTCTTGTATTTTATTGGCTCCTCCCGACTCATGTCCTTCTGCTACCACAATCAGGTTTACCAGTTTTTTTCTTCTTTCTTTTTCGAGCAGCGAATTGACAATGCTGTCAATATTTGTTTTTCTTTCCGGTATCAAAATGGTTTCGGCACCTGTTGCTATGCCACTATGCAGTGCAATATAACCAGCATCTCTGCCCATTACTTCAATAATAAATACCCGGTCATGAGCATCCATGGTATCTCTTATTTTATCAATAGCTTCAATCGCTGTATTTACTGCTGTATCAAATCCAATAGTGAAATCGGTACCATTGATGTCTTTGTCAATAGTGCCGGCCAGTCCAATACAAGGAATGTCAAATTCTTTTGAAAAAGTATCGGCGCCTCTGAATGAACCGTCGCCACCGATAACAACTAACCCATCAATCCCCTTTTCTTTAAGATGGTTATAAGCTTTTTTTCTGCCTTCATATTCCAGAAACTCTTTGCATCGGGCTGATTTTAAAATAGTGCCACCTCTTTGAATGATATTGGCAACCGAGCGGGATTCCATTTTTACAATGTCATTTTCAATCATGCCTTGATAGCCTTTCATAATTCCAAAAACTTCAAGACCATGATAAAGCCCCGTACGCACTACTGCTCTTATGGCGGCATTCATGCCGGGTGAGTCGCCACCGGAGGTAAGTACTCCTATCTTTGAAACTTTATTTTTCATTTTTTTATTAATGCGCAAAAATAAGGCTTTACACTTGTAGTGAAGATTGAAAACAAGTAAGCACGGTAGTTTGTTTTTGTTTTGGAATTTGTTTCATCACAATGATGGATACATGATTAATCTTTGAATGGCTTATGCAACAAAAGGAGTGAATGGAAAGGCGATTGTCAAAATTTTTTTACAAAAAAACTACATTTAGCTTGGGTCGGATGGTATCGTTTGCATTATGAAATTTTCCTCAAAACTTGCCAAATTCCTTACTAACGCTTGATCGGTGCAAACTTTTCGTGATAAACGGTTGTCATTCTATGATTAGGGTACAATATATTTGCTCACGAAAAATTAAAAAAGCTAATCATGCAGAAGAATTTCTTTTTAAGAATGGCCTTAGTTGCAACATTTTTTGCAGCATTTCAATTCACTTTATTGGCGCAGCCGGGTTCAGTACCCGATCAAACAACGGGATCGGCCGAACTGAACATTAACGATCTTCCATTACGTAGTGTAAACATTCCGGCACTTACAGATGTGGGCGGTTCGATTTATCTTTCTACAGATTTTATTCCAGCTACTATCCGTTTAAAGGATGGGGGTGTTGTAAAAAATATTCCGGTAAGATTTAATATTTACAATAATGCCGTAATGGTGAGAAAAGATGGCAGCGAACAAAAGATTGACCCATTTGAAGAAATAACTTATAATGTTTATACAAACTCTGGCGAAGCCAATACATTTGTTTTCAGACAAGGATATCCTGATATTGAAAATCATAGTGCCAGCTCGGTTTATCAGGTGGTTGCTGATGGTGCAAAAGTTCAGGTATTGAAATATTTATCACAAAAAGTAGAAGATGCGCCAACACTGGGCGATTATAGTCGTAGAGAATTAGTAAAAAGTCAGCAATTGTATATCTATACTCCTGATGGCGAGATTAAAAAAATTATTTTGGGTAAAAAAGCAATGTCATCATTTCCTGCTGCTTTAACTGCACAGGCTGAAGAAATTGTAAAAGTCAAAAGCCTGAATTTAAAAAATGAAAGTGATTTAGTAGTATTGGCTCAAGAGTTGAACAAATAAGATTGATTGAATTTTGCAATGAAAGCCCTGCCGTTTGGCGGGGCTTTTTTAAGCTATTTTTGGCAAATGAAAATTTTAGTAACCGGAGCCAATGGTTTTGTTGGAAACTATCTTGTCAGGCGATTACTCCAAAATGGGCAACCTGTTGTAGCAACGAGCAAGGGCGATTGCAGACTTGAATTTGATTTGAAAGATAATTTTGAATATGTATCGCTTGATTTTACCGACATCGAACAAGTAAAGAAAGTATTTAAAGAGCATAGGCCGCAAATGGTAGTACATGCAGGTGCTATGGGCAGGCCTGATGAATGTGAAGAGAAAAGAGAATTGGCTTTCAAAATAAATGTAACCGGTACTGAAAATTTATTGCATGCTGCTGCTTCGCTTCATTCTCATTTCATTTTTTTGTCAACCGATTTTGTTTTTGCGGGCGATAAATTAATGTACAAAGAAGAAGATAAAACCGGTCCGGTAAATTATTATGGCACTACCAAGTTGCTGGCAGAGGAGCAGGTGTTGCAATATCCATTCGACAAAACAATTATCAGAACTATATTGGTATATGGGAAACCATTAACGGGCAGAAACAATATTCTTACTATTGTAAAAGAGAAACTGGAAAATGGCGAAACGTATCATGTGTATGATGACCAGGTGCGAACACCCACTTATGTTGAAGATTTATGTGCAGGGATAATTGCCAGTATTGAGAAAAGGGCCACAGGAATTTTTCATATTGGTGGCAAAGACGTACTTACGCCATTTGATATGGCTTACAAAGTAGCCGAATACCTAAAGCTTGATAAATCTTTGTTGCGGAAAGTTACACGAGAAAATTTTTCGCAACCAGCCTTAAGACCCTTGCTCACCGGACTTGATATTTCTAAGGCAAGAAATGAGTTGGGTTTCAATCCCATTAGTTTTGAAAAAGGATTGAAAAAAACTTTCCACTGTTAAATAAAAGCTTAGCTCATCATCAATACATTCACACTGCGTTGCATAATGTTGAAGGCAATTTCCGCCATCAGATTTTCTTTGTCAAGTGTTGGGTTTACTTCGGTAATTTCAAAGCAACAGACTTTTCTGTTTTGCATAAATTTACTAATCAGGTCTTCGGCTTCTCTTTCTTTTAATCCATTGCTCACCGGTGTGCCGGTTCCTTTAGAAATGGAGGCATCCAGGCTATCCACATCAAACGAAATATAAATGTCAGTACAATCTGATAAGTAACGCAAGACGGCTCGTACAATATTTTCGGCTCCTTTGTTTCTTACTTCTTTTGTGGAGATCACTTTCATATCGTATTTCTCAATCAAATGTTTTTCCTCTTTTTCATAATCTCTCAACGAAATGAAAACAATATCCTCGGGCAATACTTTAGGCGCTATTTTGCCAATATTTTTTAAACTATCCCAATGTTTCACTGTAGTTTCATCTACTTCGTGTACCGCACATTCCTGATTGTCTTTGTTGATGGAAATGGCCAACGGCATACCGTGTAAATTTCCGCTGGGCGTTGTGTATGGTGTATGCAAATCGGCATGTGCGTCAATCCAGATTACACCTAATTTACTTTTTGGTTTTGCCATTTTTATGCCGGCAATGGTGGCACCGGCTGTACTGTGGTCGCCGCTCAGTAAAATCGGAAAAAAATTGTTTTTCATAGCATCGCAAACCGCTTTGCTCACCCGGTCGTACACGGTTACCATGCCTTTTATCCGTTTGGCATATGGCGATTCAATAGGTTCATAAAGAAGTTTATTTTCTGTTGGAATTTTTTCTGAAGGAAAATGAATAAAAAAATTGCTCATGAAATCTAATGCGGCTATTTTAATGGCATCCACACCCATGCTTGCGCCTCGGGTGCCTGCACCTATTTCTGAAGGCACTTCAATAAGTTTAATATTTTTCATCAGCTTATAATTAATCGTTGTCAAATGGTTCAAAGTATGAAATAATCATGCTGCAATAGCCGGGATTTGAATACATTATTTTTTGTTGCAAATCAATTAGTCCGGAATATAAAAATTTACAGGCAGCAACCGGTCTGCAAATGAGCTAATGCGAATAAAATTATAAAGACGTAGTTTCATTGCTGAAATACAAATCTAATAATATTATTCCGTCCTGTCAAGGTGTTATTCGTGTGCTGCCAATATAGGAATATGGCTGTGATAGGCTAATCTTTTTGTATGCGTTGATTTAAAGATAGATGTAGAATTACTTTGATGTTTGGGTACGGTAATTAGCACATCAATATTATAATCTTTGATAAAAGAATCAATGGCTTCATAAAAATCATTCATGGTAATAAAGTAAAATTCCTTTTGAAACCGGCTGAAAAGTTTATTGAATTTCTCTTTTCCTGCAATGATTTCATCTGGGAGCGATACGTGTAAGTCTTTATTCACATTTACAATATGCAACATTGGGTTAAAAATTTCTAAAACAGCTGTAATGAGTTCAGCGGGTGTAGTTTCTTCTATCCTCTTAAAATCTGATGCAAATGCCACATGATTGATGCCTTTGTAAACAGCATCAGGAGGAATGATCATTACCGGGTAAAGATTTTTATCAATCAACCTTAATGTATTGCTGCCAAACATGGCTTGACTGATAGCGGATTTACCGGTGATGCCCATGGTAATTAATGTAGCCCGGGTAGTATGTGCAAGTCTGGATATATTGTCAATAAGATCGCCACCCATTTCATGCACCAGCTCAATATTTTTTACTCCTGTTTTTAGAAATTCTTTTTTCAGGCTTTGTTGATAATTAATAGTGATATCGTGGTCATCGGCATTTTCATAATGGGTGTATAAAACTGCAATTGCACTTTCTTTATTTGCCAGCATTTGTGCTGCAAAACGGGCTGCGTTTAATGATGTCTCCGAAAAATCAACAGGAATGATTACTCGTTGCATGATTAAGTTTTGTTCCTGCGAATTTAATGTTTTAGAACCTTATTAAAAAACGACAAACCATTTACATGCAGGCCAAATGAAATCATGTCCCCAAGCTAATTGGACATTTTCTAATAGATGGATTCAAAAGTTTCCTGTTGTTGTAAGCGGGAAAAGGCAAGTTCGCTATCGCAAATGGACTTTAGTTTTTGAATATACTCCTGAAACACAGATGAGCGAAAATGGTGATTAGCGATGGATTCTTTCTTGAAGCTTTTGATGTGCACAAATTTTCCAAATTGATGATAATCGGCATAGCATTGACTTCGCATACCACCCGGTCCATGTTTTTGCAATGAGTTAAAATAATTGCTGATAATTTGTTGTGCGGTTGATTCCCGGCTTTGGGGGACAGAAAACGACATGATGTACCTTACCATAAGTTAAATAGTTTAGGTTTCAGCCGGTTTTTTTATGGCAATAAATTTATTTAAAATGCTGCATGGAGGAATCAGCGAAGACCGAATTTTGGATAAACGGCAATTTTTTATTTTGAGATAACCGGTTTTGCGGCCATTTTCTGTTTCAACATTCTGGCGGCCATTGTGTAGCCTCCATCTGCTCCATCAATAAAATGAATGTGATTTTCATTCATACTGCGTACGTAGCAAGAGATTACAGATTCGCCACTGGTATAATAACCATAAAGAATTTCGTTCTGGTTTTCCAGTTCAGTCAAAGATTGAATTAACTCTTGTCTTTGAGCAACAGTGCCGGAAATGACGGTATTTATTCTGCCATCAACAACCAACGTATCGGTAAGCTGAACGAGTTGTGTTAAGTATTTTTTTCCCTGTTTGGTTTTGAAATAAAATGGCCCAAGCAGCAGTTTCAACCAGTTTGTAACAAGCCAGCCGATACGGCTTATACCAAATTTTACTTTTGATTCATTGCTTAGTTTTTGTAATGTCGTTTTTAGTTTTAACCGTTCAACCGTTATCGGATTTCTTTTTTCAGCTTCTCCATAAGTTTGGTTGAGCAAGTCAACCACCTTTTTAAACACAGGGGCCTGATTTTGGTGATTGTTTGCAATGATCAACAGGCTTACTACTTCTTCAGACAGGGTGGGTGGCTTTATTTTATCCCACCGACACTGCATACCACTCATGTCCAAATCGTGTTGATCTGTTAATTTGTTTTCAACCAAATAATCTTCTCCTTTTATTACCTTTTCTGCATATACAATACCATCACCAATAACAATGGGAATACTAAAAAGATCAGACGATTTTAGTTTGCTGATTTTTAACTGATGTCCCTTTTCAATGATTTCTTTTACTGAAACATTACCAACACGAAGTGTGAGCCCAAAATTTTTATTTATGTTTTCACTGTGCTGCAACAGGGCTTGCATACAAAGGTCTTTGATGGTGCCCGGTACAAGGAAACTTGCCCCATCACCACCAAAGAAAAAGGGAATGGTAATTTCATGACTATATGCAATGTTTAATATGGCTACTATACTTCCGGTAGCGGCCAGGTTTACCGTTTCATGCTTCCCGGCAGCTACTGCTTCTGTTGATTTCTTAATATCGGTAATGATAATCTGCCAGTCTTCGGGCAGGGCATAAAACAAATGTGATTCCAGCAACAATTCGCTTAGTGGAATTTGATTTACCGGTAATCGGGAGTAAAAAAAATCTGATGAACTTGCAGGCAACATCATAAAATCAATAACGAAAGATAAATATTTTTCGTTGATGTAATATGAAATGCAGTATCTAATTGACTGGTAAGCTTCTAAATCTAAAGTTCAATAACGCCATTTGTGCCGCCATACATATTGGGCACTTCCCTGTCTGCATCATCATCATTGAGCCATTCGGTCTGATTTACCAGATATTTAAATTCGTGTGAAGAGCCTTTAGGAAGATTAGTTTCTGCAATAAACTTTCCATCTTTTCTTTTTTTCATCTTCAATGGCATCTGCCAGTTATTATTGAGCCCAAAAATCTCAATTCGTTCTGCATTGTCAGTACCAAAAGTGAATTTCACTTTGCAATAATCCTTTGTCTTATAAATGATCTTTTGCACCATAATCTTACATTTTTTTCCTTTTCAAAGGTGTTCGTAAATATCCGTTAGTGTCATACGGAAATGAACGCAAAATTACGATTAAAATCCATTTTAAATTGTGTGAATTGCAATTAAAATTGAAATTGTATCGTTGAAAATTTGTCCAATCCTATTTAGAACCAAATATCCGGGTTATGAAACAGCCAATTTGTAATGATCAAGGCTATATAGCCGAGTCATTTTGCCTCGCAGAAAATTTTACGCAACAAACCGCTCGTCTCGCTTATTTTAAAATCAGTTCTTATAAGTTGTCACTCATTAAATCTTCTTTTAAAAGAACAAAAGAGGAATTAGAGGGAAATATAAAAAGCAACTTATTGAATTATACACAGCCCGGAATTATTTTGGCTGATCTTGGTTTTTTTGGATCCGAATTCGAAAATTGATTTTAGAAACCCAGCCGTTCGAATGAGGAAGATTTATGGCACAACATCCGAATACAACTTTTTACTTTCAAAATGTAAATTACATTTCTCTTGTATATTGTTTATAGATTATGAGCAAGCGTGACGCACTTAAAATTTTTAATTCATCCTATGTTTGTATTATGAATAATAAATTTTATGTAAGTTTGAAAGAAAACATGAAAAGTGTCTCCTTTTTATTGGTTGCGGTAATATGCACGCATTATTGTTTGGCCCAAAAAGGAAATAATGCCGGTCTCGGTAATTATGAGAAACCCCAAGAGTTAAAAAAGGTATTGGAGCTTAAAATGCCCCTGACAGCCGATGATGAAAAACCGGGTACCCGTGGCGCTTCAGTGGTCTGGCATCCAGTTCAAAAAAAGTATTATGCCGCAATGGCTGGAAACGTAGCTTACCCATTTGCAGTATTTGATACTAAAGGAAAAAGACTTTCTCCTGATACTTTAAAATGCAAACAAGATATCAGGGGGCTTTGGTACAACCCCATAACAAAGGCTATTGAAGGAAATGCATACGATGCAGGAGGATGGTTTAGATATACACTTGATAAAAAAGGCATGATTGTAAGCGCCAAAGTTTTTAAAGAAGGGTATAATCAACCCGACCCGCAAAGTGTAGGTGCATTTAACAGTAAAACAAATAAAGTCCTATTTATTTCTCATGAAGGCGTCCATTTTTATGATATAAAAAATCCTGAATCAAACTCTGTTTTTGAGGTTAAATGGGAATCAAAGACTGAAGATGAATATATAGAATCTGATTTTTATGATATTATAGAAGTACCGGAAGGTTATAATACCAGTACTGTTGTACATACCGGAATACCCGGGTCAGAATTGGGTTTTTTGTGTGTAGATTTTAAAGAGATTGGTCTTTATAGTATTAAAACCGGTTTACTTACAAAAACACTCAGTTTGCCCACAGAGGCACCTGCCGAACTGACCTTCAATTTTGCTTATGCTAATGGAATATACTGGCTTTTTGATATGGAGGCAAGAACCTGGTATGGTTACAAATAATTTTAAAAATATAGTTGGAAAATGCGCCACCTGCCAGGGCGGATTTTTTTTTATTGAGTACTTAGAAAATTGAAAATTTCACACTCCAACTTTTTCTGAATTATCTTCTCCACATTCTCTTCACTATTCTGTGAATATCGAAAATCCATTGAACGGACTGCTCTTTATTCGCTTATATTCGCAGGCGATTTATTTCCCAAATTAAATTAGAAACAGTGAGATTAAAAAGCTTAGAAATCAAGGGCTTTAAAAGTTTTGCCGACAAAACAATAGTAAATTTTGACGAAGGTGTTACTGGCATCATTGGCCCCAATGGTTGTGGCAAATCCAATATTGTTGACAGCATACGCTGGGTGATAGGTGAACAAAAAATTAGTCATTTGCGAAGCGAAAATCTGGATAGTCTTGTTTTCAATGGCTCCAAAACCAGAAGCGCATCCGGTCTGGCAGAAGTGAGCCTCACTTTTGAAAATACAAAAAACCTTTTGCCAACCGAGTTCAGTACCGTTACCATTACCCGCAAGTTTTATAAAAGTGGCGAAAGTGAGTATCGCCTCAACGATGTACAATGCAGGTTGAAGGATATTCAAAACCTGTTTATGGACACAGGCGTAAGCACCGATAGTTATGCCATTATAGAACTGGGAATGGTGGACGATTTGATAAAAGACAAAGACAATAGCCGCCGACGAATGTTGGAACAGGCTGCCGGTATCTCTATTTACAAAACTCGTAAAAAGGAGGCTAAGCTAAAATTAGATGCTACAGAGCAGGATCTGGCAAGAATAGAAGACTTGCTTTTTGAAATCAACAATCAGCTTAAAGCTTTAGAGAGTCAGGCAAAAAAAGCGGAGAAATATCACGAAATAAAAAAAGAATACCGTGAAGTAAGCATTGAATTGGCTAAGGCGTCGTTAGAAGGTTTTAATCTTTCATATACCGAACTGAATCAGCAGCAAGAAACTGAAACCGATAAGAAAATACAAATTGAAGCAACCATAGCCGCACTGGAAGCTGAGCTGGAAAAAGAAAAACTGGATTTTATTGAAAAAGAAAAAGAGTTGCAAGTAATGCAACATGCTTTCAACGATTTGCTGCAGGCTGTTCGTAGTCAGGAGAATGATAAAAACCTGGCAGCTCAAAGGCTTGAACACATGACGGAAAAAGAAGGCAACTTAAAAGGTTTTTTAGAAAAAGCCTCAGGTCAGCTAAAGGGGATTGAGGAAAGTATTTCATTTACACAATCTCAATTGCAGGAAGAAAATCAGTCGTTGGCTGCACATAATGAAAAATTAGAAAGCCTGCGACAAGAGGCAGAAGCAAAGCGAAATGTATTGGACGAAAAAAGGCATCAGGTTGATGCCCTAAGAAGTGAATATCAGCAAATACAAAGAAATCAATTTGATGCCGAAAAAACAGTAGCTGTTGCCGATACTTCAGTAAGCAATCTACAAAGAACCATCCACCAGATAGAAGAGGACAGGGCACAAAGGGAAACACAAAAACAACATCTGGAAAGCGAAAGAGAATTGAAGGATAAGGAACTTTATATAAAAAAAGTTGACCTGGAGCAGTTGCAACTGCATCATGATAATACAAAAGAACAGATACTGCAAACGCAGCAAGTACTGGACGGACTGCGCAATACACTGGCCGAAGAAAACAGAAAACTGGATGCCAAGAAGAATGAACACGATCTGCTGAAAAGTATGATTGATTCCATGGAAGGTTATCCTGATTCTGTAAAATTTTTGCATAATAACAGTAACTGGAATCATCAGTCTCCCATTTTGTCGGATGTGCTCTATGTAAAAGAAGAATATCGTACGGCACTGGAAAATGTACTGGAGCCTTACCTGAGTTACTATGTTGTAAATGATTTGCAGGAAGGATTGCAGGCGGTAAGATTATTGGATGAAAATAAAAAAGGCAAAGCAAATTTTTTCCTGCTCAATAAATTTGAAAACGTCGGAAATGAAACTGCAAACCATCAATTGGTAGGCGCCATACCTGCATTGAGTGTTGTAGAGGTAGATGTACGATATCGAAAGCTGGCCGAGCATTTGTTGGGCAATGTGTTTATAGCTGATAGTGAAGATGCATTACAAAACAGCAATGGTTTTGTAGTAATAGAAAAAGGTGGCCGTTATGTAAAAGGTAAGTATTCGCTAACAGGAGGCAGTGTAGGCTTGTTTGAGGGTAAAAAAATTGGTCGTGTAAAAAATCTGGAAAAATTATTGGAAGAAGTAACCGCACAAACCACCGTAGTAGAAGCTTTGCGCAGTGAAATTCAATCAAGACATAATGAAGTAATTGCTTTTAATGAAGACCTGCGTGAGACAACCATAAGAGACACAGAAAAAGAAATACAGCAACTAACCAATGAGGTTTTTTCATTGCACAACAAACTGGAAAATATTCATTCTTTGCAAAACTCCAGTCAGCACCGGTTAGAAGATTTGGTAAAGCAAAGTCAGCAGGTGTTTGCTTCGGTGGCGGATGTAAGAAATCAGTTGGGTCATTTTAATGAGCAATTACAAGTAACTACAGCAAGGCTTACTGAAGCTGAAAGCGTATTTCGTGAAAGCGATCACTATTACAACGATGCCAACAGGCAGTACAATGAGTATAACCTGAATGTAACAAGGCAACAAAGTAAAATTAACGGGCTGAAGCAGGAACTGGATTTTAAAGGCAATCAGTTGCAGGATCTTAAATCGCAGATTGAAAGTAATAATAATCAGTTGCAGGAAACTAGTGTGGACATACAGCAATCAGCACAGCATCTGCGTGAATTGGAGAATGGGTTGATTCAAAAAATGAAGGATAAAGAAGTTGAAGAGCAAAAACTGAATGAAGCGGATCAAGTGTATTACAATTTTCGCAATCAGTTAAATGAAAAGGAGAGTGAGATAAGGCATAAAGTGAAAGACAAAGAGCAGGTAGAGCACATGCTGGCGGCCATAAAAGATAAATTGAATGAACTGAAGCTGCAGCTAGCCGGAATGAAAGAGCGGATGAATGTAGAGTTTAGAATTGATTTGGAAAGTATTTTGGGAGAGGCTCGCACCGGAGAAATTTCAGTAGAAGAGTTGCAGGAAAAAGCCGATCGTATGAAAAAGCGGTTAGAGAATTTGGGAGAAGTAAATCCCACGGCTATTGAGGCTTTTACCGAGATGAAAAAAAGATATGATTTTATTGTGGAGCAAAAAACAGATTTGGTAACAGCTAAAGACAGTCTGTTAAAGACGATTGAAGAAGTAGAAGCCACTGCGAATCAGAAGTTTTTAGAAACCTTTCACTCTGTACGAGAAAATTTTCAAAAAGTATTTAAGACTTTGTTTACCGAAGATGATCAGTGCGATTTGATATTGGAAAATCCGGATAACATTGCCGAAAGTGGCATAGATGTAATGGCTAAGCCAAAGGGCAAAAGACCAACATCACTAACACAGTTGAGCGGAGGAGAGCGAACCCTAACTGCAACGGCGCTCCTGTTTGCGATATACTTGATTAAGCCTGCACCCTTTTGTATACTGGATGAGGTAGATGCGCCGCTGGACGATGCCAACGTAAGTAAGTTCACGAATATGATTCGTCAGTTTAGTGAAAACTCACAGTTTATTATTGTAACTCACAATAAAACCACGATGAGTACGGTGGATATTATTTATGGTGTAACCATGCAGGAGCCGGGGGTTAGTAAATTAGTGCCGGTGGATTTCAGAAGTCTGGAGAATTAATTTACGGAGTAGTGTATTAAAAAAAATCTGGCAAAGCCGGGCTTTTTAAGTAGTTTCAGTATGAAATATAAAAAGAAACAACTACAACAAAAATTAATTAGAAAAGCTAACACATACTACCCATAAAAAAGTATCAAAGAAATTAAATCACATCATTTTTTTTGACCTTGATTTCTATTCTAAAAAATCTTATTGATCACAAATTAATAATATAAAAGCTAAAATAGGTTGGCCATAAACAGTATTAAGAATTTTTCAACCGTAAACCACTTTCAGTGTTGTCAAGTTACTGAAGCGTACAAAAAAAGGCCGGGAACCTCCCGACCTTTTGAAATTGCTATTAATTAGTATTAAAGTGTCTTCAATACTTCGTTCATGTTTCTTACAGCTTCGGCGCTTTTATTAAATGCAGCTTGCTCATCTGCATTCAATCCAAAGTCAAGAATTTTTTCCCAACCGTTTTTCCCAATGATAACGGGCACACCCAAACAGATATCCTTTTGTCCATATTCGCCATCAAGTGCCACACAGCAGGTAAACAACTTCTTCTCATCCCTTACAATAGCCTCGGCTAATGCAGCACCGGCTGCACCGGGCGCATACCAGGCAGATGTGCCAATTAATTTTGTAAGCGTAGCACCACCTACCATTGTATCATTTACAATTTTTGTTTGTTGCTCTGCACTTAAAAAATTAGTTACCGGAACACTATTCCAGGTTGCCTGGCGTATAAGAGGTATCATTGTAGTATCTCCATGTCCGCCTACTACTACCGCATTTAAATCGGCAGGGCTGCAGTTGAGGTGTTGGCTTAGCTGATATTTGAAACGGCTGCTGTCTAATGTGCCTCCCATTCCTATAATGCGATTTTTGGGTAACCCGGTTGCTGTAAGTGCCAGGTAAGTCATTGTATCCATCGGATTGCTGATGACAATGATGATGGCATTGGGTGAATGTTTTAAAATATTTTCACACACCGTTTTTACAATTCCTGCATTCGTACCTATCAATTCTTCCCGTGTCATGCCCGGCTTGCGGGGAATACCGGATGTAATGATGACAACATCGCTACCGGCAGTTTTTGAATAATCATTGGTACTGCCTGTAATGCGAGTGTCAAAACCGAGTAAAGCGGCAGTTTGCATCATATCTTGTGCTTTACCTTCAGCCAGCCCTTCTTTAATATCTAACAATACAAGTTCGTTTGCCAGCTCTTTGCGGGCAATATTATCGGCACAAGTAGCCCCTACGGCACCGGCACCTACAACTGTAATTTTCATCAGTAAAAATTTATAAAATGAGGGATTATTTTAGCGCTGCAAAAATAAGGATTAACCACCGTTAGTTTCCTTGTTTCTTCAATTCTGCTGCTACTTTATCAATAGGCATAGTACCTCGTGATACTGAAATCAGTTTTCCCTTCTTATCGTAGAATGCAATAAAAGGGAGGTTTCGTATTGCATAAAAGGAATAGAGAAAATACTGATCATCTTGTCCCAAAATGATATTGGAGTGAGTTGCAAGATTATATCGTTCTCTGAAGTTCATCATACTATCATAAGGCATTGATGTGGCCATTACAATAGTTGTATTTTTAAACCAATCCATATGTTTAAGCATTTCATCAGTTTCGTGCTGGCAATGCTCGCATTGTGGATTAAAAACCATGAGCATCACAGGCTTTTTTGAAGGTAGGTCTTTTTTATAGAAAGCAGATTTATCGGGCAATACTAGGCGAACAGGCGGAAATACCGGCACTTTTTCATATGGAGCCTTTGCTGTATCTGTTTGCGAAAAAATTTTGGGAGCTATTGAAATAAAAGCGATAACAAATAATAATGTCTTTTTCATACTTCAAAATAAAGCCTTTCGGTTCTTTTTAAAGCAAAAGACGGTTATACTTTTCATTAAGTTGTCATCCATTAACATTTCATTATTTCTCTTTTGTGAGAAAAGCGGCTCACCTTATCTTTGCCGCCTCAAAAAAAACATTATGGCAAATACATCAGATATCAGCCGTGGCATGATACTTAACTTAGAAGGTAGCCTGTATAGTGTAGTAGAATTTGGCGAAAACAAAACCGCCAGAGCAGCAGCCAAAGTATGGGCGAAACTAAAAGGTGTTGATAATAACCGTTCTATTGAAAAAACTTGGAATTCGGGCGACACCATTTTCCCGGTAAGAGTTGAAAGACGTTATTATCAGTTTCTTTATAAAGATGATACGGGTTATAACTTTATGGACAATGAAACATTTGAGCAAATAGCATTGCAGGAAGCTACCATTGATGCGCCTCAATATCTTAAAGAAGGACAGGAAGTAGGTGTGTTGATTAACACAGAAAACGATTCAGTACTGGGTGCCGAATTGCCTGATAAAATTGTATTACAAGTAACCTATACTGAGCCGGGTCTACGTGGCGATACGGCCACCCGCACTTTGAAGCCTGCTACTTTGGAGACAGGTGCTACATTAGGTGTACCACTCTTTGTAAATGAAGGAGAGTTGATTCGTATCAATACCAAAACAGGTGAGTACGTTGAAAGAGTGAAGGAATAAAAAATAGTTTTTGAAAAAATGCCCGAATTTTAAAAGATCCGGGCATTTTTTATTGATTTTTGACTGAATTCTGGTCAAAATCACCGAAAATTGCCATAAATCTCATTTTGATTTCATTACCTTAGCCTACCATCTTTCTAAAACAACAAGATTATCAAAACCAAATCAAACTCTAAACAGAAAAATATGGATTTTAAGCAAATTCAGGAATTGATCAAAATGGTCAATAAATCTAATATTGGTGAAGTTACCATTGAGCAAAAGGATTTTAAAGTAACAGTAAAACAAAAAGAAGATCACATTACACAAGTAATGTCATCAACCCCAGTAGCAGTAACACAAGCACCGACAGCAGTACCACAAACTGTAGCACCTTTAGCGACAAGCCAACCGGCTACTGAAAAACCAAAATCTGCTGAGCCTACAAGTTCAAATACAATTACTATCAAAAGTCCGATGATCGGAACTTTTTATCGCAAATCGGCTCCCGATAAACCCAATCTGGTAGATGTAGGTTCAGAAATTACTTCTGGCACGGTTGTATGCATCATAGAAGCTATGAAACTGTTTAATGAAATTGAGAGCGAAGTAAAAGGTAGAATTGTAAAAGTATTGGTAGATGATGCTTCTCCGGTTGAGTATGACCAACCATTATTTTTGGTGGAGCCGGCGTAATAGCAAAAAGCATGAATATCAGAATTTAATTTATTCACTCTTAATAATAGTTTGTGTTTAAAAAAATACTTATAGCCAATCGTGGAGAAATTGCGCTACGTGTTATTCGTACAGCAAGAGAAATGGGCATTAAAACGGTGGCTGTATATTCTACAGCCGATCGTGATAGTCTTCATGTAAAATTTGCAGATGAAGCAGTTTGTATTGGCGGGCCAAAAAGTGCTGATTCATATCTCAATGTTCCGCATATTATGGCAGCAGCAGAAATTACTAATGCCGACGCCATACATCCCGGTTATGGTTTTTTAGCAGAGAATGCTAAGTTTTCGGGTATTTGTAATGATCATGGTATTAAGTTTATTGGCCCCACACCCGAAATGATAAATGCTATGGGTGATAAAATAACTGCAAAAGAAACCATGATAAAAGCCGGAGTGCCAGTGGTACCGGGTGGAGAAGGTTTATTGCAAAGTTTTGATCATGCGCTTGGATTGGCAAGAGAAATAGGTTACCCCATTATGATGAAAGCAACTGCCGGAGGTGGTGGTAAAGGTATGCGGCTGGTGTGGGAAGAAAGTGAACTTGAAAAAGCATACAACTCGGCAAAGACAGAGGCGGCAGCCGCATTTAAAAATGATGGGCTTTACATGGAAAAATTTGTGGAGGAGCCCCGGCATATAGAAATACAGGTTGCAGGCGATCAATATGGAACGGTATGTCATTTGGGTGAGCGGGATTGTTCTATTCAAAGAAGACACCAAAAGCTTGTAGAAGAATCCCCTTCTCCTTTTATGACAGAGGAGCTAAGATACAGAATGGGGGAGGCAGCAAAGAAAGCGGCCGGTGCTATTAACTATGAAAGTGTAGGTACAATAGAATTTCTGGTAGATAAGCATCGCAATTTCTATTTCATGGAAATGAATACCCGTATTCAGGTGGAGCATTGCGTTACAGAAGAAGTGATTAATTATGATTTAATCAAAGAGCAAATTTTGATTGCAGCAGGGCAAAAAATATCGGGTAAAGACTATGCGCCACAAATGCACGCCATTGAATGTAGAATAAATGCAGAAGATCCATACAACGATTTTCGGCCTTCACCGGGAAAAATTACAGTTTTGCATCAACCCGGCGGGCATGGTGTACGTGTCGACAGCCATGTATATGCAGGTTATGTTATTCCGCCTTATTACGATTCTATGATTGGGAAATTAATTACGGTTGCGCAAACAAGGCAAGAAGCCATTGATACCATGTATCGTGCCTTGAGTGAGTATGTAATTGAAGGTGTAAAAACTACGATTCCATTTCATCTGCAATTGATGAAGGATGAGCGATTCATCAGTGGTGATTTTAATACTAAGTTTCTCGAAAGTTTTGTATTAAAATAATGGAGCAGATTGTAAATGAAAAATGCCTTTCCGGAGCGGAAAGGCATTTTTGTTATTGGCCAAAATATTACCAGCTGTTGTTGCTGTAAGATGGTCTTTGTTGACGAGGCTGACGTGCAGGTCTTTCTTCTTTTGGTCTTGCAACGTTCACCTTAATCTGACGGCCTTCAACCGTAGCACCGTTCAGTTCAGCAATTGCTTTTTCAGCAGCTGCATCATCAGTCATTTCCACAAAACCAAAGCCTTTGCTGCGGTTTGTGTATTTGTCCATAATAATCTTTGCAGAAGCCACTTCACCATACTCCGCAAAATAACTTCTCAGGTCTTCATCCGCAACAGCGAATGGAAGATTTGAAACATAAATGTTCATTCAAAAAAAATTGAAATTAAAAATACTTGAGATAGACGTAACGTAAAGAAGACTAACTAAGGCAGAAAAAAAACTGATCAGAAAAGACGTTCACTTACAAAATTCCGTATCGCTCAAATTAACGGAGCAAAGATAAGAAAATAAAAACAAAGTATTGGATTTGATTTTTACAGTCAAACATTTTGAAAATTAGAATGAAGTATGTGATCTAAAGCTCAAAATCATCGTAAAATTAAATAATGTAATGTAATGCTTGTATTTGATTTGATAAAAAAACCTCCACCCGGATAGTTGAAGGTTTTTATTTTGCTAAATATTATTGATAAAAATCTTAATGACTTGATTTTGTTGCAGGCGTCAAAGTGGCTGCTTTGCTGCTCTTTGCAGGTGTCGTACTTGCTGCATTGGTTTCAGTAACTTGCTTAGTTAGAATTTTACCACCGTCTTTTACATACTTATCATAAGCTTCAGCTGCCAGTACTTCGCCAGTGATGTGTACCGTCTTAGGCTGTGGAGCCCCTGCCAGTTGTATATATACGTCTTTATTAATGGGAGCTACCGCTGCTGCATTATATGTCACTTTTATTTTAGCAGACTTGCCAGGTGCTATCGGCCCGGTTGGTTTTTCGGGAACTGTGCAACCGCAAGATGCCCAAGCGTTTTCAACTACGATGGGAGCGTTGTAAATATTTTTAATTTCAAATTCGTAAGAAACGGGAATGCCTTGTTTGATTTTACCAAAATCGTGTGTTTCTACATTCATCTTAAGCATACTATCTACTTTAGATTGTGCATTAGCAGCATAAGCAAAAACAAAGGCAGTGGCCAAAAGGGCGAACTTTTTCATGGTTTACAATTTTTAATTTTTAGAAAGTTTGTTTTTTTAAAAGATCAATCGAGGCATTTGCAGGTGCCGAGCCATCCGGCGCTTTCCATACAGTGCCTTTTATGGTTAGTTGTTTCGTCTGATTGGTATTATAGGTGACCGTAATATATTTTTCAAAAAAATTGATTGCGGCCGCATTGTATCCAACTCTTATTGTTGAACTGGCTCCCGGTGCTATTGGATCTTTAGTCCACTCAGGAGTGGTGCAACCACAACTGGCCTGTACATTATCAAGCTTTAAAGGCGTCTTTCCCGTATTTACAATTTCAAAGTTGAAATACACGGGCTTGCCCTGAGGTATTTGCCCAAAATCGTGTACCGATTCATTAAACTTTAAAATTTCTTCTGTGATTACATTTGATTGAGTAGGCTTGTGGTTATGATCTTCGTGCTGAGCCTGCGCTGCCACGGCAACAAAGAAAAAGAGGGAGAGTAAAGAAGTTTTAATCATAAATTGGTTTGAAGCCTTCAAAAGTAGCAAAAAGATGCAAATAGTCAGATAGAGGTTGCAGCCCAGGGCAAGTTTTTTGCCATTTTATCTTGGCATTCTTTATACCTATTTTTGTAATATGAGTATGCAAAATCCCGCTTTTGAAATGGAATCAGATAAATTGTCATTTGACCGGTTTAGAGACGAAGTGCTCAATGATTTTAAATGGGCATGTATCAGCCGTGAAGTCAGCCTCATCGGTAGAAAAGAAGTCTTGAATGGCAAGGCCAAGTTTGGAATTTTTGGCGATGGTAAAGAAGTCGCACAAGTTGCTATGGCAAAGTTTTTTAAAAATGGCGACTTCAGAAGTGGTTACTACCGCGATCAAACTTTTATGCTGGCTTCCGGCCTTGCAAAAGTTGAAGAAATTTTTGCTCAGTTATATGCCGATCCTGATGCGGAAAGAGAGCCTTTTAGTGCTGGCAGACAGATGAATTGCCACTTTGCTACAAAATTTGTAGATGCTGATGGTCAATGGCTTAGACTTGTTGATTCAAAAAATATTTCAAGTGATATTGCGCCCACTGCAGGGCAAATGCCCCGTGGATTGGGACTGGCATTTGCCTCAAAAGCTTTTAGAAATATTGGACAATTAAAGGAATTTAAGAGCCTTTCAGAAAATGGAAATGAAGTATGTTTTACAACTATTGGAGATGCTTCTACAAGTGAAGGCCATTTTTGGGAAACCATTAATGCGGCGGGTGTGGTACAGGTGCCATTGGCAGTTTTTGTGTGGGATGATGGTTATGGTATTTCGGTGCCTAAGAAATACCAGACGACAAAGTCATCAGTTTCTGAAGCTTTAAAAGGGATTCAAAAAAAAGAAGGAACAAATGGATTCAATATTTACAAAGTAAAGGGCTGGGACTACGCCGGCATGTGCGAGATTTTTGAAGAAGGCATACGCCTTGCCAGAGAATCACATACGCCGGTACTTTTTCATGTAGAAGAAATTACGCAGCCACAGGGTCATTCTACTTCGGGTAGTCATGAGCGTTATAAATCGCCTGAAAGATTGGAATGGGAAAAAGAGTGGGATGGCATTAAGAAAATGAAAGAATGGATAATTGAAAATGCGCTTGCAGCAGAAGCAGAGCTGAATGGCATAATGGAAGAAGCAAAAGAATTTGCAAAAGAAGGTAAAACAAAAGCCTGGGAACAATACATATCTCCCATAAAAAATCAGGTAGCCAAGGCGCATGAATTGATTATGGATTTGGCCGCAAAAATTCCCGCTCATCAATCTCAACTGCAACAGATTGCTACTTCGCTTGCAGCCGGAAGAGATCCATTGCGCAGGGATGTTTTGAAATCATTGCATCAAGCTTTATCGCTGGTGGGGAGCAATGATTTATCTTACTGGCTAAAAGATTATTACAATGAACTGACAGAAGAAGGGAAACAATTATTTAATTCAAAGCTTTATAATGAAGGCTGTAAAAGTGCATTGAAAGTGGCAGAAGTAAAAGCTATTTTTGAGGATAATGCACCTTTGGTAAATGGTTTTGAAGTGCTGAATAAATACTTTGATGAAACATTTGCTTCCAATCCACGGGTAATTGCTTTTGGTGAAGATTTGGGTTATATCGGTGATGTGAATCAGGGTTTCAGTGGATTACAAGAAAAATACGGAGATCAAAGAATTTTTGATACCGGAATTAGAGAGCTTACCATCATGGGTCAGGGTATAGGGCTTGCCCTTCGTGGACTGAGGCCTATTGCCGAAATACAATACCTGGACTATCTTCTTTATGGGCTTCAACCCCTTAGCGATGATGTAGCTACTTTGCATTATCGTACAGCTGGAAATCAAAGTTGCCCCTTGATTGTACGTACCCGGGGCCATAGGCTGGAAGGTATTTGGCATAGCGGTTCGCCCATGGGTGTTGTTATTAATGCGCTGCGAGGTATGTATATATGTGTACCTCGCAATATGACGCAGGCGGCTGGTATGTATAATACTTTATTACAAAGCAACGATCCCGGTTTGGTGGTAGAGTGTTTGAACGGTTACAGGTTAAAAGAAAAAATGCCAACCAATCTTACCACATTTACAGTTCCATTGGGCATACCAGAGATTATTAAGGAGGGAAGTGATGTAACCATTGTTTCTTATGGTTCTACACTACGCATTATACAGGATGCTGTTCAAACATTAGAGAATCAAAACATCAGTTGTGAGATAATTGATGTACAAACCTTATTGCCATTCGACGTCAATCATAAGATACTTGATTCACTTAAAAAAACAAACC
>JAKIZK010000028.1:24695-24999 GCA_022708055.1 Bacteroidota bacterium
CGGATAATTTTTATAGATGAAGATGTACCCGGTGGTGCAGCTGCTTATATGTTTAATAAAGTAATGGAAGAACAAGGAGGTTATAAATATTTGGATGTAGCACCTCGTACTATAACCGGTAAAAGCCATCGGCCGGCCTACGGAAGCGATGGTGATTATTTTAGTAAACCAAATGCAGAAGAAATTGAATCTGTAATAAAGGAAATGATGGCAGAATAGGAATAGTGTCTTTTATTTCGTAATTTGATGCGATTATAAATATTCAAAATTAAAAACAAGTACTATGGCAGTAGTTAAAGTAATT
>JAKIZK010000029.1 GCA_022708055.1 Bacteroidota bacterium
CGCCACCTGATGAAGTTGCTTTCTTTTTCTTTTTTTCGGTTTTTCTTTCTCTTTTGGGTTTTATATATGGCGGAGCGTAGCGGAGCATCATTTTAAATGCTCAAACTATGTTCATCAAAACACACAAACTCAATCAGCAAATTTCAAAGCCTCATTTCTTCATTCTTTCAAAAGGTAATAACAGCGGTAAGCCATTAGATGCAGCTTGCCCAAACTGTTTTGTTTGCATCTGCAAAACAGAAGAAGAAAAACTGCAACTGTACTGGCTCTTTTATGGCTTGTGGCAAGGCTCATTTTTTTATCCATTCCTTACAGGTTCAGTCATTTCATTTATCAGGCTTGATGATTTAAAGAAAGTGGCAACAATGGCTTTAGAAAAAATTACAGGCAATCAGGAGCAGTTCAATAAAAATATTTCCATGCTGCAGTTATTGGATGATAAAAGCAAAGTCATCATGGAACAAATCAAATTAATAAAGCAAGCTAAAAAAGCACTCATGTACCAGGTACTAAAATAAAAGTCCCGGCAAATGCCAGGACTTTACTTATCTCAACCGAAGGTCACCACAACGAACGGGAGAATTATTTCTTCAAACGTTTAATAAGTGCTTTTAAAAATATGGTTACTGTAAAACTCACCGCCGCACCAATTGCAGCCAGGATAATTGTTTTAATAACATCCTCACTGGTAATATTGGCAAAGATGGTGAGTAATGTGCCTCCGGCAGTGCCCGCCTTTGTTGTATTATCAAAATGCTGATTCATTATTCACCTTCTACTGCAGTCTGACTAACTGCACCGGCTATACCACCGGCAACAGCCAGGTATCCGGCAATTTTAATAACAACAGCAGGTAGCGCCACCGGAGCTGCAACCACAGTGGTTGCAACGGTGGCCAGCACCAGGCCAATATTTCGCAGCTTCTTAAAAAACTTGGGTGTAGGGGATTGAACCCTTTCAATTACTTTCTTCACTTGCTTTGGATTTAATGGTGATAAAAACTTTGTTACCTTTCTCCAACTCAGGGTAAACCATTGATAGTACTAACTGCAATGCTACCCGGGACCGTATCCCTTTGCCATTACCCGTTAAAACAGAAACCGGAGCGATACAGCCTTTTGATTCTTTCAAAGCATCGTTGTATGCATGAATTAAAATGTAATTTCTGTTAACCACATTATTCACTAACAGATGCCAGCCAAACCGCAGGCTGTATCGTTTTGTCAGTTGATACTTTCCTTCAGGAATGCAGGAAACTCTTGATTGATTTTCTTTCCATGGCAACTCAATAGTGTTACACACTTTCACACCATCAATCAGTAATTCACCATTTACGCCGTTGGGATGATAGGATCTGATTAGCTCCAGTTTCATGTTTTAGTTTTTAGGGTGAAGGATTAGTTGCCATCCACATCAGCAATTGCCAATGCGTTGTAGGCTCCGTTTTTCAATGGATACATCTGTCCGTTTACCTGTTGGTAAAATTCAATACCAAGCATCAGGAAAAGAGGATGAGTACTGTTTGCTGTAACCGCATTGTTCAGGTTAATAACCGCTGTTGGGTTTGCATCCCAGGGAAGTATTGCAGTTGCCTGGCTGTCTGCCACGAAGCTTTCATTTTCAAAATCAACTTCTGCACCTGCAGAAACGATTTTAAAGTGAGTAGTACCACCCGGAGCAGCAACCATATTCAGCGGCACAAATGCCGGGATATTGGCTACAAGCGTTCCTGCGGCCCTGTCAACGGTGGCAGTGAATGGAGCATACAGCGTAGTTCCGAGTTTACCACTAATGTTAAACTCAAAACCAGCCAGCAATTCAGCTTCGCCATCAATCACATTGCGTAAGCCCCTTGTATTGGTTACATCTTCCTGGATAACCCTTACCATTTCGGTAGTCAATCGGCTTACCATACGGCTGTCAGAAGCATTTTGCAGCAATGCCCTGATGGCATTACGCAACACCTTGCCAGCTTTACCGGCACGGCCAAATTCTGCGCCGTTTTCACGGGTACGCTGGAAAGCCGGGTCGTTGGCAATACGGTCGGCAGGTATGCCGCCTTTTTCCCTGGCTAAGTATCCGTCTTTGGATTTGTAAAACGTAATGTCACCAATGGTGCCATCCAGTTTTATAATCCCTTTTTGTCTTGCCATGTTATTGGTTTTTGTATTAGGAATGGAAATGTTTTCATGGGCACACTTCATAAAGCCTTTGTGAATTCACAAGACAAATGTTGTATTGGATTTACTCACTTTCATCAATGCACTTCCGCTATCGGCAGTTATTGCCGATACATTCATTTATTGCTATTAGCTACTTTATATTCCTAATTGTATTTTTGTGCAATGCCTTTACTAAATCAAATACATAAGCAGTATGGCAAAGTCATACCAAAGGCATGGATAGAGTATGAAACTGCAACAAACACGGCTATGCATATACCCAAAAGATGTGCAGCGCATCACTGGTAAAAGTGAACGCTATGGCCGTATGCTGCTCCAAAAAATCAAGCAATATTTTGAGAAGGAAGAACACCAGTTTGTAACTGTAGAAGAATTTTGCAAGTACACCGGCTTCAAAAAAGATGATGTGATTTTGTTTTTAGCTGCGTAAAAACTCGTTCAAAAAACAGGCAGGTTAATATCATTTTACCACAGTATTTTCTTAAATTTACATTACCGATTTGCAACAAAAGCAATTAAAAAGCTGGTGAGTAATTCGGTGAGTAAAAATTTGATAACCGCCGAAAGGCTTAAAAATTAAGGCGTTGAGAAAGGGTTACAAATCCCTCTCTCTCCGCACAGTGCCGGCAAATTTTACCGGCATTTTTTTTATGCCTTTTTTTACCTACATATTATACAGCCAGCTGTACAATAAACATTATTACGGCTCTTGTAGCAATCTTGAAATAAAGCTGAAAAATCATAATGCAGGGAAGGTAAGATCACTAAAGCTTACAGACCTTATGCAGTAAAATATTTTGAGCAGTACGAAACAAAAAAAAGTTATGATGCAAGGGCCAAGCCTCTCATTTTAACTAGGATTAAAAATCACATGAAAAACTAAAACATTGATTTTTTTACAGGTGAAACAATAGCTGTTCCTTATGCTGCACCGGGTAAAGTTATATGCTTTCAATTACATGCTAACAAAACTTTGTATCAAAATGTGTATCTTGTATTTGTTAGCAAAGACCTGGATTTTATATATACTACAAAAAGCCCTTTAGGTAATTTCGTTGACGAGACGAAGCCGTTGGTATATCCTTACACCAACAGCATATTTACAAATTTGACCATTCAATAAGCGGAAACTGACGAGAATAGTGCTGCAATTAATCACCCGTCTGATGTTCTCCAAAAACTACGACAACCCGGCAATCTTCTTTTTATACCCCCTGATACAATATTCCCATAGTACTCAATTTTCAATCTTATGTCGGTGACCACAGGCTTAGTATAATTATTTGAAAGGCAAATAATTACAACTTTGATTGATTTTATATCAGTTTAAACCCATCAAGTATGATTATAATGTAAACAATATTTTACAAAATACATTATATTTGTAAAATATATTTATCATTATGCCGAGTAAGAAATCTCAAATATTGCCAAGTATAGCTAAAATTCTTAGAGAATTTGGAGAAAATATTAAGCTGGCCCGGTTGCGTCGCAAGCTAAGTGCAGAGCAGGTGGCAGAGAGGGCTAATATCAGCCGGCCAACCCTGCTTTCAATTGAAAAAGGTTTGCCAGGCGTAGCTATTGGCTCTTATGCCCAGGTACTTTTTGTATTGAACCTGGAAAAGGATTTATTAAAAGTAGCAGTAGATGATACACTTGGCAGAAAACTGCAGGATGCAGAGCTAACAGTAAAAGAAAGGGCACCTAAAAAATAAATACAGTAATGGCAGCAGCAAACACAAAAAAAGAAATTCAGGTGTATGCACATTGGCAGGGTTTAGAGGAGCCTTCGCTGATGGGTGTGCTGTCAGTATCACCGGCAAAAGGAAAAGAATCTTTTTCATTTGAATATGCTGATGCATGGCTGAAGTCTGGTTTTTCTCAAATGATAGACCCTGACCTGCAATTATATTCAGGAGCGTATTATCCAAGAGATGATAAACCCAACTTTGGTGTCTTTCTGGATTCATGTCCGGATAGATGGGGAAGAGTACTGATGCAACGTAGAGAAGCTGCCATTGCAAAACAGGAAGACAGAGCTGCAAAAAAAATATTGGAATCAGATTTTTTATTGGGTGTATATGATACGCACAGGATGGGTGCACTGCGTTTTAATTTAGATAATGATGGTCCTTTCCTGAATGACAATAAAGCAATGGCAGCTCCACCATGGACATCGCTACGGGAACTGGAACATGCAAGTTTTAAATTTGAAGAAGACAATACAGACGACCCGGAATATTTAAAATGGGTAGCTATGTTGATTGCGCCGGGTTCATCATTAGGCGGCGCCAGGCCAAAAGCAAGTGTGATGGATGCACATAACAATTTATGGATTGCAAAATTTCCAAGCAGGAACGATGATAAAGACATAGCAGCATGGGAAATGATTACCAACCAGCTTGCAGTAAACGCAGGGATAAATGTTGCAGAAGGAAAACTGCTGCAGTTTAATAACAAATATCACACATACCTCACAAAACGTTTTGACAGAACAGCAGCCGATGAACGGATTCATTTTGCATCTGCAATGACATTGCTTGGCCATATAGATGGTGAAGATGCATCCGGTGCAAGCTATTTGGAATTGATGGAGTTTATCTCACGACATGGTGCCGCAGTAGAAAAAGATTTGGAAGAACTATGGCGAAGAATTGTATTTAGCATCTGTGTAAAAAATACAGACGACCATCTGCGTAACCACGGTTTTTTGCTTACAGAAAAAGGATGGCTGCTTTCACCTGCGTATGATATTAACCCCAATGAATACGGAAAGGGATTAAGCCTCAACATTACCGATGCAGATAACTCACTTGATTTGAATTTAGCGATGGAAGTAGCCGGTTATTTTCGGTTATCAGATGATAAAGCCTCACAAATAATACAACAGGTTTCTGCTGTTGTAAAAGATTGGAAAAAAGTTGCTGCTGATTATAAAATTTCAAATGCAGAGCAAGAAAGGATGTCAGCAGCATTTGTTTAAAGCAATACAATCTCCGTATTAAGTCCGTTCATTTCCTTTTGATACCAGCTTCAGCATTTCATGGCATCGTCCCTTGCGTCGCACTCTTGTACTGCATATCATTGGGCAACTATTCCGTTTCCATCACAGCTTAACCAATAAAAAGGGTTCATATATGATCATGAATTAACCACCACCCTACTTTCCAAAACAATCCTTTGGGGCTTCCTTTCCTCAGCATCCTGATTTATTTGCCCAAGCAACAATTCCACAGCCTTTTCTGCCTGAAGTGTAGGAAACTGCTCAACTGAGGCTACCGGTGGGTTCTGCATGTATGAGGTGATAGGCAAATTGGCATAACTTACAAAGAAGATATCCTTATTAATTTTTACTCCTTCTTCTCTGGCAAACTTTATAGCATCCAACGCAACATAATCATTAAAGGAAATGATAGCATCAGGTGGATTTTTTAGTGCCAATAATTTTTGAATGGCTTCTTTAGTTTTTTCTGAGGTTAGATCTGTGCTAACCATTAATACATTATCAACCTTAATTTTATGATTTTGTAACCCTGCAAGATAGCCCTCTAATCTTTGATTGGAATGTAGAATAGCGTCAGGCCCTTTGATAAATGCAATCCTTTTGCGCCCCTGCTTCACCAGCCAATCTACCAACTCTTCTGAGCTTTTCGAAAGGTTACAGGATACTGTATTAAACTGTTCGCCGCCCGGAATACGATCAAAAAAAACTACGGGAATCTTAAATTTAGATAACTGTTCAAAGTGATCATAGTTTTTGGTTGACTTGGCAAGAGAAACGATAATTCCATCAACCCGATGGCGTCGCATTGTATCGGCTATATGTTTTTCTCTTTCTACATCATCATTCGACTGACCAATAAAAACTGTATAACCATTTGCCATAGCTATCTCTTCAATGGTGCTGATTGCGGTCACAAAAAAGTCTTCGTAAAGACTGGGCAAAATAACACCTAATGTATGTGTTTTCCCTTGCTTGAAAGATATGGCAGCCTGATTGGGTTCGTAGTTTAATTCTTCTGCCAGCTTCTTTACTTGCATTTTGGTTCTTAACCCAATACTGGGATGATCGTGCAATGCCCTGGAAACAGTAGAAACAGAAACATTCAACTGTTGAGCAATTTCTTTTATCGTTGCTGGCTTTTGACTCATTTTTTTGTTTAGGAAAGATAATAAAAAACAAAATCAAATAAAAAAGATAAAATAAAACGATGTGCAGAATTTCTGCTCAAAAAATTTTTGGACTTGCTTTTTTTAACCGTAACTTTCAGAAAACCAAAAAAGATGACTACTGTTGCTGCATTACTGGCGAGAAAAAACAAAGCATTGATTTCTGTTTCTTCAGATACTTCTGTTGCCGATGCTTTACGCATTATGGCAGATAATAATATTGGTTCTGTAATCATTTCAGATAATGATAAGTTTAAAGGCATTGTAACGGAAAGAGATTACTCAAGAAAAGTGGCGTTGATGGGCAAAAACTCTGCAACCACTACAGCCTCAGAAATTATGTCGACAGGGCTTGAGGCCGCTTTACTTACCGACTCAATAGAAAAATGTATGCAGGTAATGACGACACAAAATATCCGCTATATGCCAGTATTTGATGATGGGAAACTGCTGGGAATTGTATCTATGAGCGATGTTGTGAAAGAAACCATTTTGGCACAAAAGAATACGATCGACCATCTGCAATCTTATATTCAAAGTTAAAAAAGCTGTATGGGCATCCTCTCCAAAAAGTGATTATTCTTTCTTCACGCTTCTTAATTCCAATAGGTTAAGTGCATTTGTTTTAAAGTTTTTTACATTGGGCTGTACCAGTCTTATTACTTTATCATACCAAAGCGGAATAATGGGCGCATCATTTATGATCAACTGGTCAGCCTGCTGATACAGTTGGTATCTTATTGAATCGTTGGTCTCCATCATTGCCTTTTCATACAGTGCATCAAATACAGGATTATCGTATCGAGTATAGTTTGGCGGTGCCGGGTTTTTTGAATAAAAAACGGATAAATAATTTTCAGCATCCGGATAATCGGCAATCCAGCTGCCTCTGAAAAAAATTGCTTTTGAACCCGCCGTCATTTCCAATAACAACGATTTTTGAACAACCTCCACTTGCAGTTTTATTCCCGATGCTTCTAATTGTTTTGCAATAAAATTAGCAATCTCGGCATAAACAGCAATCGTAGTTAATTTTATTTGTGGCAAACCTTTTCCTTCGGGAAAGCCGGCTTCAGCTAAAAGCTTTCTTGTCATTTCTGGATTATAATAATAGCCCTTTACTTTAGCGGAATCAAATGAAGGTAGTCCTAATGGTACAAAACCGGATTCGGCTGCTGTACCCAATGAATTTCGAAGATAAAGTACCATTTTCCTTCTGTCAAATCCATAATTAATAGCCTGTCTAATTTTTTGTAAATGCAAGGGAGATGATTTTACCAATTGATTCTGCGGATCAACTAATATTCCGAAATATTCAGTGTTGAGGTAAGGCCCGGTTTGCAGATTGATGCGCCCTTCCCAATCTTTTTTTAATGCCCCTTTTTTTGTCAATACTTCATCTTTAAAAGAGGCTTCAATGTCATTTATAAAATCAACTTTCTTCTGTCTATAAAGTAAAAACTCTGTTGCACGACTATCGTAAAAAGATATATGTACACCATCCAGATAAGGCAATCTGTTTCCTGTACTGTCCTTTTCAAAATAAAGTGGATTCTTTTTTAATATCAATGCTTGCCCTTCCTGCCATTCTACAAAACTAAAAGGGCCGGTACCTACCGGATGTCGGCGAAAATCAATCCCATAAGTTTTTACTGCTTCCTGTGGTACTATGGAACAATATTGCATGGACAGTATTCCCAAAATGGGATGAAAGGGTTTTAATAATTTAAGTTGAAAGGTGGAATCATTCAGCGCAACAAAAGGAGCTATACTATCAATCCTGCTGTTGAAAATCCATGCGCCCGGGCTTGATGTTTGTTTGTCTATGATTCTGTTTAAACTAAAGACTACATCTGACGCTACCATTTTTCTGCCTTTTCCATTAGCAAAACATGTATCATCATGAAAAAACACATCCGTTTTCAAATTAAAAATAAATGTCTTACGGTCTTCAGCTATTTCCCAGCTTTTGGCCAATCCCGGTTTGATGTTTAAATGTTCATCCACCTCAACTAATGTGTTGTAAAACTGATGAGCCGCCCACATAGTGGATTGGCTTTTGGCAAATGCGGGATCCAGAGATGCAATACCGTTATATTCGTTGTAATGAAATATTTTCCTATTATTATTCCCAGGCCGGTAGCATGAAAACAATAATAGGCTTACCGTTGAAAATATAAAGAAGCCGGTAATTTCATTTTTAACTTTCATCTTCATTTAGAGGCCTTAAATTTACAGCAACAAATCTATCTATGCTTAAATACGTTTCGAAAAAATATGTGGCAATTGTAATAGCCTTTGCTGTCAATTTAGCTGTAGGTGCACAGCCTTTAAATCAGAAAACTGAATTTACACAACAGGATACTTTAAGAGGAACAGTGGGCCCCGGCAGAGATTGGTGGAATGTTGTTCGATACCACATCTACACCATGCCTGATTACAAACAAAAGTCTATTCAAGGAAGCGTAGAAATAGAATTTGATGTTGTAAAAACAGGTGCTAATAAATTAATGCAGATAGACCTGCAACAACCACTGGAAATAGACAGTATCGTTTTCAATGGAAGTCAGATACATACTTTTAAACGTGACGGGAATGTGTACATGGTTGATTTTGGAAAATTTGATTTCCAGATTGCTGCTGATGACACTAAAATTGTAAAAGGCAAACAGGCAGCATTTTCACTTAATGTTTATTATCATGGTAAACCACGTGTAGCTGTCATGCCTCCGTGGGATGGTGGCTGGATTTTTAGCAAGGATGCAAAAGGTCGCCCGTGGATGACGGTTGCCTGTCAGGGGTTGGGCGCCAGTGTGTGGTACCCATGCAAAGACCATCAAAGTGATGAGCCTGATGCGGGTGCTACATTATCAATTATAGTTGCCGATACACTGGTTGCCGTAGGAAATGGACGGCTGATAAATAAAACGGACAACAAAAACGGTACCACTACCTGGGAATGGAAAGTAAAAAATCCAATCAACAACTATAACCTTGTTCCTTACATAGGAAAATATGTAAACTATAATGACACCTTAATGGGCGAAAAAGGGAAACTCGATCTTAACTACTGGGTGCTGGACTATAATTTGGAAAAAGCAAAAAAACAATTTGGAAGAGATGTAAAACGTATGTTACATGCTTTTGAATATTGGTTTGGCCCCTACCCCTTTTATGAAGATAGTTATAAACTGGTAGAGTCTCCACACCTGGGAATGGAACACCAAAGTTCAATTGCATACGGAAATAAATATCTTGATGGATATCTCAATTCAGACTTATCGGGAACAGGATGGGGCAAAAAATGGGACTACATCATCGTTCATGAAAGCGGACACGAATGGTTTGGAAATAATATTACAACAAAAGATATTGCCGATATGTGGGTGCATGAAGGATTCACTATGTACTCGGAGGCATTATTTATTGAGTATTACTATGGCAAAAAAGCCGCAGACGAATATGTGGCCGGACTCAGAAGCAATATCAATAACGACATACCATTAATCGGGCTTTATGGAATAAATCGTGAAGGCAGTGGCGATATGTATAATAAAGGCGCTAATATGATTCATACGATACGACAAATTATCAATAATGATTCCTTGTTCAGAGAAATATTGCGGGGATTAAACAAACAATTTTATCATACAACTACCACTTCAAAAGAAGTAGAAACATATATTTCTAAACAAGCCGGAAAGGATTTCAGCAAAATTTTTGAGCAATACCTGAGAACGACTCAAATACCGGAATTAATAATAAAGGGTAATAAAAACTCAATCAGCTATCATTGGGAAAACTGTATTAAAGGTTTTGATATGCCTGTCAGGTTAAACAATGGTCAATGGATATGTCCTTCGGAAAAAACAAAAAGCGTTAAACTAACCTCAGGCGATTTTGACAGCATATTACCTGATAATAATTTTTATATCAGGGTGCAAAAAATCAAATGATAATAGTAACGTGGTAATTCCTATTTTTAGGCTATGACCAACATACGAAGACAAAGCATTATCTCCTCTCTGGTAATTTATTTAGGCTTTGCCATTGGTTTACTCAACACTTATTTTTTTACAAAACAGGGGCTGTTTACCGAAACTGAATATGGGCTTACTACCATCTTTATGGCAATTGCTACGATGATGATGGCACTGGCTACGCTGGCAATGCCTTCATTTATCTTTAAGTTTCATCCTTACTACCAAGATAATCTGGAACCGAAAAAAAACGACATGATAACCTGGGCACTCATAGTGAGTACCATAGGTTTCCTATTTGTAACCATTGCAGGCGTTGTATTAAAGTTTTTAGTTATCAGAAAATTTGGAGCAAACGCTCCGCAACTTGTGCAATATTATTATTGGGTATTTCCCATGGGTTTTGGTCTTACAATTTATTCGGTGTTAGAAGCTTATGCATGGAGCAAACATGCATCGGTATTTTCAACTTTTTTAAAAGAAGTACAATGGAGATTGTTTACCACAGTAATAATCCTCTTGCTTGCTGTGGGTATTATCAAAGATTTTAATCTCTTTATAAAATTATATGTGTTTGGATACCCGTGCATTGCGATTACATTATTTATCTGGTTAATTGTAAATAAAAAAATTCATTTTACATTCAAAGTAAGTAAAGTAAGTCGTCGATATTTTAAGCATATAGTAACCCTTTGCACTTTCTTTTATGGCGGAACATTTATTTTTACTTTATCACAGGTATTCGACACTTTTGTAATAGCCTCTGTATTAGAAAAAGGGATTGATTTAGCAGGAGTTTTTGGCTTCGCTACTGTAATAACCAGTATCATACAAGCACCACAACGTGGAATAGTTGCGGCATCGCTACCACACCTTTCAAAAGCATGGAAGGACAAAAACCTTCCATTAATACAGCGTATTTATCAACGATCTTCTATCAATCAATTGATATTTGCTTGTGGTATTTTTTTGTTGATATGGATGAATTTTACAAATGCAATTAAGACTTTTGGAATTAAAACCACTTATCTGGAGGGAGCCTGGGTATTCTTTCTATTAGGCCTTACCAAGATTATTGATATGGGTACAGGTGTAAATGCACAGATTATTGCAACATCTACAAAATGGAGATTTGAACTGATAAGCGGTATTATTCTTTTAATCATTATGCTACCACTTACTTATATCTTTACTAAAAGATTGGGAGTTACCGGGCCGGCGATTGCAACTTTAATCTCTATTACGATTTACAATGCAATTCGAATTATTTTCTTGTGGAAAAAATTCAGGTTATTCCCCTTTACGCTTCAAACGCTTACTACAATAATACTCGCTGTTGTTTGCTATGCCATTTGTTATTTCGCATTTAATAAAATGCAAGGATTCTCCGGAATGTTTATTCGCAGCCTGACTTTTATAGTTTTATATGCGGCAGGTACCATTTTACTAAAACTGACTCCAGATATAAAACCGGTAATAAATACAGTCTTGGAAAGGCTGGGGAAAAAGAAATCTTAATCGTTTGATACTAATTGCTTGTCATCTATACGACCGGCACCTAAATAGCGCTTTGCATAATAGGATTCAAAAAGGTCGTTTACCATAACACCCCTTGACACGGACGCATGTATAAACTTATTGTTACCCAAATAAACACCAACATGTGATACGCCGGAACCTCTTGTGTTAAAAAATACAAGATCACCTTCCTGTAATTCGGTAGTAGAAATTTTGCGACTGATTCTATATTGCTCACGAGATACTCGTGGCAGGCTAATGCCATAAGCAGCTGCAAACACAGCTACTGTAAACCCTGAACAATCTACACCTGATTTCGTATTGCCACCTGTACGATAGCGTACACCATACCATTGATCCACTATATTAAGCAAAGATTTGCTGGGAAGATTTTCAACTTCAGTTTTTAATAACACTGCATATTTAAACTGTACTGCAGCAGCAGACTCAATTGCACTCTTTGTTTCTGCTTTGGTTTTATTTTCTACCTTGACAGGAGCAGCTACTGTTGATCTTACTTCGTATGTCATTGTTGCCTGGTCATCTAAACGTGGCCCACTCACCGATTTTTTGGGTTTCATAGCCGGCTCGGTTCTTACAATAGTTTTTTCAGAAGCAGCAGGTGCAGTCACCGAAATTTCATTAATAAACTTTGCAGGTTGAATATCATTTTCAACGGGCGCAGTATAGGCCTGTTTATTATTCGAAAAATTCAATGTCTTTAATGCTGAGCAACTACTCAGACACAATACGATTGCAATAGCAGGAAAAAAATTTTTAACCATCGGCTTCTTCTTTAGGATGACTTCAAAGGGGTGGTTAATTTTACTTGCCAGATTAACAGCCAAGGCTACCTAACTAATGACAAATAAACCCTCCAAAAATGGAGGCGGGCAAAAATAAGGATTTACACCCAAAAAAACCACTCAAATAACGCAAAAATGATTCAATAATTGCTCCAAAATGATATTTTAGACAGATTTGTGACAACTATTTCTTTTTAAAATTATTATTACTTAGAAAAACCTACAGAGTTCTTACTTAATTTTAATTTTTTACACTACTATTAAACCATTATGCAAACAATAATTTCTCTCATTACTATTTTCTTTTTTGCAAATAGTTGCCAAAATTCAAGTGGTACACAAAAAGAAAAACAGGATTCCATTTCTACATTTATAAAGAACGGACAAGATTCTACACCTGATGTAATTCAACTAAAGCCCTATCAAAATATTAGTTTTGAAAAGAAAGAAGTATTGCTGGCAGCACCGGGTACCAAATCAGTCATTTTTAATGCATCAGGTACCAAACTTTATGCAATGAATCTGGAAGGTATGAGTGTGTACGAATTTGAACAAGCTAACAGAAAAATAAGCCGTGAGTTTAAATTTACACCTACAAAAGGAACCGGTTGGGATTATAATAAGAGCCGACCCATTGCTTCTTTTCAGGAAAAACCGGTAGAAGCCTGTTTTAGCCATGGCGATTCTATTCTGTGGGTTTCTTTGCATAATGCAGATGGCATAGTGCCCATTTGGGTAAATGATTTTTCAAAAAACAACGCTGTTACTACTGCTGACCAAAAAACAAAACCGGTAACCGTAATTTATCCGCAAACAAATCAAAAAGATTCCTTCAGGGTACCACTAATAGAAACCGGCAAAACCCCTAAGGTGATAGCTCGCACAGCTGATAGCAAATATTTGCTGGTAAGCAACTGGCATAGCCGCAATACCAGTATATTGGAAATGAACTCAGCCACATCACCTTATGGAAAAGTAATCAGCACCATTCCGGTATCAGCTATTCCAAGAGGATTAGCAGTAGATGATGTGCATGGAAAATCTTATATCGCCATCATGGGTGGCTCATCTATTGTGCGGGTAGATAATAAAACCTGGAAAGCAGACAGCACCCTTCAGGTGTGGAGCAGCCCCCGGCATATTGTAATGGACACCAGCGGTCATCTTTTTGTATCGTACAACAGTTTGGGTACCATTGCCTGCCTTGATGCCAATACGGGCAAACAATTATTTACAGCCAAAACACATGCACAACCCCGAACCATAGTATTATCAAAAAATCACAAATTTATTTTTGTAACCTGCTACAGCAGCGATTTTGTAGATGTTTATAAAATCAATGCCGATAATTTTGAAAAGGTAGCATCTTTGCCATGCCCCGGCCACCCGGTAGGAGTTGATGTATTTGAAGACGACAATAAATTAGAAGCTTGGGTGTGCAGTTATAGCAATGGGGCGATAAATGTTTATACTTTTAAAAAGAAATAGTTTTAATTTAAATGGAATGAATACTTCTCCAAATAATTTTGATACAATAGAAAAAAATATTTTTGAAGATAGGTTAGCTATTGAAACGGTTGATTTTCATCCGGAGTTGGATGTAATGCTAATTATATTGAATACAAAAGCAGTCTTACTTCAAAAGATTTCTAACTATAAAAGCTTAAAAGAAGCTGATAAAGAGTCTCTTTTTCAATATGAGCTCATTGGCAATGGGACAGGTATTCATTGGCCTAAACTAGATGAAGACCTTAGCTTAAAAGGCTTTCTGAGGGACGAACTTCTAAACAGAGTTAGAAAAGATACGCTGGCTGCCTAACACCCACAAGTTTTAGCAAATCAATAGAATATTTTGTTGAAAAATTTTTTGATTTTTCTATCGGCTAAATTATTTCATATCGTTTTATTTCAGAATTTGTGCGCATGAAATTCTCTCATCTCCACGTTCACACACAGTATTCTTTGCTTGATGGTGCCGCATCAATAAAAGGACTATATAAAAAAGCCATCAAAGATGAAATGCCGGCATTGGCCATCAGCGATCATGGAAATATGTTTGGCGTTTTTAATTTTGTAGCCGAAGCCTATAAAAATAAAGATGAAAACGGCAAGGTAAAAGTAAAGCCCATCGTTGGCTGCGAATTTTACATAACTGCCGACCGCCACCAAAAGACTTTTACAAAAGAACAAAAAGACCCTCGCCATCATCAAATTCTGCTGGCCAAAAATGAAGAGGGCTATCGCAATCTTATCAAACTTACTTCGTTCGGGTATATTGAAGGTATGTACAGTAAGTATCCGCGAATTGATAAGGAACTGATTCAACGATACCATAAAGGATTAATCGCAACGACTTGCTGCCTGGGTGCACTAGTGCCGCAGGCCATATTAAAAAAAGGAGCAGCAGAAGGTGAGAATGAATTTAAATGGTGGCTCAATATTTTTCAGGAAGACTATTATGTAGAACTGCAGCGGCATGGCATGGCCGAGCAGGATAGTGTAAATGAAGTGCTGATTAAACTGGCCCGCAAATACAACGTAAAAATTATTGCCAGCAACGATTCGCATTACATAGAGCAAGACGACTTTAATGCACACGATATTTTACTGTGCATCAACACCGGAGAAAAAATAAATACACCTGCCTTGCGTGAATTTGCTGACGATGATGTAAGTATTAAGAATAAACGCTTCGCTTTCCCAAACGATCAGTTTTATTTTAAAACTACCGATGAAATGGGAAAAGCTTTTCATGATTTACCCGAAGCATTGGACAATACAAATGAAATAGTGGACAAAGTGGAGCTACTCAATCTCACCCGTGATATTTTGCTTCCCAATTTTCCGGTTGAGAAAAGGTATCAGATTTACACAAAAGATGAAACAATTGGAAAAAATATTATCAGTGCAGAATCGCTCAACCAATGGGAATATCTAAAACACATTACATACGAAGGTGCTAAAAAAAGATACAGCGAACTTACAGATGAAATAAAAGATAGAATAGAGTTTGAATTATTCACCATTAAAACAATGGGCTTTGCGGGTTACTTCCTGATTGTAAGTGATTTTATAAAACACGGTCGGGAGCAAGGCGTTTTTATTGGTCCGGGAAGAGGTTCTGCTGCAGGATCGGTTGTGGCTTATTGTATAGGCATTACCAATATTGACCCCATAAAATACAATTTGCTTTTTGAAAGATTTCTGAACCCCGATCGTAAATCAATGCCCGATATTGATACAGACTTTGATGACGAAGGCAGGCAAAAAGTAATAGACTATGTAGTAGAGAAATACGGAAAAAATCAGGTGGCACAAATCATTACCTATGGCACGATGGCTGCCAAAATGAGTATTAAAGATGTGGCAAGGGTGATGGATTTGCCCATTGCAGACTCAAATGCACTCACCAAACTGGTGCCGGATAAACCCGGCGTTGAGTTAAAAAGATTATTACATGCACCGTTAAGAAAAAGCAAAGACAACGAGGATTCATTAGAGGATAAAGAAAATCTCAATTCTGACGATTTAGAAAATGTAAAAAAATTGCGGGATTATTATAATGATGACAAAAGTATAAACGGAAAAATTCTGCATGAAGCAGAAAGATTAGAAGGCTCAGTAAGAAATGTAGGCATACATGCAGCGGGCATTATCATTGCTCCAAAGGATTTAACAGACTTGATTCCCGTTTCCATTTCTAAAGAATCGCCATTGTGGGTAACACAGATAGAAGGAAACGATATTGAAAGTGCCGGCATTATAAAGATGGACTTTCTGGGATTGAAAACACTTTCCATAATCAAGAATGCATTAGCATTAATTAAACTAAATCATGGTGTTGATATTGATATTGATCAAATACCATTACATGATACAAAAACATTTGAGTTATATCAACATGCGGCTACCATAGGTACATTTCAGTTTGAAAGCCCCGGCATGCAAAAATATTTGCGTGATTTAAAGCCGGATAAGTTTGATGATTTAATTGCTATGAATGCTTTGTTTCGTCCCGGCCCCATGGCTTATATCCCAAAATTTATTGATCGCAAGTTTGGACGGGAAGCCATAGCTTATGATTTGCCCGAAATGCAGGAATATCTGGAAGAAACTTATGGCATTACCGTATATCAAGAACAGGTGATGTTACTGGCGCAAAAACTGGCCGGTTTTAGTAAAGGAGATGCTGATGTACTTCGAAAAGCAATGGGCAAAAAACAGATTCAGGTATTGGACCAGATGAAGGAAAAATTTATGAGCGGGGCTGCCAAAAAAAATCATCCTGCTGATAAATTGGAAAAAATATGGACTGATTGGGAATCTTTTGCTCAATATGCATTCAATAAATCGCATGCCACCTGCTATGCTTATGTTGCATATCAAACCGCATATTTAAAAGCACATTATCCATCCGAATACATGGCATCAGTACTAAACAATGCCGGCAGTACTGAAAAAATAACCTTCTTTATGCAAGAGTGTAAACGAATGGGAATAAGAGTGCTGGTAGCTGATATCAATGAATCTTTGAAAGGGTTTGCCGTAAATAAAAAAGGGGAAATACGATTTGGACTCAATGCACCAAAAGGTGTAGGCGAAGCTGCTGTAGAAAACATTATAGAGGAAAGAAGAAAGAACGGGGCATATAAAAGTATTTTTGATTTTATCAAAAGGGTCAATCAGCGTGCTGTAAATAAAAGAACTTTGGAGAGCCTTATTTATGCAGGCGCATTTGATTGTTTTCCTGAATACCATCGGGCACAATATTTTGCCATAGCACCGGGCGATACTTTTACCGGTATTGAAAAGATTATTAAATACGGCCAGAATCTAAGTTCACAAAGTGCCAATACGAAAAATACACTTTTTGGCGACCTCACAGGTGCAATTGAAATACCGCCTCCCCGTTTAGTAGATTGCGAACCCATGTCGCTTATAGAAAAACTGGGACATGAAAAAGATTTGACGGGAATTTATTTAAGTGGCCATCCTTTAGATCACTATCAATTTGAAATTAAAAATTATGGCATTACGCCTATCAACGATTTGCTGGAGTTTAAGGAATCAATCAAAAGTCAGCCTAACCCGGGCCGAGCATTTAAAATATTAGCCCTGATTGTAGAAGCAAATCATAAAATAGCAAAGAGCGGAAATAAATATGGCAGTTTTGTAATTGAAGACTTTACGGGTAGAACAGATTTTATGCTTTTTAGTGAAGATTTCCTTCGCCTCTCGCCCATGCTTGTAAAAGGAGCGTCAGTGATGATCAATTGTTATTTCAGGCAGCATTACAACAAAGATGAATTTGTTCTTAAAATTACTTCGGTAATGCTGGCAGAAACAATTAAGAAAACCCTAACCCGACAACTTACAATTCATTTGCAGCCAGAACATATTGACAATGAAATGTTGCGGTTTGTTGAAAATAATATAAAGAAAAATAAAGGCAAAACCAACTTTAAGATAATGCTAACTGACTCCCGTCAAAGATTGAAAATCAACTTGGTAACTACCGGGACTGGGATTGAACTAAACGACGATCTAATTCTTTATCTTGAGTCTAACGTGCAATTTGATTATCAGGTGACTACTATTTAATTTGGTATTGAAAATAAAAGATTATTATTTGAGTTAGATGAAAATTATGCAGTGCCTGACAAAGTTGTTCATTTGATGACAAGTTTTACACAAATACACGACAAGACTGCATATTAACTGTAGCGGTCTTAAATTTGCAATTCCCTTTCAAATAAAAAAAAGGAATAAACAATGGCAAAAGAATTTACAGACGCAAACTTTCAAACAGATGTACTGTCATCTGATAAACTTACATTAGTTGATTTTTGGGCAGAATGGTGTGGCCCCTGCCGTGCTATAGGCCCCGTAATTGAAGAGCTAAGCAAAGAATATGACGGCAAGGTAAACGTGGGCAAGCTAAATGTGGACAACAACCCCGAGGTTTCTATGAACTACGGCATCACCTCAATACCTGCTATACTTTTTATTAAAGATGGTAAAGTGGTGGATAAGCTTGTAGGCGCCCAACCCAAAGGAAACTTTGTAAAGAAAATTGAAGCTCATATTTAATTTCCGTGTTCCTTACATAATTAACAAGCCGTGTCAGAAAAAATATTGACACGGCTTTTCTTTTTCTATTAAAATATTTACTTCACGGTAAATGTAACCTTGCTGTCTCCCCAAAGCAAAGTAACCACACCCTCTTCCGAAATATTGATTGTAAACTGCTCGGCAAATGGATCTGCTTTTGAAGCTTTTACCTTTACACGCAATACATCTTCATCTTCTTTATAGCTGAATGCACCCCATTGATTCCAGTTTTTATTAAAGATGATTGTCCATTCATCACCACTCACCAGTGTAAACAATCCATACTTTCCTTCTTCCAGCGGCTTACCTTCTACCGTTACATCTTTGTCAACTTCAAAAATGGTGGCTTCATTGGCTCCGGTTCGCCATACTACACCATCTTTTGGTTCCAGATCTTTGCCAATGGTGCGGCCTTTTACTGATGGTTGGCTGTAGTCAATCGTAATGGTAACATCGCCCACCTTTTCCTTAACTAGTGCCGGAGGACTGGGTCTTTTTGATTTATCGGGCTGTGCAAATGAACTAAATGCAAACAAAAGAAATGATATGACTAATGTGGATTGAATTATTTTCTTCATACCAAAGCGTTTTATGATGAATAAACAAATTTCAGTATAAAGCTACTCCAAAAAAGTAATGGCAAACTACCTTTTATAAAAAATCACTTAAAGAATTGGTTTTACATACGTTAACATTGCATTTAACTCATTCGGCCCAAACCATTGTATGTTTTTATCTTTTTTAAACCAGGTCATTTGCCGTTTAGCATATTGGCGGGTATGGGTTTTTATTAATTCAACAGCCAACTTCAGTTCGGTCTTCCCTTCTAAATAATCAAATAACTCGGCATAGCCTACCGTCTGTAATGCATTGCGCTTTCTATAAGGGATCATATTCTTTACTTCATCCAACAAACCCTGCTCCATCATCTTATCAACTCTTTCCTGTATGCGTAGATGCAAAATTTCTTTTGGCAACTCAAGCCCTATCTTGATAATCTTAAAATCCCGATTTGCCTTTTTCCCTTTCCTAAAAGATAAAATGCTCTGACCTGTGGCATTTATTACTTCCAAAGCCCGCATCATTCGCTGTGGATTTTGAATTTCTCCTTCTTTAAAAAAAACAGGATCCTTTTCTCTTAATTCCTGCTGCAGCCAATTGATACCCAAATTTTCGTAATTAGTTACAATCTCTCGCCTGATATTCACATTGATTTCCGGAATCAAATCCAATCCATCTTCAAATGCTTTGATATACAATCCGGTGCCGCCTACCAGTACTACTACATTATTTTTTTTAAACAGAAATTCAATTTTTTCCAAGGCGTACTGCTCAAAGCCAACGGCCGTTACTTCTTCATTTACTGAATGAGAAGCCATGAAATGATGTGGTACTGTTTGTAGCTCTTTTTCAGTAGGGCGAGCTACACCGATATTCAATTCTTTAAAACACTGGCGACTATCGGCAGAAATAATTTCGGTGCCTAAATGTTTTGCTATTTGAATAGCTACTGCTGTTTTTCCAACTGCGGTAGGCCCACAAATGATAATAGCCGTTTTATTTTGAGAAACATTCAAGAATTAAAAAATTTTATCAGACTTCTTCATCATCGCCGGCTACGCCTTCTTCGCCAAAGCCTATGTCTTCACCGTCTGCATCCTTTTCGGCAAAGCCTTCCGCCGATTTAGTAAGGTCGTATTTCTCTTCTATGTCGGCAAATTTATCGCCCAATAATCCTTTGGTGCCATACTGGCTGGGTGCAATGCCTTCCACCCGGGAAGTAGCGGGATAAGAAATTTTATGATTTTCATCTTTTGATACATTAATCAGCTCTATCAAAAAACTCCAATTCTTATTAAAGTCATAATTATAAATAAAACGCTGATTGGTGTCTTTGATTTCGGAACCAATGGTTGTTTCTGCCATTAATAAAGGTGCTGCTTTATAAGGTTTATCATAAACCTCCAGCGAAATTTCTCTCCCCTTTTGCCAGGCTTCATTGCTTCTGTAAAAAGTAGCCTGATGTTTACTATCAAATTCATACGCTTTTAGAATGGCATCGTGCAAATCTTTAAAGCTTTGTGTGTGCTTAATGACTACATCACGATACACTGAGTCGTCTTCTTCAAAATAAATCCTGAATTTTAATATTGCCATAAGCGAATTTACGAAATAGAATTATTTGAGAGAGAAAAAACCAATTTTAAAAATAATATTTGCTGCAGAATTATAACAAACAACGTAGATTAAAATAAATCGATGTTTGCCATAAATCTGTGGGAAAAAAATATCGCCCCGATGGCTACCAAAATGTCGCCCTTACAGCGATTGGGAAAATGTGGTGATTAATATTTTGAATACAAAATGTCGCATTTGCATGGTCTGGAAACTATGTTCATCTATTTTGATTCCATCAGCAACCAAACGAGGTTTATAAGGGTGTAAAGCCTAACTCCTTTCCTTTTACCAACATAAACTGATATGCTGCATCAAATTCATTAGGAATAAAGCCATCCAGCATCGCATCTTTAACTGCATCTTTTATCATACCTACCGGCTTGGATGGAGAAAGTCCAAATGTTTGCATAATAATTTCTCCTGTAATAGGCGGCTGCCAGTTGCGGATATGATCTTTCTCTTCCACATCTTTACAACGCATTCTTACAAATTGAAAATTTTCCAAAAATCTTTTTACCTTCTGTTTGTTCTTTGATGTAATGTCTGCCTCGCAAAGCATCATCAACGATTCAAAATCTTCACCGGCATCAAATAACAAACGACGAATGGCAGAGTCGGTTATGTTTTCCTTTGTAAGCCCAATGGGCCGCAAGTGCATTTCTACCATCTTCTTCACAAAACGCATTTTTTCGTTTTGTGGCAATTTCAGTTTTGCAAAAATTTTAGGAACCATCCTACCACCTACGGCTTCATGTCCGTGAAAGGTCCAGCCATGGCCATCTTCAAATTTTTTTGTTGCAGGCTTGGCAATATCATGAAGAATAGCTGCCCACCTTAGCCAAAGGTCATCTGACTTTTCAGCAAGATTATCCAGCACTTGCAAAGTGTGATAAAAATTATCTTTGTGGCCATAGCCATCAATATACTCTGCTCCGGCCAGTTCGGTCATCTTTGGAAAAATAATATGCAGCAAGCCGCTTTTATACAATAAGTCAAAGCCAAGAGATGGTTTTGCTGCCGCAATTATTTTATTTAATTCGTCCGTTATTCTTTCTTGAGAGATGATTGATATGCGATCTGCCGTATCTACTATTCCTTGCCAGGTACCGGGCTCAATTGTAAAACCCAGTTGTGTTGCAAATCGTATAGCCCGCAACATGCGCAGCGGATCATCGCTAAAAGTTTGAACAGGTTCTAATGGTGTCCTAATTATTTTGTCATTTAAATCCTGTATGCCATTGAAAGGATCAATCAGTTTTCCAAAATCATTTTTGTTCAGACTAATGGCCATGGCATTGATAGTAAAATCTCTTCGGTTTTGATCATCTGCCACAGTTCCGGGCTCTACATCAGGCTTGCGACTGTTTCGGCTATAACTTTCTTTACGAGCACCTACAAATTCCAAATCAAATTGTTTATTTATTTTTATATGCGCCGTTCCAAAATTTTTAAAATACTCAACTGATGGTGCAGGAGAAAATTTAGCTGCAGTTAGTTGTGCAAGTTCCAATGCATCGCCCACACAAACAAAATCTGCATCGGTAGTACGGCGGTTCAAAATTTTATCTCGCACAAAACCACCTACCAGATAGGTTTCTCTGTTTAACCCGGCTGCAGCTTCCGCTACTTTATTAATAATTACAAGTTCCTCCTTTGATAACTGAATGTCCATTGCAACAAAGATAATTGGTACAGTGTGAAGCTATAAATCTTTAAGGTCTTAAAATTTCAACCTTTCCATTGTTCCATTTAATGACCGTGGATGGTGTTGCAATGGTATCATCATTTTGACGATATTGTACTATATAATCTATCCCACTTTTTATTTGTTGATCTATTTCAGAGAAAATTTTTGCTGTTGGCCTTCCTGCCAGATTTGCTGAAGTAGAAACAATAGGTTTTCTAAATCTTTTTATGAGATGCTTACAGAAAGGCTCTTTACAAATACGAATGGCTATGCTACCATCTTTTGCAGTAAGGTTTTCGGCAAGTCCAATGGCTCCTTCATAAATTACGGTTGTAGGTTTTGAATGGTCTGCCAAATAATCAAAAACAGCAAGATCAGGCGCAGCGGTATATTGTAAAACGGCTGATTCATCGGCTACCAGTACTATCAGTGCTTTTTCATCGGGTCTTTGTTTTAAAGCAAAAATTTTCTCAACCGCTTTTGAATTAGTAGCATCGCAACCAATGCCCCAAACGGTATCTGTGGGATATAAAATCAATCCGCCCTGCTTCAACACCTGAAGACATTGCTCAATATCGTTTTCAAACCCTTGCATTTAATTAAAATAAAGATACAATCTGACTTTTTTAAATATTTAGACAAATGGATTGTTCAAAAAAAATCAAACAACTGAATCATAAACCTGTATTACCGAATCTGCATGCTTTTGTGGTGTAAAATTTTGGGCATACTGCCAGCCTTTCTCGCTTAGTTCATTTGCAAAATCCCGTTCTGTAAAAATTTTCTTCATGCCAGCCGCAATCTCTTCCGGGATTGCCGGGTTTACATAATAAGCAGCCGGACCTCCCGCCTCAGGCAAACAAGACACATTGGAAGTAATAACCGGCAACCGGCTCCACAATGCTTCCAAAACCGGAATACCAAAGCCTTCAAAATAAGATGGATAAATCATTGCTATTGCCGACTGATAAATTGCCGGAAAATCAGCAGCCGAGCGATAAGAAGGCAATGAGGCAATTTCTGGATCATCAGACAGGAATATTACCTGTTGCTGTATGTCGTTCTTCAGAATATATTTTTTAACTTCTTCTTTATATTTTTTTCCATCGCCGATAACGACCAAAGGAACCTTCAACTCATCTTTTAAGATTTTTATTGATTTACAGATATTGAGCAGATTTTTTCTTACGATTAATGAACCTACATATAAAAAGAAACGATCAGGCAAATTGTATTTTTTCTTTACCAATTGCTTTGCTTCTTCGCTGATGGTTTTTGCGAAAATCGGATTACAACTTTGATAGCATACTGTTATTTTATCTTCCGGTATTTTATAAAAATCAACAATATCTTTTTTTGTTTGCCTGCTGATGGCGATAATATGATCGGCATGATTGCAGGCATATCTGAATTTTTTTGAATAAATTCTTACATCTATGGGGTTGTATTGCTCAGGATATCGTTCATGTATCAGATCGTGAATCGTAACAACCGATTTTATGCCACAGGCATTAATACCCACCGGAATTTCGTGACTGAGACCATGATAAAGATTGATATCAAATCGTTTCAAATCTTTAACAACATTGCCACTTCGCCAATACGCACTAAATGTTTTGTTGAATAACCCTGATGGCAATACTTCATGAATATTTTCTCCTGTAATAGAAAATGATTGAGAAGGCCGTGGATTGAATAACCAATACTGATGCTGAGGATAATATTGCGATAGGGCATGTATTAAACTTCGGCTATAATGCCCCAAACCCGTGCCGTTATGAAATGCTCTTTTAGCATCAAAGCCGATATTCATAAAACAAAAATAATCAACCCGCATCAATACTATACATAAACAAGACAATCATTATTTT
>JAKIZK010000002.1:0-266 GCA_022708055.1 Bacteroidota bacterium
TGTTCCGCTCCAGTAACCGGTGTTAGTTACATTCGTTGTAATATTTCCATAGGCATCATAGGTATTAATTCTCTCTGTGGCTGTTCCGTTCAATTGATCCTTACTTAAAGTGTTGTCAATTTTTTGAAAGTATCGTATATCCTGCGTGCTGGTTGACATATTAACAAAGGATGTAGTAATAGAGTTTTCAGAAAGAATTTCGTTTGTCGCAGTGAGTTTTGTGGTTTGTTTGACAGGATATGCTATAGCAAACTGAGTATTAATAT
>JAKIZK010000002.1:312-104118 GCA_022708055.1 Bacteroidota bacterium
CTCGTATGTAAAATTTGTAGTATTTATCCCCCCTATACCATCTGGCACAATAACCGACGAAACCACTGGTAACGGCAACTGTACATAGTTAAAAGGAGATTGGTTTTGGGGGTCGCTTAAAGAAATAGTCCTGTTATAAACATATGGAAAACTTGACTTGTCAGTCAAGTATTTATATTCAAAAGAAGTGGTTACATTATGCCCATCAGTTACTTTTTTGAGTAATTTTTCCTGGCCATTTGGTTTAATACTTATAAACTGAGCCTGGTTTGGAAATCTTGTAATAATGTCATTTCTTCCATCACCATTGAAATCACCGGTTACAACATCTGCCGGAGGCATTATTAGATTATTGTCATATTGCTCATAATAAAACGGATTTGCTGAATATCGTCCCTTGCTATAATAAACAGAGATTTTGGATGTTGAACTTGTATTGTTATAGCCATGTGCAATATCGCTTTTGCCATCACCGTTAAAATCACCAACTACTATTTTATCAAGAATATTATTGCCACTGATATTGACGTTTTGAGCAAAGGAAAATGATGCAGGATCAAATGCAACCCCATTACTGTATTCTATTGCCCAGTAATTTTGTCCCTTAAACCTGTAATTCCATAAAAGATCAGCTTTCTTATCTGCGTTAAAATCACCAAGGAATATATTATCATCATCGATGATGTTGGGCGTGGTATATTTAATAGACGATATGAAATTTACCCCTGTAGATAGTGGAATCCTTTCTATAGCAACGATATAAGTTATGTTGTTTCGGGTCACCAGCAATTCCATTTTACCGTCACCGTTAAAGTCAATTGGGATTGCCCTTTTTGCTTCAGCAATAGTCCTTGCGTAAGAGCCCGGGTAACTATCCGGTCCGGCTCCAAAACCGGATATTTCCATATTGAACTCATTTTTAGCAGGCAGGCTGATAAAAGCCTTAAATATTTCCTGATTACTTTGAGGTCTTGCCGCAACTATCAATATATAGTCCTGGTTACCGTCACCGTCAAAGTCGCCGGGTAACAGTACATTTTGAGACGGCTTTGCATAAAAGTAGTGGTTACCTTGATATACCGGATAATTATACCAATTGGGGGTATAATCCCAATAACTCGTTTGCGGATTAAATTCTCCGGTTGTATTTAGTATTACTTTATCAATCAGAAACGTTTGCCCTAATTCAACAATTGATCCAGCCATAAAAAGGACATCATCCTTTCCATCCTTATTATAATCAGATGACAAATAAGCGAACTGCTTGTTATACGACCCTCCCAACATGTCAGCGCTGGGCATCGTGTAGTTGTACATTACCGTTGCACCTCCTCCATTGTTTACATCTTTAAACAACGAATAGCCAGTATGCCTTTTCACTCCGTCTCCATCGTAGTAAAAGTTTGCTGCTAATACGTCACTTTTACCATCGGCATCATAATCACCAGAAAGAAGGTCGTAGTTTCCTGTTAAAAGTGTTGATTGAAATGTGCTGATGTTCGCCGGAAGATCTCCATATAAAAATATTGTACTGTTTAGACAAGGGTTGGGCTCACCCGAACCTTCTGGTTTGCCAACCGGAAGCGTAATTGCCCCGCATTCCTCTATTTCTTTCAGATATGAATCAATGTTATCAAAACCATAATTGAAAGTATAAGTTTTGACAGTTTCTTCAATTCCATCATCATTTCGGTGCTTAACGGTTATTTTATTTAACAAAAAGTAATTATTTAACGACGTGCCTGCATCGTAAGCTGTGCCAATATCATACCTGTATCCGTAAGTGAACTTGATAGTATTATACGGTAAAAGTCCGGTGTTTATATTGCCAGAATACTTTATTTCATCAATACGGGTATCCCTGATATCGTTGTTATATTTAAAATCTGTGTAGTTGCCATTGATATCGGTAATTCTGTTCAGGCGCCACAACATGATATTTAGCCCATCATCAGTCATTACTTTGGAGTCGGAAGTATTTCCATATTCCATTAAAGTTCCGTCTTTAGCTGTAATTATAAATTTGTCCGGATTATTTGGCGAACCCGATGTGTAGGAAACAGCGATAGAGAATGACTCTGCCTCTCCTCGATATACTGTTAGGTTGGCTCCATTGCTGCCGGTTACAGGATTTAATCTCATGCCATCCAATAAAAAGGCATCATCAGATGTATATGTTACCGGGTTCACTTTCCCATTATGGTAAATATTCTTTCCTGTACGGCTTATTATAGATAATCCGCCAATACTCCACCCGTAGCCAGCTATGCCAGAGCCAGTTTGTGAATTATAGGTAATACCAACAGAAGGGTCTAAGCCATTTGTTCCCGGTGGTGTATAAATAGGTATTGTATAAGTAGCCGCCCCGGTAGGCGAGGTTCCAGCCTCACCCTCTATTGTACCTACTGGGCGGGCCAAGTCTATATTCTTAAAAAAATTGGCGCTGGTGTATAATGGCGAGTAATTGGTTTGAGTTAATCCTTTGTTTAGAAAAACCATTGATAATAGGACAATAGCCAAGCTCTTTCTTTTTGCAGAACTGAATTTTCCTTTTATAAGCATGGCGGGTGGTTTATGGTATCTGTAAATAAAGTTTGAACGGTTTTGTCTTTTCTATGAAAACAGAAATCTGCAAAACGCTGCTTGTGTTTTCTGAAATTATTGAACAAAAAAAATTGCGGAAAAAACAAAGATTGTTGAGGCAACCAACAGGTTGCTCCATAATTTGTATGCAATACACAATCAGCAATTATGGCACACTTTCTTTTCATACTTTACAGTTGAGATGTTAGTACTAATCAATAGTAACCTTAATGAGTTTGCGTAGGGCGAATTGAGCTTAACTTTTAATTCGTAATTAAAGTTTAGAAACATTTTTTAATCCTCCAAAAAAAATATTCAATAGTTTAATCTATCCGTTATTTGTACCATCAACACTATCTATTGCACAGCTGATTTACAATACGGCTATCAGGAAAAAACATTTTTTGCCGTTTTTTTCTGTCTCAAAAAATTAGGTATTTATATCTACTCTCCTTATTCACTTTATTTGCTACAATAAACCTATCGTATTTCTGATTTTAAAAAATCAGTATAAAGACTGAATTTTAGTTGAAGGTATTAGCCCCTGCCGGGGCGTAAGGCACAACAAAGCCCACTCACAAAAGCTTGAAGTCCAACGGAGAGAAACTCAATTCTTAATTTATAAAATTAATTCAGCAACTCACTTCACCGCTTCTTTTACTTTTATTTTTTCAATCACTGATGCGGCAGCCGCTCTTCCGGTTTCGGCAGCACCATTCATAAAACCTTGAAAATTTTCGCTGCAATGCTCTCCTGCAAAAAAGAAATGACCCACCGGCTCTATTTCTTTACCTGCAATAGTGGACCACTGACCCGGTTTGTAACAACTATAACTTCCTTTGGCATAAGGAAAATCAATCCAGTTTACAAAAATATGCTTACCCAAAAATTTCTTTTTGGATTGAACAAAAACCTGATCAAGTTCATTGACTAATCCATTAACCGTTTCATCTTGCAATTCTGTTCGCCACACATGCGTAGGTGGCGCCATTTTATTTTTAAACGATTGCTCACTCAGTTTTACAGAATAACTGCCACCAAAATATCCCACATAGGCTCCTTTGTTGGTATTACCGGCTTTGTTGTAACTACTATCCCATCCGTTTACAATATCCTTATGAAACAAATAACCCATTGCATTGTTAGGCTTCTCAGACCAGGGTGTTCCTTCATAAGATAGTACCAGCTTGGTGTTCATACCATATCCCAATTCATCAATACATTTTCTTTTTTCGGGCGACATATTTTTTAGATTCAGTTTTAGCCCACGCAAAATGGTAAAGGGAATGGTACACACTACCGAACGAGCCTGCACTTCTTTTCCATTTTCAAACAAAATTTTATAAGTGCCGTCTTCCTGCTCCGTTATTTCTGTAACGGCATAGTTTTTTTCAATCTTATCGTTACCAATTTTATTTACCAGCCCATCAATGATTTTGGAATTACCTCCATGTATCCGGTAGCGTTCATCACTATCACCAAAAACTCGGAAGCCCTGCGATGTATCCGTATCAATCATATCCAGAAAGTTTAGGGTGGACTGCTCGTTACAATCAAGTCCATACTCGGCAATGAATGCAGCCACGAACAACTCTTTAAGCCAGGGCTCACATACCAATGAATTGAAATATTCAGACAAAGGCATGTAGTCCAATTTAATGGCTTCGGGTGTGCCATAGTCATCACCAAGTGAATCTTTATCGGCTGCAATTTTTGAAGCTATTTTCTTAAACTCTTTGATAATTTCTTTTTCACCGATTTTTCTATTATCAAAATAATAAATATCCTTAATCAGATTTTTTGATTTTTGTTCTTCTTCCAGATCGAGCAACTCCAGTTTAAATTCTTTTGCCAGCGCCAGCATATCTTCATGTCCACTATCAATAAAGTCGCCACCAAACTCCGGATAAACTTCCAGCCCCAGCAAATCATTATAATGTGTAAGAATGCGGCCGCCTACTCTTTTGCTCGCTTCAAATATTTTAAATTGTAATGTCGTTGCCAATAAATGATTGGCACAATTGAGTCCCGCCATGCCGCCACCCAAAATGGCAACATCCAGCATAGCAACATCAACATCTGTTTTGGATTTTGTTTTACAGGCACTGAACACAGCAGGCATACTTAATGCGAGACTGATACCCGCAGCGGTTTTAGCTGAATCGCTAATAAATCTTCTGCGATTATAATAAGCATCGCTTCTAGTGGCAGCAGAAGCATTTTCGGTTGATTGTATTTCTTTATTGAGCAATGAAATGAGCAATTGCAGCAGTCCGGTTTTTGATTTTTTCATAAAAAGGTTTTGAGATAAGAATTAAGTATTAAGAATAATTCAGTTGAAAAATAAGTAAAATATTTGAGGCAACAAGCATCATATTGATAAATAGAATTAACTTCAAACGGATAATCATTTCAAATTCAAATTATGAAGCATTTAATCACATTCATTTTATTATTGGTTTGTATCAACACATTAGCACAGCGTTACAAGAAAATTCATTTTCGTTCTGTGCTTATTGACACACACAACGATATTCCCAGTACGGCAATTGAGAAAGGCGTAAGCTTTGATGAGGATACAAGAACCAAAACGCATAGCGACCTCAACCGTATGTTGCAGGGTGGCGTGGATGCACAATTGTTTTCCATTTGGTGCGATGGCAATAAAGTAAATCCTTACCAATGGGCCAACCGCGAAATGGACACCGTACTTGCATGGACAAACCGCAACCCTTATAAAATGATGCTTGCACTTACTGCTAATGATATGATGAAAGCCTCCCGGCAAAATAAACTTGGTGTAGCATTTGGTGTAGAAGGCGGCCACATGATTGAAAATGATTTAAACAAACTGGAATCTCTGTATAAAAAAGGAGCCCGTTATATGACACTTACCTGGAACAACAGTACCGACTGGGCCACATCGGCACAAGATGAAACAACGAAAGGAGATTCTCTCAAACATAAAGGGCTGACTGATTTTGGAAAAACCGTTGTACACAAAATGAACGAACTGGGTATGTTGGTTGATCTCTCTCATGTAGGCGAACAAACTTTTTGGGATGCTATTCGCACAAGTACAAAACCTGTACTTGTTTCGCATAGTTGTGTTTATGCACTATGCCCTCACCGGCGCAATCTAAAAGACGATCAGATAAAAGCAATAGGCGAAAATGGCGGTGTTATTCATCTTAATTTTTACAGCGGTTTTGTAGATCCGGAATTTGAAAAAAGAAGCGATGCTTTTACAGCAAAACATAAAAGCGAAATGGATTCATTGCTGAAAGTAAATCCGGAGCCTTATTTTATGCAGGTATTTCTTTTTGAAAAATATCCTGATGAGGTAAAGGCTTTGCGTCCGCCACTTAGTATGTTAATGGATCATTTGGATTATATTGTAAAAATGATAGGCGTGGATCATGTGGGTATTGGCAGCGATTTTGACGGTGTCAATTCTTTGCCGCAGCAATTGGATGATGTAACCTGTTATCCGGTTATTACAAAAGAATTATTAAAGAGAGGATACAGTAAAAAAGATGTGCGGAAAATATTAGGAGGAAATTTTTTGCGGTTATTAAGAGAAAATGAAGTACGCCAATAAATCAGTGTTGGATTTTGGCATTATTATATTTTATCCCTAAAGGGATAAAGACGTTAATAATTATCTTCTATTACCAATATATGATGCCCAAAGGCATCCTTAATGAACTCGGTTATGGATTTTATAAAGGAGATGTTTAATCCAATTTGCAAAATAATTGAATACTCAAGAAAGCCCGTAGGGCTTATATGTAGGTAACGAAGAACACCACAATCTATCCTTTGCTCCGTAGGGGCAAAATGGCAATCTTTACTCAAAAGCATTACAAAAAAATATCTTTAAAAATCTAAAGGCCACCAACATCTATTTATAATCTACAGATTTAAAAATATATGCCTCTTTAAAATCGACTCCAAACTTTCTGAGCATATCCAGATATTCTTCGGTAAAAGATATTTTTTCATGATGTTGCTTCTGGTTTTTAATATATCTAATCACTCTTTCAACATGTGTCTTGCTATAAAAAAATGCACCATAACCTTCTTGCCACGAAAACTTACCCATTGTTAATTTTTTTGATTTATCCATTTAGATGAATCTCCTTTTATGTCTTGCATTAAATCGCTCAACGACTGTGAAGGCCTCATGCCAAAAAATACATGTACATGATTAGGCATTCCATTTATTGCCAAAAGTTTATGACCTTGATTTTGTACAATGCCCGTAATGTATTTATACAACTCATCTTCCCATTTTTCATTTATTATACAAAGTCTATTACTCTCGGCAAACACTGCCTGTATATGAATTTGCGTATAAGTATTGGCCATAAATTATTATTTTACCAAACTTAACATTTTCGTCTTATTTATTTGTAGTCGAAATATTTGAATTAATATATCTTACTGTTGAAATGAAAAGGTCGTTAGATTTTTTTTGACTTGCATGTATAAAAAAGTCTTCATGCCCCCGCCCATTCCTTCGCTTTTTCCAATTCCTGAAGATAAAATCCCTTGTATTGGCCGGGTGCCAGTTTTCCCACTACATTGGTGAATCTTCTGATGCCATTGCTGGAAGAAACAATGGCTACTTTTCTCCAATGTCTAAAATATTTTAACCCGGTGTGTGCATCCGCAACCCAGGCACCAAGAGAATAATTTTTAAGTGGAGTTTCTAACTGTAATAATAAACTCACTTTTTTATTACGATCGTGCAATGCTTTTAATGCCGGCCACAACACATTTTTATAATCGGCTTTTCTGATTTTTCCAGTTGCTTTTACACCCACAACAGTTGCAGGTATTTCTTGTATAAGCTCCAACATGAGTTTTACTCTTTAGTTAAATAAAAATTACTTTGTAAGTATCTTTTGTAAAACCACTGCATCATTGTACCGTTCTTCTTTAGCGCCATATACTAAGGTTACTTTACCTTCTTTTATTTTTGATTTCAGCAAAGTCAATGCTTCAATGTTTTTCTTTATTTCTGCCTTATATCTTTTTGCAAACTCTTTCCATTTTTCAGGATCATGATTAAACCATTTTCTAAGTTCGGTAGAAGGTGCTATTTCTTTTAACCACAAATCTACTTTTGCTTTTTCTTTGGATAGGCCGCGGGGCCAAAGTCGATCAATTAAAATTCTGAAGCCATCTGTTTGCTCCGGTTGATCATAAACTCTTTTAATAGAAATTGTATTCTTCATAACCGGTAAGTTTTAAGCTGTACTCTTTCAAAGTTAAAAAGTAAAAACTTTGAAATTGCCCATCTTGATTTAACAAGATGTTATTTACAAAGACTAACAGAAGAAAAGAAGATAAAACTTATCTTTAAACAATGAAAAAACTTCTCTACACTTTCTTATTGTTGCCATTTTTTTCAACGGCCCAGCAGCCTGATTATGATATACTTATAACCAATGGAAAAATTATTGACGGCACCGGCAACAGTTGGTATTATGGAGATGTGGCCATTAAAGATGGAAAAATTGTGGCCATCGGAAGAAAAATTGCGGGTAGCGCAAAAAAAACAATTGATGTATCGGGATTAATTATTGCTCCGGGCTTTATAGATGTACACACACACTTGGAAGGCGACGAAGAAAAAGACCCCGAAGCTAAAAGTTTTATTTACGATGGTGTTACTACCTGTATTACCGGCAACTGCGGTTCATCCAATGTTGACTTAAAAAATTATTTTCATTGGGTTGATTCATTAAAATTATCCATCAACGTGGCTTCATTGATTGGCCACAATGATGTGCGCAAAGCTGTAATGGGAAGAGCCAATCGGGATGCCACACCTGATGAAATGAAAAAAATGGAAGCCTTGGTAGAGCAGGCAATGAAAGATGGTGCTGTGGGTATGTCAACCGGATTAATTTATATACCCGGTACTTATACCAAAACACCGGAGATTATTGATTTGGCAAAAATCGTTTCAAAATATCATGGTGTATATGCCAGCCACATGAGAGATGAAGGCGATAGTGTAACGCTGGCTATTGACGAAGCGTTGACGATAGGAAGAGAAGCGAAACTACCTGTGGAAATTTCTCATTTCAAACTGAGCGGGCAGCAAAACTGGGGGCGTAGCAAGATTACAGTTCCTATGATTGAAGCCGCCAGAAGAGAAGGCATTGACGTGACTATTGATCAGTATCCATATACTGCCAGCAGCACATCTATCAGTACATTATTGCCCGATGATGTATTGGCTGACGGACAAGATTCCATCAAAGCAAGATTACAAAGACCTGAGATCAGAAAATATGTAACTGATGAAATGTTGAAGAAAATCAAAAAGCGTAAGTTGAAACATTTCAGCTATGCGGTGGTTGCCTATTTTGCGCCTGATACTGCTTACAATGGAAAAAGTATTGAACAAATTAATTTGATGAAGGGTCGTAAGCATACCGCAAAAGAAGAAGCCAATACCGTTATGGATATTATGATGCAGGGTGGAGCCAGTGCAGTATTTCATGGCATGAGCGAAGATGATATTAAACGCATCATGCAATATCCTTACAATATGTTTGCCTGCGATGCTACTATCAGAGTAATGAATGTAGGCATGCCACACCCTCGTGGTTATGGTACCAATGCCAGAGTGTTGGGAAAATATGTAAGAGAAGAAAGAGTGATTTCGCTGGAAGAAGCAATTCGTCGTATGACATCATTGCCTGCATTAAAGTTTCAATTGAAAGATCGTGGCTTACTGCGTGAGGGTTTTGCGGCAGATATTGTCGTGTTTGATGAAAAAGAAGTAAAAGACATGGCCACATTTGAAAAGCCACATGCGTATTCAAAAGGATTTCATTTTGTAATAGTAAATGGCGTACTCACGGTTGATCAAGGGAAACACACAGGAGCCAGAGCCGGAAAAGCGCTATTAAATACCGGCACTACTATTCAAAAGTAAATTATGATTAATACGAAATTAATTTTTGAACCGACTCGTCCAATCTGGCCTTTGCCAAAAAGTTTTTCTCCAGTTCTATACTAAATGGAACCGGCGTGTCCAATGATGCACATCGCAGTACAGGTGCATCTAATATACTAAAACAATTTTCAGCAATCCATGCGGCTATTTCTCCTCCAACACCGCCAATGAGTGTGTCTTCATGCAAAATCAAAACCCGGCCGGTACGTTGTACCGATGCACGAATGGCGAAATAATCCAATGGAGCCAGCGTTCTTAAGTCCAAAATATCAATTGAAATTTCGGGATGCTCGGCAGCATAATCTTCGGCCCAATGTACACCACTGCCATAAGTGATAATTGAAACTTCATCGCCTGCTCTTACATGCTTTGCTTTGCCTATTTCAATTTCATAATAAGTTTCGGGCACTTCGCCGCTGATACTACGGTACAAGGCTTTGTGCTCAAAAAACATTACCGGATTGGGATCGTTGATGGCGGCTATCAAAAGTCCTTTTGCATCAATGGGTGTTGACGGATATACAATTTTCAATCCCGGTACTTTAGTAAACCAGGCTTCATTGCTCTGACTGTGAAACGGACCGGCACCTACCCCGGCACCCGTTGGCATTCTTATGACCACATCTGCATTTTGCCCCCAACGGTAGTGCATTTTCGCAAGGTTATTTACAATCTGATTAAATCCAACCGAAACAAAATCGGCAAACTGCATTTCCATTACACTTTTAAATCCTTGCAGCGATAATCCCAATGCAACACCTACAATAGCGCTTTCACAAATGGGTGTATTGCGTATTCTTTCTTTTCCAAACTCCTGCACAAATCCCTCCGTTATTTTAAAAGCACCTCCATACTCTGCAATATCCTGTCCCATCAAAATGAGATTGGAATGTTTTTGCATAGATTGCTTCAGCCCTTCGCTGATTGCATCTATCAATCGTTTTTCAGTAGAGGCGGATGAGATGTGGGCATTTACATCTGCATTATCAATAACGATTGCCTCTGTTTTAACCAATGGTGCAAACAGTTCTTCCAACTCTGTTTCAGTATCGGCTACAATAGGTTTAGTTTTAAATCCTATTTCCAGCTCTGCTTCTATTTTTTCTTTGAATTCATTTCTGATTGCCTCTATTTGCCTTTCAGTGATAACAGCAGTATCAATGAGATAATGCTCGTAATTTTTTATCGGATCTTTTTGTTCCCATAGCCGGAATAAATCCTGCGGAACATATTTGGTACCGCTTGCTTCCTCATGTCCACGCATACGAAAGGTCATGCACTCGATCAGATAGGGTTTTTGATGTTTGATACAAAATTCCCTTACGCCTTTGATGGTATCATAAACTGATAGCAGATTATTTCCATCAATCTGCACCCCTTCCATGCCATAGCCTTTGGCTTTATCTACCAGACTAATGCAACGATATTGTTCATTTACCGGCGTGCTGAGTCCGTATCCATTATTTTCAATTATGAAAATTGCTGGCAAGTCCCATACGGCTGCTACATTCAATGCTTCATGAAAATCGCCCTCGCTGGTGCCGCCATCACCGGTAAAAGCAAGTGAAACTTTATTTTCTTTTCGGAGTTTGTGCGCCAAGGCCACACCGTCGGCTATAGCCAACTGCGGGCCCAAATGGGAAATCATTCCGCAGATATGATGTTCACGATTTCCAAAATGAAAACTTCTTTCTCTTCCTTTGGTATATCCTTCTTGTGCGCCTTGCCATTGCATAAACAATTTGCTCAACGGCATATTGCGTGTGGTGAACACACCGAGGTTGCGATGCAGCGGCATGATCCATTCATCCTCATCAAGTGCTAATGTGGCGCCTACCGCTATTGCTTCCTGACCGATACCGCTAAACCATTTAGAAATTTTTCCCTGGCGCAGCAATACCAGCATTTTCTCTTCAATCATGCGAGGCCATAGCAGTTGTTTGTAAAAAGAAATCAGTTCTTTGTCTGATAAATTTTTTCTGTCGAAGGTCATGCGGCGAAGTTCTGAATAATTGATTAACAAAAATCAAAAGATGAATTTGTTCTGCTAAACCACTACCAATTCGTAAAAATCTTCCGGCTGCAAATATTTTTGAGCCAGTTGTTGAATTTCTTCAGGCGTAATTGATTTTATGAGTTGAATTGAATCATAAAAATATTGTTCCGGCAGATTATTCAATACGTAATTTTTCCATCGGGCTATAATTTGAAATGGGCCATTCAAATCGCCCAATATGCCACCCATCATATAATTTTTAACCAATAAAAGTTCATCGTTACCTACAGGTACTTCACGTAGTTGTTTCATCTCTTTGTACACTTCTTCGAGTGTAGCCTCACATACATCTTTACCCGCTTCGGTACTTATCATCCAGCAGGTTTCGTGAATATGATTTTGAATAAAACTATGTATGCCATAAGTATAGCCTTTGTCTTCACGAATATTACGCATCAGTCGTGAACCAAAAAAACCTCCCAACAAAACATTCAACACCATTACTTTTGAAAAATCAGGATGATGTCTGTTCGGAAAATGTCTTGCCATCCTTATCGATCCTTGTACCCCATTTTCGTCATTAACAATTCTTAGTTTCTTTTCTTTTGCCGGCTGTGTTTTTATTTCCTTTTCTAAAACAGTACCCATGGGTAAATCGCCAAACTGTGTATTGAGAATTGTTTCAATATCTGTAGGCAGTTTACCGGCAACAAAAAGGATAAACTTGCCATTACGATAGTATTGATTATAAAAATGCTGCAACGATGTTCTTTCTAAATTATCAAAGTCTTCCAAATAATTGTATCTGCCGTATGGATGATTTTCTCCAAACAAAGAAGCATCAATAATTCTGCCGGCAACAAAATCGCTTTTTTTCAAATTCACTTGCAGCCGCTGCTTCATGTTCTGCTTATAAATGTCCAGCTCATCCTGTGGCATTACCGATTCTGTAATCAACTCTTTTACCACAGGCAACAATTCATTGATATGCTTTTTTAAACAATGCAGTGTAATGGTGGCTGTTTCGTTATAACAAGAACGATTAAGAAATGAGCCATAATATTCAAAATATTCATTAATGCCAAATGAACTACGATGGTTCGTTCCATTACGCAATAAAAAATTGGTAGTAGCTGCTATTAACTTTTGTTCTTCAAACCAGTTGCCGGCACAATACACCCATTCAAACATGATCACCTCTTCGGCACCAGCATTGATGGCATACACTTCGGCGCCATTGTCCAAAATAAACTTATCCGCCTTTTTTAGTTTCAAATCAAAATGAATGGCGTCAACTATTTTGGGCGATTCTTTTCTATTGGGCATTACTATATCTTAAAGTCTTTTAATTGAGGAATATTTTCGGGCGGCCGGGTTTGATATTGAATCGTAATAACGGTAATGGTATTGGGCTGATAATGATACACAACCCGGTACGTGTGAAACAATATCTGTCGAAGGTCTTTGTGTTGCTCAGTAAAAATCTGCCAGCCCATTTCCGGAAATTTTTTTAAATTGGCAATCGCATTTTTTAATCCCTCAACAATATGTTTTGCATAAGCAACAGACTTGTTGTTGAGGAAAGTTTGTATATCGTTCAGGTCTTTTACAGATACACCGGAATAGTTTACATTATTCATCGCTTTCTATTTTACATTTTCATCTGATTGTGTTTCTCCTTTAGCCATGGCAGCTACACCTTCATTGGTTTTTACCAGTAGTAAAATTTCTTCTACTACCTCTTCGATGCTTAAAAATTCCTGTTGTGGCATAGCTTGTATTGCCTCTAATACCTGATCTTTTGTAAGGGGTTGTGTTAGCATAATTTGTTTTATTAGTTTTCAGACATATAATATATAGTGCTGCTGTTTTCATTTTTGAAAATATTCTTGCTTTCCTGCAAAATATCATTTTCGGTAATGGCAGCATATTTATTGAGTTCATCATTCATCCAGGCTGCGTCACCCAATATTTCATAATAGGCAAGGCTTGCAGCACGGCTCATTACACTCATATCTTCAAATGTAATCGTGCTCTCGGTTTTGTTTTTCACTTTTTGCAACTCATCTTTTGCAACCGGTTCGTTTTTTATTTTATCTAACTCATCTTCCACAGCTCTTTCGGCATCTTCCATTTTTATTCCTTTTACCAATTTTCCTTCTATCACAACCAAACCTGCATCGGTACTGCCAAACTGATAGCAGCCGATATTTGAAAACAGTTTCTTTTCTTTAACCAATCTTTGGTATAAACGTGATGATGCGCCACTGCTTAAAATATCGGTAAGCAGGTCCACAACATAGTAGCTTTTATCAAGCCGTGACCCCATGTGCCAGCATTTATAAAAAGCATCCAGCGGTACTTTGGCTTTTATTTCCAGTTTTCTTGCTTCGGTTTGTTCCGGCTCTTGTACAAGGTTATGTACATATTTTTCGCCTGAAGGAATATCTCCAAACCATTTTTCAGCCAATGCTTTTACTTGTGCGGTAGTTACATTTCCGGCCACCACCATGATAGCATTAATGGGTCTGTAATGTTTAAAGAAAAAAGCTTTTACGTCTTCTAAAGTTGCATTTTCAATATGCGATAATTCTTTTCCAATGGTCATCCAGCGATAAGGATGCTCTTTGTAAGCCAGTTCTCTCATCTTGTGCCATACATCACCATAAGGTTTAGTAAGGTAGTGTTCTTTGAACTCTTCACAAACGACCTTCCGTTGTGTTTCCAAACTTTTTTCATCAAATGAAAGAGATAACATACGATCACTTTCTAACCAGAATGCTGTTTCCAGATTTTCGGCAGGTAGCTGAATATAATAATTCGTAAGATCGTTGGTCGTATAAGCATTGTTTTCGCCACCGGCCATTTGCAATGGTTCGTCATAGTTGGGAATGTTTATCGAGCCGCCAAACATCAGATGCTCAAATAAATGTGCAAAGCCGGTTTTTTCCGGATTTTCATCGCGGGCACCCACATCGTACATAATATTCATAACGGCCATAGGCGTGCTGGTATCCTGATGTACAATTACCCTCAGTCCATTTGAAAGTGTAAATTTTTCAAATTGAATCATACACAAATAATTAATAGTTCTCTATGCGAGAGAAAGTTTGTAAAAATACTTAAAATGAAATAATGGCGAGTGGGGAATTACAGAATGGGTGCATTTAAAATTGTCGCATACCAAAACCCACCCCAAATTGAATTTTTCATATTCGCATTTCCTTCCACCCCTCCACAGGAGGGGATGCATTTGATGTCAATTGCAGATCCAAAGAAGCCAGGCGCTGCAACAATTTTAAATGTACCTTACAGAATACTTTTAACCTTAAATTCCACCTCATTGATGACACCATCGCGGCGATAAATAATTTTTACTCTGTCATTAGGTGTTTGCAATGCCAGCTTATACTGATTTAATATTTGAGAAAAATTTTTATTGACGGCCAGCACCTCATCACCTTCTTTTAAGCCGGCCACCTCGGCCGGTGATCCTTTGGCAACATCGCCTACAATGATGATGCCGTTTACAAGATAAAGCTCCACCCCCGAATAAGAGTAATCAAACGATTCAATATAATGACTATTCGGCATCAGGTAAATATCACCCTTGCGGTAATTGATAATTGTATTAAACCGCCTGAGTATGTCATTCCCAATCAATCCGCCCATGTAGGGATAACTCGTTACATCATGTACATCATCAAAAACATGTACCGGCACTCTATGAAATCGATAAGGGCCAATTCTCACCTCTTTTATCACCGTCAATTGCATATCCAATTTGCCTCCCAGTCCTTCGCCTTCTTTGGTAAAATATTTTTTTCCTTTTTCCAGAAAATTACTGTCGCTTACAAATTCTTTTGACAAAAGCATACAGACTCCCGCGCCAATATCGTATAGAAAACGGGTGTTGATGCTGCGATAATCTTTTACTCGGAGGGGTTGTGCGGCCAGCATATTCAAGTTTGGCTTCAGCAGATAGCCCCCTTTTGGGTATTTCAAGCTTCCTTGTGAATAAAAAGAAATGTGCAGACTGTCGTAGTTCAACATTACAATATAGCGGCTCAATACCGAGTAGCCGATAATGCCGTCTATGCGTTCGCCATAAACAGAAGTAAGGATTTCATAATTATTAATATGAAAATTTAAACTGTCAATTGTAAGATTAGGAAGCTTCAACTGTTGGTTGAAAAGAAACTTCACTTTGTGTGTGCCCGCTATACCTTTTATAGTACGTTCGGTAGGTACGGGCTGTAGTTTTAAATAAGCCGCAGTAGTAGAGTCAAGCGAAATGCCTGTACTTCCTGTATCCAGAATAAAATTCAATGTATCGGGATGATCTCCCAGTTTGGCCTGCATAATGATGATGCCGCCGGTAAGCTGGGTAAATGGAATGGTGGTTAGTTCGGTAGCAGGAGGCTCAACAAAAACTTCTTGCGCCTTGGCGAAAATAGGCGCACAATAAAGTATTGTCAGCACTAAAAAGATTTTTCTTTTCATGTGTTGGTTTTTGGCGCCGGTTTGTGAATTTAAGACAAGAAAAATACAAAAAATGATGCAGGGAGAAATTTTATTTGAATGGTAGAAAAAATATTCGCCCAGAGATAAAAGAGATAAAGAGGGAACCTCAACTCTTTCAAATCCTTCTCCTTTCCTCCTTTGCCTCTGCGAGAGGAAATAAAAAAACCACCCTATTTTTTAGAGTGGCTTTGTGGTGTGGGGCGGGATCGAACCGCCGACACAAGGATTTTCAGTCCTTTGCTCTACCGACTGAGCTACCGCACCTTATCAATTATTCGTTTCGCTTCAGCCTCTTGCTCTATCCCGATTTCACTTTGTTCTTCGGGACTTTGTTTTTCTAACACTCCTACGTCGTGTTGAAAAACTACGGCCGACTGAGCTACCGCACCTTATTTTTACCTGCGGGGCTGCAAATATAGGCAGGTTTTGCTAAAAAAAGAAAGCAAATTGCATTTACCGGCTTAGCTCTGCAAGCACCAATCGGCTACATTCTTTCTCTCTTTTTTGCGGATTTATAAACTTGATATCCAATTTGGTAATTTCAAAATCTTTTGCTTCATACCGTTGCCCAATATGATAGCCTTTTTGCAAAATTTCTTCCTCGCTTTTTATATCAAAAATCAACCATTTTTTTTCTCCGGGCTTCAAACTACTATCGGTGAGTTGCCTGTGAAGTGATTTTGAATAATAATTATATGAAGAACTATAGGTATTGTTCCAAAAAAATACATCCCCGGGATTTACTTTACCCTTTGTCATAAGAGCCAATGGCCGCCCGGCCTGATAGGTGAGCAGTTGCGGATAAAAATTACTATTGAGCAAAAAGAAACTCAAAGCCATTACTGCAACAGACATTCCCACTGATTTTTGTAACCCGTTGCTTTTTTTTGATATAAAATAATAAAATACGATTGATAATAAAAGCACCACCACTGCCATTATTATTAAAGAATGTACCGGAAAAGCCCAGGCATTTATCAAAATTAATCCTGCCAATAAAATAACAGATATTACAGTTTGTATTATGAAAATATTCTTTAATAAAGTTGGATTGGTTTTTTGTTTTAATAAATAAGACGCCACTACAACAGCCGTTGTTGGAAAAACAATGTTTAGATAATGTGGCAATTTGAATCCCGAAAAGGAAACCACAAGCAAGAGTGTAAGAAAAACACCAACAGTCAGCCACTCTTCTTTTCTATTGACAAATTCTTTTACTCTTTTTACAATAGCCATGTATGCCAACACACTCCAGGGTGCAAAAGCCCAAAGAAAGGAATGGATGAAAAAAAGATAGTCATGTTTTGCGTCGCTGCCCATGGTGCCTGTAAATCTTTCAATACTTTGGTTGAGTAAAATAAATTTTACTCCGTTGATATGGTCTTGTCCTCGCACGGTTACTTCGGGGTGACGGTTGAACTGCAGATAATAACAATACACAACCGGACTTATAAAAAGCAAGAATAAAAGACCCATTAGCAGCCATTGCCAATGCAGCAAAATCTTCCAGTCTTTTTTATATAATAAATAAAAAATGACTGCTACAGCGGGCACAAAAACAGCAATATGCCCCTTGGTACAAAATCCCAAAGCCAGCCCCAGTGCAGCACCAAAAACATGTATGATTTTCTTGTTTTGCATCCAGGCTACCAATTGCCAAATTGAAAATGCAATACAAGCAGTAAGTATGGCATCCATTCTTACATCATTATTGGCGAGTATAAATGCAAAGGACGAAGCAAGTATTAATGCAGCTAATTTGCCAGTGGCTTCATTGTACAATAATTTTCCCAGTCGGAAAGTGGAATAAACGCCTAATACTGTGAATAAAAATGAGGGAAGTTTATAAGCAAATGTATTGACACCAAAAATTTTATAACTGAAAGCACAAAGCCAGAAATGTAAATGGGGTTTATCTAAATAAGCACCGTGATGATCAATCAGCGAGACAAAGTCGCCGGTAAGGTACATGTGCAATGCAATATTGGCGTGGTGGGCCGAGTCGTTATCCATCAACGGTACAAATAAGCCAACGACATACACCAAGGCCAGTAGTGCAAATAAAAAATAGTAAGTGGTTTTAGAAAAAACAGGCTCGTTCAATTAAATGAGTTTGCAACAAAACTAAAGGGTTTATGACAACTGCATAAAAAAAGGGCCTCAGCCCTTTTTTGTTTTCTTAGCAGCAGCCGAAGTCGCCCAGGCCGCCACAGCAACCTCCGTTTCCGGGGTCTTTTGTGTTTGTGTTCATGGCTATACTATTTATGGTTAAGAAATACATAGTTAACAACAGGATTTTTCGCTTTGCACTTTTAATTTGTTAAACAAAAAATTAAACTCACCTGCAAATTTTTCAAATGCTTTCCAGTTGATGCAATAGCAACTGCGAGGGCCGTCGGTTTCGCCGGTTATCAATCCGGCTGTTTTTAATTCTTTTAAATGTTGTGAGACGGTTGACTGTGCCAGTGGCAAGACATCTACAATTTCTCCGCAGATGCAATCATTCTTTTGTGCCAGTACTTTTAAGATTGCAATGCGGGCAGGATGGCTCATGGCTTTGGCAAAGGCGGCCAGATCCTGTTCTTTCTGTGTAAATGCATCTTTCTTATTGATTGCCATAGTTGAATCCTGTTAAAAAATTTGAATTATAAATTTTATATCGCAAATATACGATAAAGAAATTGATTCCACCAAACATTTTATCAGATTTTTTTTGTGCTGTTCTTTACAAGGGCAATTATAATGCCGCTGCCAATAATACAGCAAATGCCGGCCCAGCTCCACCATCCGGGAAAAGGGTCGCCCAATGCAAGCCCAATAAAAACAGAAAATATAATATTGGCATAGCTAAATACAGAAACGATTCCGGCTTTATCAGCCCCATAAGCTTTCGTAACAAAGTATTGACCAAATAATGCTGCTAATCCCATAAGTATGATCCATACCCATTCTATACCTGAAGGCAGTTTGAAATCAATAATAAGCAGATCATCTGTTTTTATTTTAAATAAATAATGAAGCAGCATACTGCAAAGCGGTATCAGTAATCCACTTACCAAAAAAGAAAGCACAATCACCCGGGCATCATAATATTTTGAAAGCCGGTTAATAGTAATGTAGGCTATGGCGGCTGTGATGCCTGAAACTAATCCGGCAATATGATAATACCAGGGCAGGTACATTACCGGTTTATAAATAAAAAGCATACCCCAAAAACCAAGCAGTACAGCAAAAACAACAAGCCTGCCATAATATTCTTTAAAAAATAAAAAAGAAAAAACCGCAATGAATAATGCAGAAGTTAAATTGTAACTCATAGCTGTACCCAGCGGAATGTGCAGTACACAGTACAGTAAAGTATAAAGAGCCAGTGTGCCCATCAATCCACGAAAGGCAAGTCGCAACGGTTTACCCCCTGTTTGTACCGGCGGATGCTTCCACAATCCCGGCAATAAAAAAAACAGGCCAACAGCATTGCGATAAAATACCAATTGGCCTGCATTAAAGTTTTCTTTAAGCGCTTTTGCGGCGCCACCCATTATTGAAAAACCGAGTGCTGCTAACAGCATATAGAGAATGCCGTTAAAGCGTGAATCCGGTTTCATTTTTTAAACATATAACCATAGGTAAACCCAATGGAATTATTGGATAATTTAGATTTTCCTGAATTGTAAATATTGCCTCCATGAAGTGCATGTAATGTAAATACATTTTTACCCTTAACTACTGATAACAGAATGGCCATATTAATTTGACCTCCATTTGCCTCCGGATACTTTTCCCTTTCTACATGCACTCCAGGATTATCAAAAATTCCTTTTGTATTATTTGCTATTGCAAGATTATAACCAAATGCAGGGCCCAATAATACTTTTGTTGAGCTGCGTTTGTTTAAAGCAAACTGATAGGAAAATTCGGGGCCGCACATTAACAAGGTTCCGGTATATTTTTCATGATCAAAGCTACCGCTGCCAATATCGTTTAACCCGTTTAACGTTAAGCTGGAAATATTTAAGCCTATCCGCAGCTGACTATTTTCACCACTCTTCCTTGAAAAAAAAGTAAATCCCACACCGCCCAGAAAGCCGGCCGTTCCTTTAAAGCTTGCTTCATATAGTGCATAGGCGCCATATCCGTCAACATCTACTTGTCCCGAAGGATTAAAAGAATTATATGCCACACCTGCCCTTATTTCAAATACGGGTTTGGGTGGCTTACCAACATTTTACGTTGACTTTTCTCCATTGAGTTTCATCATTAAACCCAATAAATCGTCTTCGTCATAGTTTGCCAATGCAACTGCTTTTGCCAGTTCCGAATTGTTGTTTGCTGTAGCCTTTGTTGAAAAATAGGTTTTATAGCTTTCATCTTTTTGCATTACGCCGCTTATTACTTTAACTCTGTATCTAAGTTCTTTTACACTTCCGTCGGGCTCCTGTATAAAATAATAATTTCTGTCGGGTGTTTCCAATCCAAACATTGAGTATTTAGATTTATACAAAACCTCCAGCCAGCGGTCGCCATTTACCAAAGGGCCATCAAAAAACTCGGTGGCATGTTCTATATCGGTTGCGCTTTTGTTATAGCTGACGTTATGCCTTTCATATCTGAATTTTCCGGATAGTTCAAATGCCTTTACATCAGATATGGAATAGGTTTGAATCGAGCCGTCTTTGCTAAACCGGAGTTCTTTTGCTTCACCCGGATTTTTACTAATATCAATTTTACCTTCCAGTGTTTCATTGGAGTTTAAAGTAATAGACCCGGGTTCAAATCCTTTTTGTGCATTAGTATAAGTTACAATTGTAAATGAGAGTAATAAAAGCAGAAATTGTTTCATATAAAAAAAAGTTTGGTTGCTAATGCAATATAAATTTTTAAAGAAGATGAGCAATGAAAAAAACAATCAATAAAAACACATTCCATCAATAAAAGCAATTCCTAAACCCTCCTCAACCTTTCCGCTGCCGCTTCCAGTGTTTCATTCTTTTTTGCAAAACAAAATCGTATCACCTTATTATCGGTCCCGTTTTTGTAAAATGAGGAAACGGGAATTGTGGCCACGCCATACTCACGGGTAAGCCTGATAGCAAAATCTTTATCTCCCTCATCGCTGATGCGGCTATAGCCGGCCGTTACAAAATAACTGCCACTGCTGTGCAACAGATCAAACCGCGAGCTACTCAACAGGGTTTTGAAGTCATCCCGCTTTTGCTGCATCATGGCTCCGAGTGACGTATAAGCCTCTTTGTTTTTTAAAAAAGAAGCCAGCGCCACCTGCGATGGTGTATGGCAACAAAAACAATTAAACTGATGCACTTTTCTAAACTCCGCCATTAATTGCGGTGCCGCTATACAATAGCCCAACTTCCATCCGGTGCAGTGATAGGTTTTGCCAAATGAAAAACAAACAAAACTTCGTTCCATCAATTCCGGATAACGTAGTACGGATTGGTGCTGTATATTATCAAAAATTAAATGCTCATATACTTCATCACTCAGTATCATGATTTGGGTGTCTCTTACTATATCCTGCAATTGCTGCATATCTGCCTCGCTCAATACAGCACCCGTTGGGTTGTGAGGTGAGTTGAGCATGATCATTTTGGTTTTACTGTTTATCTTCTCTCTTACAGCATGCCAGTTTATTTTATAGTCGGGAAATTGCAAATCAATAAGCACCGGCACTGCGCCGTTTATTTCTATGTTTGGAATATAACTGTCGTAGGCCGGTTCAAATACAATGACTTCATCGCCGGGTTGCAGCACCGTTGTCAATGCAGTATAAATAGCATAAGTGCCGCCGGGTGTTATGGTGATTTGCTCATCTGCCGAAATAGCCGCTCCATATAATTCTGCAATTTTCTCAGCCAACGCTTCCTGCAAGGGTAAATAGCCCTGCATGGGAACATACTGGTTCCAGCCCTTTTGCATTACTTCATTTACTTTGCTTATCAACTCCTCGCTCATCGGATAATCGGGAAATCCCTGACCCAGATTGATGGCCTGATGCTGATGGGCCAGGTTGCTCATTACAGAAAATATGGTGGTGCCTACCTGTGGTAGTTTGGATTGTATTGTGGGTGTAAACATGTGGCGAATTTATTCACTGATGATGGCTGTTGCTTCTATTTCTATTAAATATTCAGGCGAAATAAGTTTGCTTACCTCCACTAGGGTGGTACAGGGTTTTATAGTTTTAAAAAACTCCCCATGCGCCCGGCCATATTCTTCCCAAAGGGAAATATTGGTAACGAACATACGAGTTCTTACAACGTCGCTCAGCTTTGCGCCGGCCTGATGCAATACTTTTTCAATCTTCTGAATGATAAATTTGGTTTGTTCATAAGCATTACCGGCGCCTGCAATTTTTCCCTGTTCATCTACGGCTACGGTGCCCGTTACCTCTACGATGTTGCCCATTTTTACGGCTCGGCTATAGCCTACTATATCTTCCCACTTGGCGCCCGATGCATAGTTGGTTCTGTTCATGGTTATTTAATTTCTATGTTTTCTTCTTTAATCAATGGTTCGCCTTGCATTCTTAATAAAATCTGCGCTACCGTTACTACGTCTTTCTGACAATACGTTACAATGCGCTGCAGGTTTTTTTTTTCCCAATACACTTTCCATACCATGCTGCCGTCTATATCATCTTTGGGCGTAGGTATGCCCAACGAATGTGCAAGCAATGCCAAAGAAGTGAAACTTTTAAAATCGCCAAACTTCCAAAGCTCCAAGGTGTCTAAATGATTTACTTCCCAGGGTTTTTTTCCCGCAATATTTAATAATAAAGGAATCGGTAAGTTATGAATAATCATTCGGCGACAGAGATAGGGAAAGTCAAACTCCTTGCCATTGTGAGCACATAAAAATTTTTGTTCTCCATTACTCCACTTATTCAGCATATCAATAAAATCCTGAAGCAGTTTTTTTTCATCATCGCCGGCAAAGCTTTTGATAATAATTTTTCGTTGGTGGGTGTTTCCCTGTACAATGCCGCAACTGATGCAAACAATTTTTCCAAACTCGGCATAAATGCCTGCACGTGGATAAAGCGTTTCGTTAGTTTCTCCTTCGTGATATTTTATTAATGAATTAGATTTGGTGTCCCAAAGCTGCTTCCATCCATCGGGCAGTTGGGCATACTGTGCATACTGTGGTACCGTTTCAATATCTAAAAAGAGTATATTGATAAGTGGTGGAAAAGTCATACGACAAGGTAAAAAACTATTGTCAAAAAACGCTACAAATATTTCTCCCCTTTATTTCGCTTCACTTCTGCTACATATTCTCTTATTTCCTGTTCTTTATTTTTTTTGCAAATCAGCAATACATCTTTTGTATCCACCACAATGTAATCTTTCAGCCCTTGTAGCAAAACCAGTTTATTGTCCGGTGCATGTACCATACAATTATTGGCATCTACTACGACTACATTTTTCCCTACTACTGCATTTCCGAAATAATCCTTATCCATATTTTCCCAAGCGCTGTTCCAGGTGCCTAGGTCGCTCCAGCCAAATGAAGCCGGTATGACATATACATTATCTGCTTTTTCCATTACCGCAAAGTCAATGGAGATATTGGTGCATTGCGGATAAATATTTTCAATTGCTTTTTGCTCTTTGGAAGTGTTGAATTTTGTTTTTTCGGCAGCAAACAATTCATACAGTTCAGGCTCATGTTTTTCTAAAGCTGCAATAATGTTTTTCACCTTCCAGGTAAAGATGCCTGCATTCCACAAAAAATCGCCGCTTTCAAAAAATGTTTTTGCCAGTTCTTCATTGGGTTTTTCGGTAAATGTTTTTACCTTATAAATATCTATTTCGGCCCGGGCTGTATCGTGTTGTATATATCCATACCCCGTATTAGGATAAGTAGGTTTTACACCAATCGTTACCAGCGCATTGATACCGTCAACAAACTTCAATGCTTTTTTTGCAGTGGCAATAAAAGCATCGGGCTCCAGTACCAAATGGTCGGCCGGTGCTGCTATCATCAATGCCTTTGGATCTTTTTTAATTAACTTAAAAGCAATATAAGCAATACAAGGCGCTGTGTTTTTTCTGGATGGCTCGGCCAGTATATTAGCAGCCGGAATACCGGGCACCTGCTTTTTTACAATGTCCACATATTCTGTCGCCGTAATGATGAAAATATTTTCTTGAGGCACCAGTCGGGTGTATCGTTCAAAGGTTTGTTGAATCAGCGTTTTGCCCGTACCCAAAATATCTAAAAATTGTTTGGGCAATGCCGTGCGGCTCATGGGCCAAAATCTGCTACCAATACCACCTGCCATGATGGCTACGTAATGATGTTTATTTCCTACCCCTGCTCCGGCATGAGTGGGATTATAAAATTTTTTCATCTGCAATTATTCTTTTCGAATTTGAAAGATGGCTTTTAAAAAATTATACTCATTTCAAATTCATATTAGAAACAAATTCTAAATTAATCCTTCTCTAATCAAATCATGAACATGCACAATGCCCAGATATTTTCCAGCTGCTGATACAGCCAGTTGTGAAATTCCATATTTACGCAACAGATCCAGTGCTTCTACAGCCAGCTCATCAGGCCCAATGGTTTTTGGGTTTTTTGTCATAATATCTCCGGCTGTACTTTTTTCAATAGATACATTTTTTTCCAGCATCCGTCTTAAATCACCGTCAGTAATAATACCCAGCAAATTTCCTTGCTCATTAACTACAGCAGTTATTCCCAATTGTTTTGAACTGATTTCAACAATTACTTCTTTTAGCGATTGGGTGGCCAATACTTTTGGCTTTGCATTTCCGGCATACAAGTCGGCGCATTTCAAATATAATTTTTTGCCCAATTGACCACCCGGGTGAAATTTCGCAAAATCATCCGGCTGAAATCCTTTCAACTCCATCAGGCAAACGGCCAATACATCACCCATTACCATTTGTGCTGTTGTGCTGGTGGTAGGCGCAAGATTATTGGGACATGCTTCCTGCTCAACTGTGGTGTTTAAAATAATATTTGCATTTTTTGCAAGATAAGATCCTGTATTACCAACAATCGCAATTATGGGGTTTTTAAAATTTCTGATAAGCGGTACCAGTACTTTAATTTCTGGGCTTTCACCGCTTTTACTGATGATGATAACTACATCTTCCTGCTGCACCATACCTAAGTCGCCATGAATGGCATCGGCAGCATGAAGAAAAATAGACGGCGTACCCGTGCTATTGAAAGTGGCTACAATCTTTTGTGCAATGATGGCGCTTTTGCCTATTCCACTTACAACAATACGCCCTTTGCATTGCGCAATGGTTTGCACAGCCTTTTCAAAGTCTGCATTAATATATTCAGCAAGACCCGATATGGATGCTGCTTCTAAAGCAATGGTTTTGAGGGCAACTTGTGTAACTGAACCGGCCATATAAGTGCTCAAAATTAGAGTATTTACTATGAACATTTGTATTGCTTTTCAATCGGTAATTTTTATGGATATCCGGTTTTTCTTTCGGTAATTCATTCGTAAATTCGCATCCCCATAAAATCTGCATCTCGGGCATTTTTAACACCGCCCGCAGTAGCCCTGATTTTTTTGAACCAAACGAATTGTTTATGCCACAGCCATTACGGGCTGTGAAAAAATAATTATTCCGATACATGAAGAGTGATAAGGAAATTTATGTACCTTAAAGAACTCGGATTAAAGATGTGGGGCGAAGGCCCGTCAAAATATGAATAGATAATGACAGCAGCAAAAAAAACAGCAGCGAAGAAAACGGCAAAACCTGCAGTAGCAAAAAAACCAACCGCAACGAAAACTGCGGCAAAAGAAACGAAACCAAAAAATAAAATTGACTTGCATAAAGCGTTGCATGAGTATTTTGGTTTCAATAAATTCAAAGGCACTCAGGAAAAAGCTATTGAATCTTTGCTGGCAGGGCACGATACTTTTGTTATCATGCCTACCGGTGGCGGCAAAAGTCTTTGTTATCAATTACCGGCATTAATCAGCGATGGAGTAGCCATCATCGTATCGCCATTGATTGCTTTAATGAAAAATCAGGTAGATCTCGTTCGTGGGTATAGCAGCAATGATAATGTAGCCCACTTCTTAAACTCTACACTCAACAAAAAAGAAATAAAAGAAGTACAAGACGATTTGCTTTCCGGCAAAACAAAATTGCTTTACGTAGCTCCGGAAACATTAACCAAACAGGAGAATCTTGAATTTTTTTCTGAGCTTACTATATCCTTTTTTGCAGTGGACGAGGCTCATTGTATTTCAGAATGGGGACACGATTTTCGTCCGGAATATCGTCGCTTGCGTGAAATGATGATTCAGATAAATCCCGACATTCCGGTAATTGCACTTACTGCAACCGCAACACCAAAAGTGCAGAGTGATATCATCAAAAATCTCGATCTACACAATCCCAATGTTTTTATTTCTTCTTTCAACCGCTCCAATCTGTATTATGAAGTGCTGCCAAAGATTAAAAAAGCTCAAACGGATGAAAACATTGTACGCTTTGTAAAAAGCATGGGTACCAAAAGCGGTATCATATATACATTAAACAGAAAAACAACCGAAGAGCTGGCCGATATTTTAATGGCAAATGGCGTAAGTGCAGTAGCCTATCATGCCGGACTTGATAGTAAAATAAGGGCTGACCGACAGGATAAATTTTTGAGTGAGGATGTACGGGTTATTTGCGCCACCATTGCATTTGGAATGGGTATTGACAAACCCGATATCCGTTTTGTAATTCACTATAATATTCCCAAAAGCATAGAAAATTATTATCAGGAAACCGGGCGTGCCGGGCGTGATGGGCTCGAGGGAAAATGTATTCTTTATTACTCACATAAAGATGTAAGCAAGCTGGAACACTTGATGCGTGATAAACCCCTTAGTGAAAGAGAAGTGGGGGCACAACTTATTAGTGAAACCGTTGCTTTTGCCGAAACCGGTGTGTGTCGCCGAAAAATTTTGATGAGTTATTTTGGCGAAGAATATCCAAAAGAAAACTGTGGCCAATGCGACAACTGTAAACATCCTAAAGATTATACAGAAGCAAAAGACGAAGCCCTTATCGTTTTAAAAGCAATAAAAGAACTTGACGAACGATTTGCTACCGAGTATGTAGTACAGATTATTATTGGAAAGCTTACTCCGCAAATACAAATGTTTCGACACGAAGGGCTGGATGCTTTTGCCAGCGGCAACGATCAGGAGCCCTTTTTCTGGAACTCGCTTATCAGACAAATGCTACTGGGTGGATTATTGAAAAAAGATATTGAAGAATATGGCGTATTAAAGTTTACCGACAAAACAGAAGCCTTTTTGAAAAAACCAAAGTCATTCAAGATTGTACTCAACAATACTTATGATGATGCCAATGCTGATGATGAAGAGACTACGGAAGCCAATACCGGAGCCGCTACCGACGAGCGTCTTTTTGAAATGCTGAAAGACCTGCGTCAAAAAGAAGCAAAGAAAAGAAGCCTGCCTCCCTTTGTCATTTTCTTAGAAGCTTCATTGCAGGATATGTCCACTTTTTATCCTATCACCTTAGAAGGGCTTGAAAAATGTCAGGGTATCAGCAAAGGAAAAGCAATAAAGTACGGAAGACCATTTGTTGATTTAATAGCACGATATGTAGAAGAAAATAATATTGAACGGCCTGATGATTTTGTGATGAAAAGTGTAGTGAATAAAAGTGGCAACAAGGTATATATTATTCAAAACACCGATAAGAAAGTATCGCTGGAAACCATTGCCAAAAACAAAGGCTGGCGTATGGATGAAATGCTGGAAGAAATGGAAAGTATAGCAGCCAGCGGTACGCGGCTCAATCTCAACTATGCCATTGATGAAATGCTGGATGATGAAGATCAGGATGAAATAATGGAATATTTCAAAAGTTGTGAAACCTCCAGCCTACAAGTGGCACAGGAAGAGCTGGCCGATTATAATTTTAACTGGGAGCAATTGAAAATTATGCGCATTAAATTTTTGAGTGAATACGGAATGTAACACATGCGGTTAACCTTTCGCAAAATTTAATTTCCTTACTTTACAAAAATCGTTTTATCGCCGCGGGCTATCATTTTGCCTATTGGTTTGATGTGGTCGCCCAATATTGCTGTAACCGCTTCAATGGCTTCTTCACTTACGCTTATCAATAAGCCTCCATTGGTTTGCGGGTCGGGTAGCAGTGTAAAGGCCTCCATTACATTTACACCGGGTTTTTCGGGAGTTGCCTTTTCAAATTTTACTTTCTCGCTATAGCTGCTCCAGTTTCTTGTAGTGGCATCGGGAAAAATGCGTTGTGCTATATAATCACTTACGCCATCGGCAACAGGTATATCGTTGTAAAACAATTCTGCACTCAGCCCACTACCCTCAGCCATTTCTATTAAATGACCTAATAGGCCAAAGCCTGTAACATCCGTTATGGCTGTTACTCCTTTTATCTTTCCCAGGGCTTCACCTTGTTTGTTCAAACTGGTCATTTGATCAATCATGGGTTGCAAGTGTTCCACCTTTAGTTGCCCTCTTTTTTGTGCCGTAGCTAAGATGCCAACGCCCAGCGGCTTGGTGATGAATAAGGTATCTCCTTCGTGAGCAGTATTATTTCTTTTCAGATTTTCAATAGGCACTATGCCGGTAACGGCCAGCCCAAAAATGGGCTCAGGTGAATCAATGCTATGACCACCCGCCAATGGAATACCGGCTTCTTTACAAATAAATTTTCCACCGTCAATAATTTTTTGTGCTGCCTCTATCGGCAGCTTAGATACCGGCCAACCCAAAATTGCAATGGCCATCAGCGGCTTGCCACCCATAGCATACACATCGCTGATGGAATTTGCAGCAGCAATCCTTCCAAAGTCAAATGCATCATTGACAATAGGCATAAAAAAATCGGTGGTAGAAATCAATGCCATGCCATTGCCAATATCATAAACAGCCGCATCATCTTTACTGCTATTACCAACCAGCAGATTTTTATTATCGGGCAGCAATAAATTGCTTTTTAAAATTTCGTCTAAAACCTTAGGAGCAATTTTACAGCCACATCCAGCACCATGTGAATATTGCGTAAGTTGTATCGGTTCGTTCATGTTTCAAATCTCGTATAAAAAAGCTTATCTAAGACAAAGTTTAGAAATGATGTAAAAATTTTTACAGGTGAACTACAGTGATTGAAAATAATATGTCAAAATCTAATTTCTTTTTTTACGAAATACCACGCCGGAACTTTTTTGAAGGTCAGAGCTAAAGCGGATATTATATATATCATCCCCATCTCGCACTACTAGCAGCCCGGTGTTGGGCGGATAGAGGCCAAGATTGTCTGCATAAAGTACTAAATTAAAATCTTCATTGTCTTTTCCAATATAAATTGTTTTCTTAATGGCATAAGCTTTTAATCCTTGTTTTATCAGTAACGGCGCTCCATTCATAAACACACTTACCGTATCTCCATCAATTTCTCCATTATCGTATAACGCCAATAACAGGCTATCTGATTTGAAATGCACCACTTGCTTAAATTCTGATTTGCGCTCCGCTATGGTCAATCCGCTTGCAGCTACTTCTGCATCAGTTTTTATAATCGTGGAGATTGTTTCTGCTTGACTTCTTACTATCTCATTTGCCGGCAGCGAAATGGTAGGCATATTTTTTTCAGATTGCGGTGCTGTGGTTTTTGTTGAAGCCGGATTATGGGTTGCCACTGTATTTTGTTGCGCCATATTGTTTACAGGTTTTACCTCAGTATTTGTTTGTGGTTTTGTATTCATTACAATGGCTTGTTGCTGATTAGCTGGCTTATTAAAACTTTGCGTAGGGGTTGGTTTTGCTGCTATGGTTTGTTTTAATTCATTATTGCTTGAGGCAACAGGCCTTGTATTGGTTTTGTTGTTTTCATCAATAGGCTTTTTTATGGCGGCAATAGCAGCGTCTGCTTGCACCGCAGCCACCAGCTCCATATCCGCATTTGCTTGTTTCAAATCCGGGTTTGAAACAGAAGGAACATTAGCAGTTGTGGAATTTGTAATTGATTTTTGTGTTTTTTGTAAATCATTGTCAGGCTTTTGAATGCCTGCTGCAATAGCATCAGCCTGAACGGAGGCAACTATTGAAGCATCTGCTGTGGCCTGTTTTATTTGTGGCACCGCCACTGTTGTACTTGACTGTTGTTCTAAATTTTTAGGCGATTCATACACTGTATTTATTCTTTCAGGCTTAGCCAGTTTTGCAATCACAGGTTCTTTTGTTCTTTCCTTGTAAAAAGCAATTTCGTTTGCCAGGTTCAGTTCTTCCAGGTGTGGGAATACTTTAGAGAGACTCAAATCTTTTTCTTCAGCTAGTTTTACTTTTCCGGTTATGCCATAATATTTTTTGGTGGCATTGGTTTTCCAACTGCCATCAAGATACCAGTTACTGTCGTTTTTATTTCTCCGAAAAGTGCTGGTTACTTTTACACCCTTGTCAAGTTTTCCTCGAAAGTTATACGCAATTATTTCATCATCTTTTACTTCGCAGATGCTGTCTTTAATTTCTCCCTTCACACGTTTTACAATGTAATAGAGTGTATCATTTACAATAAACTCGCTACAGCTATAGCCATATACTTTTCCCTTATATTCTGTGAGTGCAATTTCAAAAGACTGGTCTTTTCTGGCCGAAGTACTATCTTGTGTAATAGCGCCTGACCACAAACCTGTAAGCGACTGGCCTGAAAAAAATAATGGAAATAGAAAAAATGAAACAACAAGACTAAGCCTTCGCAGATTTTGAATGATTATGTTGAAGTAATGCACGGGTATTTTCAGTAGTTATGGATTTACAATCGATCTTATTTAATAACGAATTTAATGCTTCCCGATTGTGCAAAGACTTTGAATAATATTTATCGTAATATTTCAATAATATTCGGAAACCTTCTTCGTAATTATTCGTTTGTAGAAAATCAATAACCTGTTTTGCCTGAAGCCCGCCCAGTTTTTCTTTAATTCTTATAGTGGCGTCTATTAGTTTTTGAGTGTCCAACTTGCCATATTCTTCAACAATATGTTTTAGTCGCTTCTCAAATGGAATGTCGATAAAGAAAACCGGCGACTGTCGCATGGTGTTCCATAATTCATTGGGAATATTTACATGTCCTATGCGTTGCGATTCATCTTCCAGCCAAATGTGCCTATCGGTGGCTTCACTTTTATTTTTTTCATTTATCAGTTTAGCTGCTAATATATTTTCAAACATTTCCTGAGAGGGTTGATTGGGCAGGCCAATGTTGCCAAATGCTGAGCCTTTGTGTCCGGCTATGCCTTCCAGATCAATTACCGGTTCGCCTTTCGATTGCAGGTCTTTCAAAAGTTCTGTTTTTCCCGATCCTGTGTAACCTCCCAGAATCTTAAACTGAAAGGGTAGGCTAAATGTATCCAGAACATGATTGCGAAATTTTTTATACCCGCCTACCAGTGTAAAAACTTTGAAGCCATATAAATCAAGCAGCCAGGATACGGCGCCACTGCGCATACCACCACGCCAGCAATAAACTAAAATCGTTTTGATATTTTGATCATCATCTTCTGTATTACTTGCAGTTGCCAGTGTGCGATGTTGATTGCAAATCGTTTCTACTGCTTCAACCATTGATTTCATCTTGGGGCCAAAAAAGTCAAGTCCGATTTTTATAGCCGCTTCGCGACTTTGTTGCTTGTAAGCAGTGCCTACAGCAGCTCTTTCTTCGTTTGAAAATAATGGAAGAGATAATGCGCCGGGAACATGAGCATGTACGAACTCGCCGGGGCTTCTTACATCAATAACAGGAAATTGTTTTGATTGTGTGATAAATTGATCTATGCTGATTCTTGCTGCCGCCATGTTCAATTACTAAAGTATCCAAACTAACCCTCAATCTCAACCTCATCCTTAATCTTAACCTTAATCTAAACCTTACCCTCAACCTTATCGATTCATACTCGCCAAAAACTCTTCGTTGTTTTTTGTTCCTTTCATTCGGTTTTGTAGTTCACGCATGGCTTCTTCCGAGTTCATATCAGTAAGATACACTCGCAATAAATTCATACGTTGTAAAACATCTTTATCAAGCAACAAATCATCGCGACGAGTGCTGGATGCTACTATATCTATAGCCGGGAAGATACGTTTATTAGAAAGTTTGCGGTCAAGCTGTAATTCCATATTACCGGTTCCTTTAAACTCTTCAAAAATTACTTCATCCATTTTACTTCCGGTATCTACAAGCGCTGTAGCGATAATGGTAAGAGAACCACCGTTCTCAATTTTACGGGCTGCACCAAAAAACTGTTTTGGCTTTTGCATCGCATTGGCTTCTACGCCGCCCGATAAAACTTTACCTGAAGCAGGTGCTACGGTATTATGTGCTCTTGCCAAGCGGGTAATAGAGTCAAGCAGGATCACTACATCGTGTCCGCATTCTACTAATCTTTTTGCTTTTTGGAGTGCGATTGTTGAAACCTTCACATGCTTTTCAGCCGGCTCATCAAATGTTGAGGCGATTACTTCTGCTTTTACACTGCGCTCCATATCGGTTACCTCTTCGGGTCTTTCATCTACCAGTACTACCATCAGATAGCACTCGGGGTGATTTTCTGCAATGGCATTTGCAATGGATTTCAAGAGCATGGTTTTACCCGTTTTGGGTTGTGCTACTATCAAACCTCGTTGTCCTTTTCCAATAGGTGTAAAAAGATCTACAATACGTGTGGAGTATTCCGAAGGTGTCGTAAACAGATTTAATTTTTCAAAAGGAAATAATGGAGTGAGGTAATCAAAAGGTACCCGGTCTCTTACTTCTTCCGGCGTTTTGCCATTAATGGTATCTACTTTTAGCAATGCAAAATATTTTTCTCCTTCCTTTGGAGGTCGTACCGCACCTTGCACAGTATCACCGGTTTTTAATCCAAACAGTTTTATTTGTGAAGGAGATACATACACATCGTCAGGCGATGATAAATAGTTATAATCTGACGAGCGAAGAAAGCCATATCCATCGGGCATCATTTCCAGCACACCTTCACTCAATATTACTCCATCAAACTCTACATTGAACTGTTGTTCTCTGCGCTGCGGATATATTTTATTTTGTTGAGTAGTGGATTCTGCTGTTACACCTTCTGAAACAGGCGCAGCCATTACAGGCAATTCTACGTTTTCAGATGCTACAGCTTCCGCTACCACCTCTTTCTCTTCAACTTTTTTGCGTCCTTTTTTTATTGGCGCTTTTTCTTCTGTTGCCGCTTTTTCTTCTGTACTACGGCTCACTTTTTTTATAGGCATATTGGGCTTTTTTGTTGTGTTATTTTCGGCGTTGGGTATTTCAGTATCATTGCTTACAACTTCAGCTTCTTCGCTGCTAATGCTGGTTGTTGTTTTGATTATTCTTTTGCGTTTACCGTCTGTAGCAGCCGGGGCCGATTTGGCACCAGCAATAGCTTGACCATCTAAAATTTTATAAACAAGGTCTTGTTTGCTTAATTTTTTGGCGTTTGCAATTTTCAATTGCTCAGCAATATCGAGCAATTCGGGAACGAGCATATCGTTCAGTTGGAGAATGTCGTACATAAAAATAGCTTAGGGTTAATCTTTATCACATTTCGGGGATAAAACCAGTCTTGAGAATCAGAAATTTTTGAAATTTATATTGAAGGAAAACAGGCTAAAATTGAAAGTCAAAACTTAAGGAGAAATGAACTAATCGGCCTCTTTCCGGTGCAAGTATAGCGCAAAATCAGGAAAATCAAAAAATTTTTAATTTATTTTATCCCGGCACACTCTTGTTTCAGGGCTAAAAATCAGGTAGTATCTTTGCCAGCTATGTTTAATAATCGTATAAAAATCAAAGACCTGCTTTTGCAAGAACCCCAGGGGCAGCAGGTAACTGTAATGGGATGGGTACGCACTTTTCGCAACAATCAGTTTATTGCACTAAATGATGGCAGTACTAATAATAATATACAAATCGTAGTTGAGTTAGGTCAGTTTGGCGACGACTTGTTAAAACGCATTACCACCTCTGCCGCTTTGAAAGTAACCGGTAATGTGGAACCTTCGTTGGGCAAAGGTCAAAAAATGGATTTAAAAGCTTCTAGCATTGAAGTACTAGGTGATAGTGATGCAGAAAAATATCCATTGCAGCCTAAAAAACATAGTCTTGAGTTTTTAAGAGAAATTGCTCATCTGCGTTTTCGTACCAATACTTTTGGTTCTGTATTTCGTGTACGTCATGCACTTGCTTTTGCAATCCATCAGTTTTTTAATGAAAAAGGATTTGTGTATATGCACACACCCATCATTACCGCCAGCGATGCAGAAGGTGCCGGCGAAACTTTCAGAGTAACCACACTTCCTATTGATGGCTCGGCTCCAAAGAATGATGACGGCAGTATCAATTTTAAAGAAGATTTTTTTGGTCGCAGTACCAATCTTACTGTAAGCGGACAACTGGAAGGTGAATTGGGTGCTACCGCTTTTGGCGATATATACACTTTCGGCCCCACATTTAGAGCCGAAAACAGTAATACGGCAAGACACCTTGCCGAGTTTTGGATGATAGAACCCGAAATGGCTTTTTATGATCTGGAAGATAACATGAATCTGGCGGAAGAATTCATTAAATACATTATTAAGTATGCAATGGAGAATAATCGCGAAGACCTTGAATTTCTGGCGCAGCGACTGGCCGATGAAGAAAAACAACTACCTCAAGATAAGCGCAGTGAGCTGGGGCTGATTGAAAAATTGGAATTTGTTTTGAACAACGGTTTTGAACGTTTGACATATACTGAAGCCATTGCTATTTTAAAAGACAGCAACCACAACAAGAAAAAGAAATTTCAATATGAAATAACAGGGTGGGGAATGGACCTGCAAAGTGAGCATGAAAGATATCTGGTAGAAAAACATTTTAAAAAACCGGTTATACTTTATAACTATCCTGCTGCCATCAAAGCATTTTACATGCGGCAAAATGATGGATGCGAGGCCGGTAAAGAAACCGTAGCGGCTATGGATATATTGGCACCGGGCATTGGAGAAATAGTAGGCGGTTCGCAAAGAGAAGAGCGATTGGATAAATTAACCTCCCGTATGGAGGCCATGAATATTCCTGCTGATGAGCTTTGGTGGTATCTGGATACCCGCAGGTTTGGCACAGTGCCGCACGCAGGCTTTGGATTGGGTTTTGAACGTATGGTACAGTTTGTAACCGGCATGACCAATATCCGAGATGTTATTGCATTTCCAAGAACACCTAAGAGTGCTGAGTTTTAAAAAACAATTAAAATTTCTATTTTAAAAAGAGATGCAACGATGTGTCTCTTTTTTTATTCTATCTTCCCTTTGTATGGCAAAGAGACTATTAATATTAATTTTATTGGTTGCTGCACTTAAGGGACGATCGCAGGAGTTTAAACAAATCAGCGATAGTCTTCTTTATTATTATCAGTTACAAGATTATGAAAAAGCACTCCCGTATGCCGAAAAGGCAACGGAATTAATAAAAACAAATTATGGTGTTGAAAATAAACTATACAGTAGTTTTCTTTCCATTCAATCGGTAATATTAATTGGAAATGCGTCTTTTCAAAAAGCGGAACAATCTTTATTGGTTCTTAAAGAAATAAATGCAAAAATTTTTGGAACCGGCAATGAAGAATATATAAAAGTGTTGAACCTGTTGGCTGTTGTGTATAACCGCATTGGGCAGGATGAAAAAACCATCCCACTGCTTATAGAATCTGCGGCTTTTCATAAAAAATCTTTTGGCGACAGTAGCTATGAATATGGCTCCGCTCTCAACCGGCTTGCCAAAGTATATGAAGATATTGGTAATAACGAGCAGGCGCTACCTGTTGCTGAGCAAGCTGTAAGTATAATAGAAGTTTCAAAAGGAAAGCAAAGCCTGGAATACGCAACCGGCTTAACCAATCTTGCAATTATTAAAAAAAACATGGGCAAACCGGAAGAAGCAGAACCAGCATTACTTACTACATTGGAAATTCGAAAAAAACTGGCCGGCGAATTCAGCAACGATGTTGCAAATAGCCTGAACAATCTGGCCGTACTCTATAGCGATCTGGAACAATATCAAAAATCGGCAGATTATTACTTGAAAGCTGCTGCTATTTATGAAAAATTAAAAGGCAAATCAAGTTTTGAATATTTAACTACTCTTTCTAATCTGGCATCTGCCTGCGATTATCTTGAACAATTTGATAAGGCTTTGGCTTTTTTGAATGAAGCCCTTGATCTTGCCAAAAAAAATTATGATGAAGACTGGCCTTTGCTCCAAAACATAAAACGCAATCTGGGCGAACTTTATATTTCAATGGAAAACTACGACAAGGCACTTCCTTTATTAGAAGAAAGTCTGGCTTATGAAGAAAAAAAGAACGACAAAAGCAACGCCTATGCCATGGCGCTAAATAATCTTGCTTTGCTGCAACACAGCATAGCAAATGATAGTGTGGCTGAGCGTCTTTACAAAAAATCTTTACAGGTTACAAAGACTATCATGGGCAACCACCATCGCGATTATGCTGCCACACTTGGAAACCTGGCTTCGCTATATCAACAGGAAAAAAAATTCAATCAAGCCATAGGCTTAAGAAAAGAAGCCATTGAGATTGAAAAGAACTGGATGATTAATTTGTTTGCTGTTTTATCTGAATCGGAAAAGTTGAACTACATTCAGCGACTGGAATTCAACCAGTATTCCAATCTATCTTTATTATTTCAATTCCCGGAAGCTTCGGCTTCCTATTATATTGATTGCTTCAATCAACAATTATTTTTACAATCACTTTTACTTACAGAAAGCAAAAACAGGCTACTCGCTATCAGAGAAAATAAAGATTCCTTGCTTCAGGCAGTATTTACAAAATGGAACAATGGAAAAATATTGTTGGCAAAACAATATGCACTGCCTGAAGAAAACCGAAATCAAAACCTTAGCAAATGGGAAGCTGAAACAGAGGCTAATGAAAAAGAATTGATACGCCTTTCTTCCCGCTTCAGAGATTTAAAAAACGCATTTAACATCAAAATGCAGGATGTGCAGCAAAGGCTCAATATTAATGAGGCATGGGTATCATTTGTACGCTTTCATACAGTAAAAAACAAAGAAGCTGACAGTATTGTTTATGCCGCTTTTGTTTTAAAAAAAGAAGATTCGGTTCCCTTATTTATTCCACTATTTGAAGAACAAAGTTTATTAAGACAAGTAAACTATCTGGGTAAAACTTCAAAAGTAGTAGTGAATATGATGTACCCCTACAAAACTAGTAACGGCTATAGCACCACAGCACCCAATCATCTACTTTATCAAATGCTGTGGGCACCACTGGAGCATGCACTTAAGGGAATCAATACAGTGTACTACAGCCCTGCAGGAAAACTTTACAATATTGCATTTGAAGCATTGTCGGTTGATAGCACACAATTACTTTCAGATAAATATGAAATGCAACAATTAACCGGAGCGGGTTATTTTGTAAATAAAACGCTGCAAAATAATCAAAGCCCAACTGATAAAATTGTACTCTTTGGTAATCCTGATTTTTCATTGGACAGTGCAGCATTGATTTATTATTATCAAGAAAACTCTTTGAAAACAAAAAAACCGGAAATAATAAATTCAACAGGCAGTTGGCCACAATTGCCGGGCACAGGCGAAGAAATAGACTCTATCAGCAAAATTTTTTCCAGTTACAAAAAACTTGTAACATCTTTTACCGGTGTACAAGCATCCGAAAAAAATTTGAAACTGCTGAACAATCAATCACCGTCATCAATTTTTATTGGTACGCATGGGTTTTTTCTTCCTGCTCCACAGAGCAATCGCCAGTTTGCCGGAAATGTATATGCCCGCGATGCCAATCCTTTGCTAAGAAGCGGCTTAATTCTTTCCGGCGGCAACTATGCATGGTCTGGCAAAAAACCAATTGATGGAATTGAAGACGGCGTAGTAACAGCCTATGAAATTTCACAATTGAATCTGAGTAATACAAAACTGGTTGTACTAAGTGCCTGCGAAACCGGTTTGGGAGATGTAAATGCAACTGAAGGTGTTTTTGGTTTGCAAAGAGCATTTAAGTTGGCAGGTGTAAATAAATTAATTGTGAGCCTTTGGAAAGTGCCCGATAAAGAAACTGCTGAACTTATGAAAATATTTTACACGCAGCTTTTGGCCGGAAATTCCATTGAAAAAGCTTTTGCCACTGCAAAAGCCAAAATGCGAAAAAAATACTCGCCTTATTATTGGGCTGCGTTTGTTTTAGTTGAATAAACAATTGAGCACATTGCTACTCATGTACACACATCACCGGTATATGCGATTGAAAAACCATTTGTTTGGTGGTGCTGGGTTTAAACAAGCTGTCGAGCAATTTGTGTTTTTTGGGAATAACAATAATTATATCCAGATTATTTTTTTCGGCAAACTCATTGATGCCGTCTTCAATATCCGGATGTTCAATAAAATGATAAACCGGATTGGCTTTTTCCAGCATGGTATGCAATAGCGCTGACTCTTCGGTGGTGCCGGGAGAAAAATTTTTATTCTTATAATCTGCATTTAAAACATGGAGTTGGGCGCCAAGCTCTTTAACAAAATCGGCAATCATTTTTCCTGGTGTTGATTTTACTACATCTTTAAAATCGCAGGCAAACCCAATATGGCGAATGCCTTGTCCATATTCTTTTCCCGGTGGTACACATATCACCGGCCAGGTTAAATGCCGAATAGCTGATAGGGTAGTACTGCCAAATAAAATTCTTTCAATTCCTGAGTGGCCTCGGGTGCCCATTACTACTGCAAAGGGATTAATCTTTGCACACAATTCTTCCAACTCATAAGCCACATTGCCCATTCGGGTTTCAGTATATATTTTCACCGTACCGGATGTTATATGTTCCAATTCTTTTTTTACTGCGCCTAATTTTTTCTCTGCCGATTTTTTTAAATCATCTACCGAAATCATTGCAACCGGCACATCAGAGTAATTGATTGGCAATTGAAACACATGCAAAAGCAGTAAACTGGCATTTATAGATTTCGCCATATCAGCTGCATAGTTCATCGCATTGGTAGCTACAGGAGAAAAATCGGTTGGAACAATTATTGTTTTCATTGTTGAATATTTTTCTAATTAAAATTATTTCAGATGCTTTATCTTTTTACTGATTGCAATCAATAATGCAACTGATTTTGATGAAAATATTTAAAAAGGCTAAGACTTACCAAAACGGTTATGATAACCTCTGTTATTAATACAGCGGCAACAGTGCCCATTGCATAATATTGGGGTGCGAACAGCAGGTTGGCAAGCAGATTAATAAATAAACCAATTGCAAAAATTTTAAAATATCGTTCACGCTGATTCGTTGCCAGCAAGACCAGTGCGCCGGGCATATTCAAACACACGACAGGAACGGCAATACAAAACATCCGAAAAATGAGTATGGACATAGTGTTTGCCTCTTTAATAAAAAAACCAATAATGGATGGTGCAAACAGTGCGGCCATGGCACTTATAGCAACCATCAGCCAGAAAAATGGTAAAAATGTTTTTTTGAAATAAATTTTATACTGACTGCTGTTAATCCTGCATAGTGCCGGGTAAATGGATTGTGCAAAAGCTGTCAAAACCTGTTTCATGGCAAAATAAATTCGCTCCGCAACGCTAAAATATCCCGCCATCAAATCATTGGAATACAAACGAAGTATAAAAAGGTTTCCATATTGCATCAGGTTCATGGTTAGATTGGCTGCGGTAACCGGTGCCCCTTCTATCAATAATCTCTTTATTTCCTTCAAAGAACAACCCAAGGCTTTCAAATGATACCGATTGACAATAAAAACAGAAGCAGCAATGGCTGTTATGATATTTCCCAAACCCAGAAAAAATATAAAAAGAGAAGTATGATCCGGCCTGCTGATAAATAAAAAGACCAGCAACACAAATAATATTTTTGAAAGCAATAATGCGGCAGCCATCCATTGCAGTTTTTCCATACCCTGAAAAAACCAAGAGGGCAATAAGGCCTGGCCGGGCACAAACACAAATGCAAGTGCATATAAAATAAAATGCTGTTGAATAAAAGAAAATATCAGCGATAATAAAAGGAGTAAAAAAAAACCAACACTACATAAAATAATTCTGAGATAAATACTGTGGTAAAAAAGTTTCGAAAGCTTTTCTGTATCCGTTCTGTTTTGTGCCACAGAACGGGAGCCCGTCTGTCCATATCCATATTCTGCAAGGGTTGACAATAAAAACATAACCACTTGCGCTACGGCAACCAAACCAAAGTTTTCAATGCCAATTTTTATAATGACAAAGGGAACTACCAGTAATTGCAACAATGCATTGATCCCTTGCGCCAGGGTTAATGAAAAAAAATTCCGGAAAACCAGTTTGTTATTTACAAGTTCCTTCACCGTTTGCGAAGTTAAGCCCGCATTTCAGCGATATAGAAAATATTATTGCTTCCAAAAAGCCATAATCCGTTGTCGAATATTTTCTCTAAGATTTACATAAAATAAATTGATGTCGCCTACATGATAGTTTTTGGTAAAGTAGAAAAAGCTTCCGGGAAATTTTGGCTTTGATACATACAGCAAGGCATTACTGATTTGTGCATCGGTTGTTGATTTATATATTTTATTAAAATCTCGCAACACAGATCCTTTATTTTCTTTTTTATCTGCGTAAGTGGTTTCGGTACTCCAGTTGAGTGGATTGGTAACCCAGGAGTTGCCGTTTTCATTTTTTAAATACACAGGATTGTATCCTTTGCGATAGGTTCTCCAACCACAAACACAACCGGTTTGCAGCGAGTCTTTACATACGGTAATGCTCGTAAAATAATTTTTGGGTATGGCCCAACCTAAAATGTAAGCCACTACCAGACGATTGGCCAGGGGTTTGTCTTCAAAATATTCATTCAATAATTTTTCGGCAAGCAGTGCACCCTGGCTATGCCCGGCAATAATGATGGGGCGGCCATTGTTCCAGTTTTTTAAATAATATTCAAATGCATTTTTTAAATCTTCATAAGCAGTATCCAACGCATGATCTGCATACTTGTCTCTTTTAAAAAAAGTACTGATATGTGCTTGTCGGTAGCGGGGCGCAAACACACGACACTGTTCATTAAACACACTTGCCTGATATAACACTGGATAATAATCGGTTTTGGCATTCAACAAAGCATCATCAATAGCTGCATTTATTTCTTTTTTAGTACCGGTATAGGTGGTGGGATGCAAATAAAAAACATCTACCATTGAATCTTTATACTCAGAATTTATTAATGGTAAAGGCACACTATCTGATGGGTCGTGCTTCCAGGGGTGAGCCGCCCAGTAATTTAGGTTGCTATATTCCGGCCTGCCATCAGCACTTTTAAAATTGTAAAATTTCTTATAAGGCAGGTATTTATTGGAACAAGAAAAAAGAAAAACCGAGAAAATAAATAAGATTAATGCGATATAAAAATTTTTCAAATTGTTGGTTTTTAAATGAGTTTCCGGAAAAATGGTTGTCCGAAAATAAGTAGAATGAAAATATTATTAAAAATATTCTTCTTTAATTTTATTTATAACTTATTCGTTTTCAATACATAATTTAAAGTTAACCTAAAAATTAGCAAAGGTTGAAAATAAAAACTGGTACTTTATTTTGCATAGTACCGTATATCGCCTTAGTTTTGTACTGTCAATTGATAAAATAGCAAGGAAATGAATATAGAAAATACACAGAGCCAGATGCGCAAAGGGATTTTGGAGTTTTGCATTCTCTCCATCATCCGTCGTGGTGAAGCCTACCCCAGCGATATTGTTGAAGAAATGAAGTCGGTCAATCTTCAAATATTGGAAGGTACATTGTATCCACTGCTTACCCGACTCAAAAATGCAGATATGCTTACCTACCGATGGGTAGAAAGTAACTCCGGCCCGCCAAGAAAATATTTTATGCTGACAGAAAAAGGAGAAACCTTTTATAAAGAACTGGAACAAACCTGGAATGAACTTTCAAATGGTGTAAACAGTTTGGCAAATAAAAAACCCGACGAACCTTTAACCAACCAATAATAAAAACCTACTCAACCAAAAAAATTTAAAATGAAAAAGATCATCAACATAAACCTGAGTGGACGGGTAATACCGATAGAAGACAGTGCTTATGAAAAACTACAGGCTTATATCGAAAGTCTTCGCCGCTATTTTGCACATGAAGAAGGTCGCGATGAAATCATCAACGACATTGAAGCCCGACTGGCCGAGCTGATGAGCGAAAAAATAAGATTAGGCTCAGGTGCTATTACTGATGCTGATGTGAGTGAAATGATTGCTTCCATGGGAACCATTGAAGATTTTGAAGCGGCAGATAAAGAAACCGGTGAGTCATCTTCATCAAAATCAAATAGCAATCAGACGTACACCAACTATAACAAACCCAGAGGTAGATTGTACCGCGACAATAACGATAAATTTATTGGCGGTGTGTGTAGTGGTATTGCTTCTTATTTTAATATTGATCCCGTAGTAGTCAGGTTATTGTTTGCCATACTTGCTTTTGCAACAGGCTTAGGATTCTTAGCCTATATTATTTTATGGATTGTATTACCTCCAAAAGATCTGGAAGGTTATTCGGGCAGAAGATTATATCGTAATCCAGATGATAAAATGATTGCCGGAGTAGCGGGCGGATTGGGTGCTTATTTTCATAAAAGTGCAAATACCATACGGCTCATATTTGCAGCGCCGATATTGCTCAATTTAATCATCAGCATACTTTCCGGGTTTCGATTTCACAGCGATTTCGACTTTAAATTAAGTGTAGGTATCGGTTCCTTTACCGGAACATTTATTTTGGCTTATATTATTTTATGGATTGTACTTCCAGAAGCCGGCAGTGATTATCAAAAAATGGAAATGCGGGGAGAAACGGTGGATGTAAACCGTATTCGTCAAAATGTAAAGGAAAGTATGGAAGGTATGAAGGACCGAATGCAGGAATGGGGCAAGGAAGTAAAAGAAACGGCACAAAATTTTGGAACCCGTGCAAAAGAATTTACCACCAATAAAGGTAGTGCTTTTGCAAATGAAGTAAGAGATACGGCACGCCGGTCTAATAATGGTGTCGGGCATATCATCGGTGTTCTTTTTAAAGCCTTCTTACTTTTTGTAGTCGGCTGTATTGCCTTTGGTTTGTTTGTAGCTCTAATTGCTTTAATATTTAGCGGTGCTGCCTGGTGGCCTGTTAATAATTTTTTGTGGACTAGCAAAAGTCAACAACTTTATGCATGGGGCACACTTATTTTCTTCTTAGGTGTTCCACTCATAGGTTTTATTGTGTGGGTTATCAGAAGAGTCATAAAAGTTCGCTCTCGCAATAATTATCTGGGATGGACATTTGGTGGTCTGTGGGTTCTGGGTTGGATATGTGCCGTATTATTTGCTTCCAGCATTTCCAATGATTTCAATTACTGGAAGAATGATGGCGGAAAAGAAATTACAATCACGCAGCCTGCCAATGGAAAAATGATAGTAGCCGTAACAGCTGCCGAGCTGGAGCAAACCAGAAGCAGATGGTGGAATGATGATAATGATGGGTGGAGTTTGACACCCGATACCTTGCGCCTTTCCACTGTAAAAATTGATGAAGTAGTTCCCAGTTTGGATGGTAATTATCACGTTATTATCAAAAAATACAGCTATGGCCGTTCGGCCGAAGAAGCTTACAACAGAGCCATTGCCATTCAGTACAATGTAAATTATAAAGACAGTATTCTTGATTTGGGAAATGGATATGCTATCAGCAAGGATAAAAAATTCCGTTTTCAACAGGTGCATATTCAAATACAAGTGCCGGTAGGCAAAAAAATCCGCTTTGATGAGTCGGTTGCAGAAAAACTAAGTCAGGTTAATTTTAAAATCAAACGCAGGCTACATAAAAATGTAGGTATAGAAATAGAAGACGAACACGAGTGGAGAAACCGATTTGAATATGAAACCGACGTTGATTACATAATGGGCGAAGATAAACAACTACATCGCCCCGATGGTAAAGCGGTTGATGAAATCAAAATAAAGAGATACGATGATTCAAATGATTCAATTGAAAATCAGAAAGAAATTGAAGAATTAAGAAACAGGCAAAAACAAGACAGTATGAAAATAAAAAAACTGGAAGAAAAACAAAAATTACTTCAAAATAATTCCGGCACATTTATTAATAACAAAGTAAACGAAACAGAAACGGCATATAGCATTAGTCCTTCGCCTGTATCATCCGCCACCATTTTATTTTAATAACCCTTTGGTTGGGTACATCTCCACCTTTTTAAAAGCGAGATAAGAACAAGCCTCCTTCATATTTTGAAGGGGGCTTTTTGTTACATTTGCCTCCAAATAAACCAAGTACAAAAAAATTTATGAAGAACACTCCTTTTACTAATAAACATATTGCACTGGGTGCAAAAATGGCTGCATTTGCCGGATACAATATGCCCATTTCTTATACAGGCATCAATGATGAACACGCAGCGGTAAGAAAAAATGCAGGCATTTTTGATGTAAGCCACATGGGAGAATTTATCCTGAAAGGATCAAATGCTTTGGATTTGATACAGCGTGTAACCAGCAATGATGCAGCAAAATTGAAGGCAGGCCAGGTACAATATAGTTGCTTGCCCAATAACAACGGGGGTATTGTTGATGACCTGCTTGTTTATTGTCTGGAAGTACACGACCCTGCCAAAAGCGAATCGGGTGCATATATGCTTGTCGTAAATGCTTCTAACATAGAAAAGGATTGGAACTGGATTCAGCAGTTCAATAACAAATCTGTAGAGATGCATAACATATCCGACAAAACAGGATTGCTTGCTGTACAAGGCCCACATGCAACCAGAATATTACAGCCTCTTACAGATATCGATCTATTGAACATGAAGTATTACACATTTGAAAAAGGAAGTTTTGCGGGAGTCAGCAACGTACTCATCAGCGCTACCGGATATACAGGTGCCGGCGGGGTAGAAATTTATTTTGAGAACAAAGAAAATGATGCAGATAAAATTTGGGATGCCATTTTTAAAGCAGGCGAGCCATATGGGTTAAAACCGGCAGGCCTTGGTGCCAGAGATACACTGAGACTTGAAATGGGATTTTGTCTTTATGGGAATGATATTGATGACACGACTTCGCCCATTGAAGCCGGACTGGGTTGGATAACTAAGTTTACAAAAGATTTTAACTCAAAAGCCATTTTTGAAAAACAGAAAGCGGAAGGACCCATAAGAAAGCTCGCGGGATTTGAACTTTTAGAAAAAGGAATACCCCGACATGGATATGAAATAAAAAATACATCCGGTGAAACAATAGGTCGGGTAACATCCGGCACTCAGTCGCCCAGCCTGGGTAAAGCCATTGGACTCGGGTATGTACTTAGCGCATCGGCCGCTATTGATACGGAAATATTCATACAAGTAAGAGATAAAATGCTGAAAGCAAAAGTGGTGAAACTTCCTTTTGCATAATTTTTGAAAGCCGGTTGAAGTAATTTTCTTTTATTGCTGATGTATTTTTAATGCGGAATTTTATTTCTATTGATATGCCTACAATCCATCTCACTACATTTATTGCAGCGCCGGCGCAGGTAGTTTTTGATCTATGCCGGCATATTGGGCTGCACAAAGAGTCAATGGAGCGATATGGCGAAGATGCGGTAGCCGGCACCCGCTTTGGGCTAATAGAAAAAGATGAAACGGTAACCTGGAAGGCTAAACATTTTTTTAAAACCCGTTTGCTGCGTGTAAAGATTACGGAGATGAAAAAATATGAAACTTTTACTGATGAGCAATTGCAGGGCGATTTTAAGATGATGAAACATGAAAATCATTTTAAACCTTGCGACAATGGCACTATTCTTATCAATCTTTTTCATTTTGAAACACCTTATGGTTTTTTAGGAAAATGGTTCAACCAATTGTATCTCACCCGCTATATGAAAAATATGCTGGAACAGCGAAATGAGTTCATTAAGAAAATTGCTGAAGGCGAAAGGTGGAAAGTGGTGTTGAGAGATTAGTCTGAAAGCTTTGATAATATATTTTCCGTTAAGGTTATTTTACCTTTTTGAATTACGCCCAAAACATCTTAATGGTTAAATAAAAAAATATCACCCAATTTATTATAAACAAATTTCGCTTTCAACTCATGACGAAAATAAACATAAAAGAAAAATTTTCATTGTTCGCAGAACATTGGTCGCCTAAAATTGTTGGCGAATTAAATGGGCAGCAAGTAAAGCTTGCGAAATTAAAAGGTGAATTTGTCTGGCATCAACATGAGAATGAAGATGAACTTTTTATGGTTGTAAAAGGTTCTCTCACCATTGAGTTTAGAGACAAAGCCGTAACAATTAATGAGAATGAATTTATTATAGTACCAAAAAATGTAGCGCATAAACCTGTTGCTAAGGAAGAAGTGTGGGTGCTTTTGTTTGAGCCTGCAACCACAGTAAATACCGGCAATGCCAATGGAAAATTTACAAAAGAAAATTTAGAAAGAATTTAATCTGGCTGTTAATTACTTAATTACGCTCTTCAGAAATTATCATTTAAAAAAATGCTGCGCCTTTTCTTTAATAACTTATCACCAGGCCAACACCCCAGCCCATATCGCTGTCGTAATGTGTACGGATACTGAAGTTTTTTGTGAAGATGTATTTTAGGTCAGCCATGTATTCCAAATCTGTATTCAGCATAAAGCCTGCCCGCAGTCTTTTCGAAACAGGAATATCTTCCCGCATCAGTTGCAGACGCACAATGCCATGGTGATATACTTCTGCCTGAAAATTGACCAACATGGGAAGCAGGTAATTAAAACCAAGGCTAAATGCGGCACGATTATCTTTTTCATTCTTTTGCCCAAAAATATTTTTTTCATGTTCATCTATTCCCATTTTCCGGTAACGCCAGTCAAAACCTATAAAGGGCATGAACCATTGATTTTTTCCGATATACCTTCCCAGGTGCGTTTCGGTTTCATATCCGTGCATATCGTTGTAACCTAACCGCCATTCTGTACCCACACTCCACCTTGCATTTTGCAACATCCATGCGCCATCATTGCCATTAATGGCAAAATCATTTTGAATCATGAAGTGGGGCATATTACTTTCACGCTGCAACATGTTATAGGCTTTCTCTTTATCGGGCAAATAAGGGTTTTGATAATTGTCCACTGCAAACACCCTGTTCATACCCGCCATCATGTGATAAAGAATATGACAATGAAAAAACCAATCGCCCTCTTTGTTCGCCTGAAATTCAATCGTGTCGGTTTCCATGGGCATAATGTCTAATACGTTTTTCAAAGGAGCATAATCTCCTTGCCCGTTTAATACCCTAAAATCAAAACCATGCAAATGCATCGGATGGCGCATCATTGAATTATTATATAAAACAATTCTAAGTATCTCCCCTTTCTTCACCGGGATTTTATCTGTTTCAGAAAGCACTTTGTTGTCCATGCTCCACACATAGCGGTTCATATTGCCGGTGAGTGTAAATTTTAATTCTTTGACAGGTACATCTTTCGGTAGCGTCGTTTTTTTCGGTGATTTAATCATTGCATAATTCAATGTAACAATATCTTTCGGCACCGGATGCATGGAATGATCTGCATTTTCCATATTCATGCCATCCATACTTTTCCTTTTTTCTTCGCCAGTAATCTCAGGGTACATCACATTGTTCATATCCATTTGTTGCAGGCTCATACTCATGCCCATATCATCCATCTCGCCATTCATCTTCATCATGTCATTCATCATCTTCATCCCATCAAAATATTTCAGTTTTGGTAAGGCTCCGATATGCTTTTTTACTCCATTACCCAAAAAATAGCTGGCAGATTGGGTGCGGTCTTCCGTGGTAGCCATCAGTTCATACGACTTATTATTTTCCGGGATTGTCAATACAATATCATAGGTTTCAGAAACGGCAATCAACAACCGGTCCACTTCTACCGGCTCCACATCATTGCCATCATTGGCAACCACTGTTATTTTTCCGCCGGCATAGCGCAACCAGAAATAAGATGAGGCGCCACCATTTGAAACCTGCAAGCGTATTTTATCACTGCCTTTAATTGGTTTGCCATTAATGGTGTCGAGGGAAGAAATATTTTTTCCATTCATCAGCACTTTTTCATAATACACATCGCTGACATCCATTGCCAGCATGCGTTTCCACTCATTGGTGAGTTTTGTTTTGAAATGCCCGCTGCGTATGGCTTCTGCATAACTCTGGGTGGAGCCTTTCTTAATCGCAAACCAATCGTTGGCGTTGTGCAACATGCGGTGTATGTTGTTGGGGTTCAGGTTTGTCCATTCACTAAGGATTACCGGAAGTGTTGGCAAATCATCAATCCCTTTTCTGAAAGTAGAGTCATCTGTTTTTTTATGGATAATAAAATTTCCATACATGCCTATCTGTTCCTGCAAACCTGAATGGGAATGATACCAATGTGTACCATTTTGAATAATAGGAAACCGGTATGTATAAATGGTTCCCGGTCGTATAGGTTGTTGAGTGAGATAAGGTACACCATCTTCTTTATTCGGAACAAAAACACCGTGCCAGTGCAGCGATGTATTTTCTTGCAATAAATTGTGCACAACAATTTCCGCCGTATCGCCTTCCGTAAATTCCAGTGTAGGCATGGGTATTTGCCCGTTTACTGCAATTGCCCTTTTTTCTTTACCGGCATAATTGACGATGGTATCTTTTACATACAAATTGTAGTGAACGATTTTCTGTGCAAAACTTTTTTGTACAAAAAGCAGCGTAATAATAACTGCAATGATTTTGTATGCACGGATATGCATTGTATAATTTGCTTTGGATAAAAGAAATTAAAAAAGCGTACTTCCCGGCTACGCTTTAGATGATATTTTTTATTCTTTTGTTTCTACCACTTTGCCACAGCTCAACATAGATGCACCATAGTATGGGTTTTCAATTTTCTTTTCAAAACTCATCCAATAGCCTTTTGCCATCGGGCAATATTGATAATATACAGGCTGGCTTATTTTTTCTGCATTTTTTACAAACGACCAAAATGATATAGAAAAGTCTTTAAATGCATTTCGCTGGCCCTTCAAATCAGTTGACTTCATAAGTGTTTCAGCAGTTTTTAGCACCTCGGTCCTTAGGGCAAAATCTTCTCCTTCATTCACTAATGTATAAAAATCATTAATAGCATCAGATGTAGCTTTGGTATCGCTTTTTACCAATGCTTTTTTAATGACGATATAACTGTTCAACATTTGATCGGCGTTTTGAGCAAATGCTGAACAGCCAAACAACATTAGCGCCATTGCGAAGATTGCTTTTTTCATTTTGAGTGTTTATTTATTTAATGATTCTATTTTATAACCTGCTTTTTGAACAGCATCTATAACCTGTTCCTCTGAAATACCGACAAACTGCACCGTTAGTATCTTGTCTTTATTGGCAGTATCCACAGTCCAATTCTCAATGCCTTCCGCATTATTCAGGTGAGGTGCTACCGCTGCAACGCAACCACTGCAATTTATGTTTGTTTTAAATTGAAAAACCTGATTTTTATTTTCCATAACATAATTTTTATGGTACAAAGTTGTAGTATAAAAATTAAAAGGTTGTTACACAATTTCTGGTTTGATTTGTTAAATTTACAGTTAAGAGGTATGCTTTTTATGCATGAGTTTTATACATAAAACCGCGAACTTATTACTAAGCCTTTCTTCTTACAATCCACTTATACAACTCAAACCACAAAACAGAGGCAGCTGCTATTACAAGAGTTACCAATAGTTCTGAGAACCTAAGATTTGTTGTTTTGAAAAATTTTGAAACAGGAACTGCATACAGAATTAAGGTAAGAAATATCAGGGTAAGAAGCGTAACTGCCGGCATTAACCAGTTTTTGTTATTAAAACTTTCAAAAATACTGTAGTAAAAAGAGCGATTGATAAAACTTAAAAAAATATTAGCAAAAACTAAAGTAGCAAAAACAATTGCCCTTGTTTTTTCTTCGCTTCCCCCGTTTTGTACAGCCCATTGATAAGCAACCAAAATGCCCAGTGTAATTACAATTCCTTGAATAATGCTGATGGTAAGTTCCTTTCCATTTAAAAAAGTATCTGTCATTTTTCTTGGTTTTCGGAGCATGGCATTTTTTTCCAGAGGTTCGTTTTCATAAACAATGGAACAAGTAGGTCCCATGATCAACTCCAGGAAAATGACATGCACCGGTGTAAAAATTTCAGGATAGACCCATCCCATAAATAACGGCAACGAAACCGTAAGAATAATAGGTATGTGAATGGAGATAATATATTGAACCGCTTTTTTAATATTACTATAAATTCTTCTGCCGGCAGCAACACCCAGAACCAGTTTATCCAAATCATCATCAACAATAACCAGAGAAGCTGCTGCTTTTGCAATTTCTGTTCCTTTATTTCCCATGGCAACGCCAATATGTGCAGCTTTCAATGCAGGCGCATCATTCACACCATCCCCCAGCATAGCTACTACTTCTCCTTTTTCTTTTAATGCATTCACAACAGATAGTTTTGCTTCCGGAAACATACGGGTAAATAAAGTAGTGTTTTCAGAAATCGCTGCTAAAGTTTCTTTACTGCATTGTGCTATTTCAGCACCATTTACAGGCGATGTATTATTTAAAATACCTGCGTGCTGTGCTATGGCATGAGTTGTATCGGTATTATCACCGGTTATTACTTTCACTTTTATGCCTGCGTTATAAATTTTTTGAAATACTTCTTTAATTCCTTTTTTAGGTGGGTCGTAAAATACGGTCAACCCTAAAAATTCAAACAGAAAATCTTGTTGTTGATTGGGAAAATGATTGCCTGCAAATGTTGATTTAGCAACACCCAAAACACGGAATCCCTGCTTCCCAAAGGTTTTTATCTGTTGTCTGACTGCATTCTTTTGATTTTCTGAAAGGATCGATACTGCCAGTATTGCTTCAGGTGCTCCTTTGGCAGCAATGATTCTTTCTCCGTTATCGCTTTCAAAAATATGCGTCATCATCGGAGGCTTTCCACTCAGTGGATATTCATGAATCATTTTAAAACAGCTTCGTTCATCCCTTTTTGTAGTTTGCTGATATGTATTGTGTAATGCTTTTTCCATGGGGTCAAAGGGAACAGGCTCGCTACTCCACATGGCATATTCAATTAGTTCTGCTAATGTTGTATTATTAAAATCATATTCGCTAAAAGTAGAAGCAGATTTAAAATCAAATAACAACTTTAGTTGCATAGAATTTTCAGTAATAGTTCCGGTTTTGTCGGTACAAATAACAGTGGTACTGCCTAAAGTTTCTACTATACTGCTTCGTTTTATTATAATTCCTTGACGCATGAGTTTCCAGGAACCCAATGCCATAAAAGTGGTAAATGCAACCGGAATTTCTTCCGGCAATACAGACATGGCCATTGTAAGCCCAACCAACAAACTATTAACAAAACTATTTGTTTGCAGATAGCTGTAAATCCATACTAATAAAAAAATAATGATCCCTATAATAGCCATTGCTTTCACAAACTTTGCTATCTGAATTTGCAATGGAGAATCTTCATTTTTTATATCCTGAATTGATTGGCCCAGTTTTCCGATTCGGGTATTTTTCCCTATGGCGCTTATTTTAAAAATAGCCAGCCCAGAAACCACTAATGTGCCGCTATATATATTTCTGTCTTCTGTTTCAATGCTTTTGAATACTGAAAAACTTTCTCCTGTGAGTGAGGCTTCATTGACAGAAAAATCATTACTGTGTACTATTTTTCCATCTGCATTAATCATTTTTCCTTCTTCAACAATACATAAATCATCAATGGTTAATTCATGGGTGGGTATGGAAATTACTTTTGAATTTCGGATAACCACACTTAGAGGTTCATTCAGTTTCTCAATGGCCTCCAATGCTTTTTTACTGCGATTGTCCTGATAAAAAGAAATGGCTGAAACAGCAACGATAGCAACTAACATAAATAAAGCTTCGGCATAATTTCCCACTACCAGGTAGATAATAGAAACAGCTAATAGCAACAATAGCATTGGTTCTTTTAAAATGCTGAATAACAGCGAATACCAAGTGGGTTTTTGTTTAGTGGCCAATTCATTGAAACCAAATTGATGTTGGGCAGATTTTACTTCTGCTTCGGTAAGGCCTTTCAACTGCTCTGGAATATTGTATACCATTGTAGTTTATAATATAGTTATTCACTTAGTCATCATTAGCAGCTCCACCAGCCAACTGATTATTTCGTATTTCTGTATGAATAATTTCGCCTCCTGTTGTTCCCACTTGTTTGGCAAATACCATCAAAACCAGTGCAAAAACCAATACGCTTATTGAAATAATATTTGAAATTACTTTTTTCTTCCAACTTGCCCATAAACCAATTAGCGAAACTGCACCTAAAGTATAAGCAAGAATGGCAAATGTTTTTGCGGCATCTTCATGTGTCTCTATAAAGTCCTTGGAAACACCGTTTAGCTTTTCTATTGAATTTTCTGCGCTCTCACCGCTTAACATAGCAGCTACAGAACCAAGCGCTGCTAAAATAAAAATAAAATAAGCAGTCCTTTTTACTGCCTCCGATTTTATTATCCAGCCGAGTATCATCACAATAATTCCTGCAACAGGAAAAATAATAGGTAAATGGTTTACCAATAAATGAAAGTGTGCGTTGTTCATAATTTAAATTTTAAATTGTTAAGAATATTTTTTAATTTATTTTATTCATCAGAAGTGTTTTTCAATGCCATTAATAAATTGTAAGTACCTTTTAATACAACGGTTTTTGCTCTGAAATCTTCTGCATTTGTTATTTCAGTAAACCCGTTCTCTGCATTGCCAATTTGCACTTCTTGCATCTTAAATTGTTTATCTCCGACTTCTATAAACACATAGTTTTTATTTTCATAGCTAATTACTGCATCATCAGGCAATACAGCTACTTTGCTGCCTGAAAGCTCAATATCTGCATTCATAAACATGCCGGGTAAAAGTGATTTATCATATTGCTTAAAATGACAATGCACTTGTGTGGCATTATCGCTACCCAGGTTTTTGCTGATTAAAATAATTTCACATTCATACTTTTTTTCAGGATGAATATTGGTGTAAGCAAAAACTTTTTGACCTATTGCGAGTTTGTTTACATCTTTATCAAAAACCGTTAAAGCCAAATGAATATCATTGGGATTTACCAATTCAAATAACACATCGCTGGGCGTAACATATTTGCCCACATTTACATTTACTGCCGAAACAAACCCGTTAATGGGTGAATAAAGATGGATACTCTTTGATATGTTATTGGGAGTAATATTTACAGAATTTAAACCGATCAAAGACAATTTCTGTTCTAATGATTTGATTAGAATGTTTTGTGTGAGATAATTTGCCTTTGCCTGCTCAAAGATTTTGTCGCTGGCGGCTTTGCTTTCGTTTAGCTCCTTTTGACGATTGTATTCACTTTCTAATAATGATAACTGCGCTTTGGCAGTGAGATAATCCTGTTGCAGTTGAATATATTGAGGATCTTCCATTGTGGCTAACACTTCGCCTTTGCTGATGTGCATCCCCGGTAATAGTTTAGTGGATTTTAAATATCCGCCCAAAGGAACGCTGATGGATACCATATTTTGCGGAGGCACATCTATTTTGCCGTTTAGTTTTAAGACCGATGAAACAAACTGAGAATCTATTTTCCCTGTTTCAATTCCGGCATTTTTATATTGTGCATCGGTAAGACTTACAACGTTTTTTTGTGTTGTTGTATTTATTTGTTCGTTACTTGTTTGCTTATTGTTGCAGGACGAAGTGATAAGTAATAAGCAATATGCAATTAGCAATTTGTGATACTTTGTAAAACGAGCAATAAGCAATCTGCAATAAACAATAATAGATTGCCCATTGCCCATTGCAAATTTCCCATTGCTTATTTCCCATTTCTCATTGCCCATTGCAATTTGCCCATTGCAATTTGCCCATTGCCCATTGCCCATTGTATATTTTTTATTTAACTTCTTCATTGTTTAGATGATTTTATTGATTTTGATAAAACTTAATTTCTGCCAGCGCATTATTCCTGTTATGCAATGCCTCTACATAATCGCTTTGGATATTGATGGATTGATTTATTAGTAATACCCATTCTAAATAATTGATCTCTCCATTCAGAAATTGTTTGTTGGCAGTAGTGTGAATAGTTTCGGCATTTTTGAGAGCCGTGTTTTCAAAATAGCGAACAGCATCCTGATATTTTTGATATTGCCTGATGGCGGCTGCAAAATCAGCTTCTGTTTTTTTAAAGTTTACTTCGTATTCGTTGTTTGTTACTTGCTCATTTATTTTTGAAGCCTTGATTTTAGCCTTTTGACTTCCTGCAAAAATGGGGATGCCTAAACCAATTTGTGCCGAATGAAACTGAGGTGTGTTGTTGTATTCTATATTATTTGCACCCATTCCTTTCATGCCCATCAGGTTGTAAGCCAGCGTAAGCTCGGGTAATAATCTGGAGCGCTCCAATCTGGTGTTGGCAGTTGCAATATTTTGTTGTTGTTTCCAATACTGCATCATTGGATGCTTTGAGAGACCTGCGCTATCTATTACAGTTAAACTATTTACCATCAATTCAGTTTCACTGGGAGAGAAAACAGTTGTAGTATTCAGCAACAGTTGAAATTGTAATTGAACAATTTCTGCATCTTGCTCCAGTTGCAACAGTTGTAAAGCAATCTGACCTCGTTGGTTTTCGGCAGTTGTTTTTTCTAAAATATTGCTCTCACCTTTGTTGAACCGCAGCGTTGCTTTACTTAAAAAAGTAGCGAACAAACTATCGTTTTTCAGTAATAGATTTTTCTTTTGTTGCAGATACAACAAGTTGAAATATTCTACTGCTACCATTTTCTTCAATGTTGCTTCTTTTATCTGCACATTCAATAAACTGCTTTTCCATTCTTCACTCAATAACTTCTTCTGTTTCACATACACTGTCGGAAAACTGAACGACTGAGATAAGCTCATCTTCACATCAGCATAAAAGCTATTGATTTGTCCATACTCTCCATTGATATTGGTGACAGGAATATTAGCCCCTGACTTGATTAGCTTCTGATGATATTCACTTTTCAGTTGCTCGTTTTTTATTGAGAGGTTATTTGCTAATGCAGTATCAATGGCTTGTTGAAGTGTGATTTTTGTTTGGGCGCTTGCAGAATTGCCAATGGGCAATAGGCAATATGCAAAAGCTATGACCAAAACAGATTTTATTTTGATTGATTTATTTTTCATTGAAAATCCTTTATTAAAAATGATATACAAAATAGGTAGAACGAAAAGCGTTAAGAAGGTAGCTACCAACAAACCACCTATCACTACAGTTGCCAGAGGGCGTTGCACTTCGGCACCTTCTCCATGACTGAGCGCCATAGGCAGAAAGCCAAGCGATGCTACAAAAGCCGTCATCAATACAGGCCGCAAACGAACTTTGGTTCCCATAATCACAATGCGCTTCAGGTTTTTGTAACCCTCGCTTTTTAAGCGATTAAATTCTGCAACCAGTACAATGCCGTTCAAAACGGCTACACCAAACAATGCAATAAAGCCAATGCCGGCACTCACACTGAAAGGAATGCCTCTTATTGCCAAAGCAAAAATTCCGCCTATTGCCGATAGCGGAATGGCAGTATAAATCAGCAATCCTTGCTTTACAGAGCCAAAAGCAAAATAGAGTAGGAGGAAGATTAACAATAACGACACCGGAACAGCCACATATAATCTCGTCTTGGCTGCTTCCAGATTTTCAAACGCACCACCGTAAGTCATAAAATAACCGGGAGGTAATTTTATTTGCTGCTCTACTTTTTGTTGCAGTTCATGCACCGTGCTTTGAATATCTCTGCCACGCACATTAAAACCTACAATAATTCTGCGTTGCGAATTTTCTCTTTGAATCTGATTTGGTCCGTCTTCAACAGCAACGGTAGCAACCGTGCTTAATGGAATTTGTGTTCCCTGTGGTGTGGCTATCAGTAATTGTTGCACATCTTCCAGATTTTTTCTTTTACTGCCCGACAAACGCACTACCAAATCAAATCGCTTTTCACCCTCATACACCATACCGCTGCTTTCGCCTGCAAAAGCTGCATTAACCACCCGGTTGATGTCGCTGATGTTTAAACCATATTGCGCAATCACACTCCGATTGTATTTTACTACAATCTGCGGCATACCCGAAACCGGCTCTACATAAAGCGCTTCACTTCCGTCAACGGTATTACAAATTTTTCCTAACAGATTGGCGTAATGTGCCAGCGTATCTAAATTTTCTCCGAATATTTTACAAACCACATCCTGCCTTGCACCCGAAATCAGTTCGTTGAAACGCATGGCTACCGGATATTGAAAACCAAATGATACACCCGATACTGCTTCTAATTCCTTAGCAATTTTTGATTCCAATTCGGGATATGTTTTTGCCGAAGTCCATTCCTTTCTTGGTTTCAGAATAATCATCATATCCGATGCATCCACAGCCATCGGGTCGGTGGGCACTTCGCTGCTTCCTGTTTTAGTAACGACTTTTTCTACCTCAGGAAATTTTTGTAAAATGATTTTTGACGCTTTTGATGCGGCTTCAATGGAAGTATTCAAATTACTACCCGGCAGCACCCTTGTATCCACAGCGAAATCGCCTTCCGGTAAAGAAGGAATAAACTCACCGCCTAAAGTTGTCAATACCAATATTGCCGCAACAAACAATCCAGCTATAGATGCTAATACAGTCTTTTGATAGCGCAATATTTTAGTGAGATACTTTTGATAAAACCGTTCTATACGATTCATCATTTTATCAGAGAAAGTTTCTTTGTGCGAAATCTTTTTACTTAAAAACAAAGAACTCATCATCGGAATATAAGTCAGCGACAATACAAAAGCTCCCAATAAAGCAAAGGCAACTGTTTGAGCCATCGGCTTAAACATTTTTCCTTCTATACCCTGCAAAGAGAAAATGGGGAGATAAACAATGAGGATAATGATCTGACCAAATACAGCACTGTTCATCATTCTGGATGCAGATGTTTTTACCTCGCTATCCATTTCGCTTTGTGAAAGCTTATTAACTTTTGCAAATAACTTGCTGTGCGTGAGCTTGTGCATTACTGCCTCCACAATAATTACAGCTCCGTCCACAATCAATCCAAAATCCAATGCACCTAAACTCATCAGGTTTCCACTTACACCAAAAGTGTTCATCAGGATAATGGCAAATAACATGGAGAGTGGAATAACAGATGCTACCAGCAATCCTGCACGAAGATTTCCTAAAAACAATACCAACACAAAAATCACTATCAGCGCACCTTCCATTAAGTTTTTAGTAACGGTGCTGATGGCATTGTTCACCATTTTGGTTCTGTCAAGGAATGGCTCTATCACCACACCTTCGGGTAATGATTTTTGAATAGCAGCAATCCGTTCTTTAATATTTTGAATCACCTCATTGCTGTTTGCTCCCTTCAGCATCATCACTACTGCACCGGAAACCTGTTGTTCTCCATTGTAGGTCATGGCGCCATAGCGTGGGGCATTGCCGAAACGAACTTCACCTACATCACGAATCAGCAATGGAATTCCTGTAGGAAGATTTTTTACCACAATGTTTTGAATATCATCTATCGTTCCCACTAATCCTTCACTGCGGATAAACAGTATGGTAGGTCCTTTTTCAATGTATGAACCACCGGTGTTTTGATTATTTTTTTCAAGAGCATTGAAAACATCGCTGATGGTTATTCCATAAGCCATCAATTTTTCGGGCACTACTGCTATTTCATATTGTTTAAGCAAACCGCCAAAACTGCTCACTTCGGCAACGCCTTTTACTCCCAACAGTTGTCTGCGCACTATCCAATCCTGAATAGTGCGTAATTCCATTGCATTGTATTTGTTTTCATACCCTTTTTTGGGACGAACCGCATACTGATAAATTTCACCCAGACCTGTAGTAACAGGTGCTAACACAGGAGTTCCAAATCCTTTTGGAATTTGCTCCTGTGCTTGTTGTAGGCGTTCTGCTACCTGCTGCCTTGCCCAATAAATGTCGGTTTTATCATCAAACACAATGGTAACAACCGATAAACCAAAGCGGGAAAAACTCCTGAGTTCAATCAGCCCCGGAATGTTATTATTTACCTGTTCAATCGGGAAAGTAATTAACCGCTCTACATCAGGCGCTCCCAATGCAGGCGCAATCGTTATGACCTGCACCTGATTATTGGTGATGTCGGGCACAGCATCAATCGGAAGTTTTTTTACTTCATAAGCACCATAGGCAATCAACCCGAGGACGGAAAGACCAATGATGAGTTTATTTTTAATAGAGAATTCAATTATTTTATTCAGCATTTTTTATATTTCTTAGTTGTGCAATTAGCAATGTGCAATCTGCAATTAGCAATGCGTAATTAAAGACAATGAGTTGCTTATTGCTTATTGCCTGTTACCTATTGCTATTAAAAAAAACTAAGAAACTTTTGGCGGTTGCCAGATACTACCGAGGTAGGCGTTGGAATAATCCTGTTGTTGCGCAGGGATTTTTATTTCAGCTATTGAAGGAATTGCCTGAGTAAATGTAATAAATGTTGGAGCAACTGTAATTACCTGAGCAAAATGACAATCAGCCGTTTTGAAAGGTAATTTTTCGTGGTTGTGATGATTGTTGCTATGCTGATGATTGCATTTGTTGCCGTAATGTTGGGCTAAAAAGTCAAGGATAGAATTGTCGTTATCTTCCTGAGTATGTTCAATGTAATGGTGAATGAGCAACGGCATTTTCAACACTTCTCCAAATGCAGTGTTTGCACTCAAGAAGATGAATAGAAAGAATGTTGTTACTAATTTTTTCACAATGCAAAAATAAGTGTATGAGTTAAGCAGTAATATGACTTACATCACGTTTTGGTTTCATTAACTTTTCTTTCATGCTATCCACCACATAATAAACCATCGGCACTAAGAAAACGGTGAGCACCAAGGAAGAAAGTAAGCCGCCAATAATTACCCAGGCTAATCCATTTTTCCATTCGGCAGAGGTTCCGGTGGCTAATGCAATGGGCAACATACCGATTGCCATAGAAAGTGTAGTCATCAGAATAGGGCGCATTCGTTCTTTGCTTGCCTGTATTATTGCCTCTCTGAAAGTTTTTCCTTCCGCTTTTAGTTGATTGGTGAAGTCCACAATCAAGATAGAATTTTTGGTTACCAATCCCATCAGCATAATCAACCCCAGCAATGCAAATAAACTCAAATGGCTAAGCGATAAATTCAATGCGAGAAATGCTCCGATAGCGGCTACGGGAATGGCAAAGAGCGCCACAAAAGGATAGATGAAACTATCATACAGCGCTACCATAATCAGATAAATCAAAATAAACGAAACCAGCAATACAGAACCCAACGCCCCGAAACTGTCGTTTTGCCTTTTTATATCGCTGCCCCAGGTCATTTGAATACCATCGGGCAAAGGATTTTTTTGAATGTATGCAACTACATCATCAGCTACTGTTCCCGAAGGGCGACCTAAAGCATCGGCTGTTAATGTAACTGCAGGCTGGCGGTCTTTTCTTTCTAACAAAGAAGGTGAATTGTCTTTTTCAATATCGGCAAACTGCGACACCTGAACCGGTATTCCCATCGGGTTAACAACATAGAGTTGCTTTACATCATCATAATTTTTCCGGTTGAATTGATCTAACCAAATTCTCACCGGATATTCCGTTCCGTTTTCGGTGAGTGTGGCATCATCATTTCCTGAAAAAGCAGTTCTTAAATTCATGCCTACATAAGCGGTGTTTAAACCTAAGCGTTGCATTTTATCTTTATCGGGAATTACTTTCAATTCTGGGCTTCCTGCTTCTACCGACAAACGCACATTATCCGCACCCGGAATTTTTTCAATCACCGATTTTAAACCACTTCCTGTTTTCATTACTTCATGCAAGTTGCTTCCGCTCAAAGTAATTTCAATAGGTGCAGAACGAGGCACCAAACCCAAAGCCATCATTGAAAAATTGATACCTGAATATTCCTTTTGCAAACTATCTCTCAAGTTCCGCATAAATGCTTCCGTAGAAATTTTCTTGATACCGGCTTTTTTTAATTCTTCATTCTTCATTTTTAATTGAACCGTAAACTCCGTTTTGTTCGCCATTCCTACTCCCAAACTACCAATGCCTGAACTTGGTCCGCCTACATTGCTGAATAAGCTAGCCACTTCCGGTTGTTTCAGTATATAGTTTTCAATTTTTTCGGAAATGAGATTGTTTTGTTGCAGCGACACACTTTTATCAAACTCAAGCCCCAGCCTGAATTTTCCCTGATCGCCCGTAGCAATTAATTCTTTACCAATGATGCCTTGTTTCATCACCAATGCCGTTATTACAAAAAGCAATAAAATAAATCCGGTGAAAATGAGTTTGTGATGCAATACCCAATTCAATTTTTTGCCATACCAGTTGATGAAATTATTTAACTGCTTTTCAAACCACAGTAAAAAGCGATTGAAAAGGTTAGTCGGTTGTAAATCGTCTTTCTTTCCGATGCGTGAAGACAACCAGGGCGTGAGCGTAAAGCCCACTAATAAACTGGTGAGCACCGTAACCACAATCACTACCGAAAATTGTTTGAGCATATCGGCAACGAACACCTGCAAAAACAAAATAGGCACAAACACCACCACATCTACCAGCGTAATAGAAACGGCAGAATAACCAATCTCCATTCGCCCGTCCAAAGATGCTTTTCGTTTTTCTTTCCCCATATCTAAATGCCGCTGAATGTTTTCCAGCACTACTGTGGCATCATCCACCAAAACGCCAATCACTAAAGACATGGCGAGCAAGGTCATTAAATTAAGTGTATAACCCAACAACCACATAGCGCCAAAAGCCGTAATCAACGAAGTAGGAATAGCTACCGCCACAATCAATGAGTTTCTAAAGCTGCGCAAAAACAAAAGCATCACGAGAGAAACAAGAATAACCGCCATCATTAAATCAACCACTACCGAATTAACGGCAGCTATGGTGTTGTCGGTACTGTCGTCTGTAACTGCAAATTTCACATCAGATGAAGCGTTGTTTTTTTCAATGGTTTTAAATTTCTCCCGAATGAGTTTTGATACATCTACCGCATTGGCATCACCTTGTTTTTTTATGAGCAGACCGATACCGTTTTTCCCGTTGAAACGACTTACGGAACTTTGTTCTTTCACTCCGTCTCTTACTACGGCAATATCTTTTACATACACCGGACTTCCCGGCATCGGCATTGCCACCTGCACATTTTTAATGTCATTGATGGTGTTGAATTTACCCACCAAACGAACCGCATTGTTTTCTGTGTCGGTTTGCACCTTTCCGGCCGGTAAATCAATGCCTGCACGATTGATGGCTTCTACAACTTGATAAAGTGAAATCTTATAAAGTTTCAATTTGTCTTTATCTGCCTGCACCTGAATTTCTCTTTCTTCGCCACCCAGCACGGTAATTTCTGCCACACCTTTCAACTGTTGTATTTGCGGAAGAAAATCGTCTTTCAATTTTTGATAAAAATCTGTTGGCGATAAATTACTCGTGGCACTTACAGACATGATCGGCAAATCGTTTGGCGATACTTTACTAATCACCGGATTTTGAATATCCTTCGGTAAATCTTTTCGGATGTTATCAATAAAGCGTTGCGCATCCTGCATCGTTTTATCCAAATCAGTTCCGTATTTCAGATTGGCGATGATGATAGAAGCATTAGGCAACGACTTTGTAACCAGGTAATCCACACCCTCCAGATTAGAAAGCGCATCCTCAATTTTTCGGGAAACAGAAGTTTCCACTTCATTCGGTTCAGCACCGGGGTAAACCGTTTTAATCACCACAACGGGTTGATTGAAATCAGGCATTAATTCATAACTCAAATTCTTAAATCCGATTACTCCCAAAAGAGCAAACACGCTGAACAAAACAATAATCAGCGATGGTCGTTTGATGGATATTTCTGTGATGTTCATTTTATTAAGTTAACAGTGAAAAGTGAATAGTTAACAATGAAAAGTTAGCAATCACTATTCGCTTGTATTTTTCACTTTTAGTTTTTCGTTTTCAGTTTTAAAGTTTTTATGGAAGATATTAGCAAAGCAATTAGCTCTTTACAGTCGGCTATCAAACTTTCTGACAAGAGCTTTTCTATGTAATCAGTATCAAATAAGATGGAAAGCCAATATTCTGTTTCATTAGCTTCCTTTAGTGCGATATGCAGTTTGTGAATAAAATCAGCATTACTTTGAGCGTATTCGGCTTCTTTAACTAAAGCACCTATTGCTGTTCCTGAACGAAGAACTTGTTTACTCAATACAAATTCTTTCTTATCTGTTTGTAAAAATTGAGACAACTTTACTATTCGTATTGCAAATAGATAACTTTTATCTCTTAAAATAGACTTTCCCATAATTTCTATATTTTAATAAATTACACTTTAATCGTCATCATAAACATACCAAAAGGCATCATTCACTTTTCACTTTTCACTTTTCGTTTTTAGTTTTTCACTTTTCGTTTTTAGTTTTTCACTTTTCGTTTGTAGTTTTTAGTTTTTCACTTCCACCTTCGCTCCCTCAAACAGATTAATAAACCCGTTTGTAACAATCACATCTCCCTGATTTAGTCCGTCTGTTACAATCGTTTTATTGCCGATGTTTTTTGAAATAGTAATCGTTTGTAAAACTGCTTTTCCGCTTTTTACAACATAAACTTGTGAGATATTTTCATTGTTAATGATGACAGAAGAGGGAATAAGAATGCCCTGTTTTGTTTCGTTTTCAGAAAACGAAACCTTTCCGAACATTCCTGATTTTATTTCTGATTGTTTTGTATTAGCTACTTGAAATTGTAATGGGAAACTATTGCCTATATTGGCTTTGCTTCCTATCATGGTAAGTTTTCCGGGGAGTGAAATATCCGGAAATACATCTGCGGAAATAGCATAGTTCCGACCGATTTTAAATTGTTGTAAATCCGTTTCAGGGACATTGACGGTAAATTTTAGTATTGCAATATCCGTAATCTGTAATAGCGGAACTCCGGGTGCTGCAAAAGCTCCCACCTCACTCAATTTTGCTGTTACCACACCATTGAACGGAGCTTTGATGGTGGTTTTGTTTATTTGCTCTTGCAGAGAATATTTTTGAACCTTAGCGGACTTCAATCCTAATTTTGCTTTTTCTAATTGTATGCCCTGAACAGCATCTGCCTCTGTTAAAATCGTGTATCGTTTTACATCATCTTCCAATCCTTCAATTTGCACTTCTACGGATTGTAATTGTAATTTCAACAGCGAATTATCTAATTGAATAAGCGTTTGTCCTGCACGAACATAACTCCCTACATCTACTAATACAGTATTTATTTTTCCTTGCGTTTCGGCACTGATTTTAGTTTCCCTGTTAGGTTCAAAAGTTCCGCTATAAGCAACAGCATCATTTATGTTTTGTAAATGAACAGTGTCCACACTTACTGCGATCGGCTTTTCTTTATCATAATGATACACCTTGCTTTCAGTTGTTTTTTTATTGCTGATTAGTTTAAAAATCATCAAACCAACCACCGCAACACCTGCTATTATCCAGATTATCTTTTTCATTTTTAACTTTTAATTTTTAATTCTTAATTGCCCCATCAATCTTTTCAGCTCCAAATCCGCTTTCAAATAATCAATCACCGCATTCAGGTAATTCTGCTGTGCTTCTCTCAAAGAATTATCTGCTAATAAAACATCGGTTAAAGTTGCCGTTCCTTGTTTTTGTTGCAGTAGGGTTTGGTTGTAAATCGTTTGTGCTAAATCAATTTGGCTTTGTGTGGTAGTAATGTTTTTTTGTGCTACGGCTCGTTGTTGCGAAGCATTTTCAATTTCCATTTTGTTTTTATCGGCAATCAATTCGGCTTGCAGTTCATTATTCTTGATTTCAAACTTTTTCCGATTGATTTTTCGCTGTGTAACCGTGCCGTTAAAAATGGGATAGCTCAGTTGAATACCCGCAAAACCTAAGGGATAGAATTTCAAAAATTCGTTGGGTTTTTTATCATAGCCAAAACCTGTTGTTCCATAAGTGGCAAAAAGACTAAGCGAAGGCACAAACCTTGACTGCCGCAATGTAGTAAGTTCGCTTTGCAACAACTTGTTCTGTGTTTGAATAATTTTAAAATCCAGACTTGAAGTTGGTGTATAATCAACAGGTGATTTGAGCACTACATCGCTTTCAACTTGTAACTCTGTGTTTAAATCAATCCCCATATTCAGTTTCAACGTATTCAGGATTTGATTGTATTTATTGTTTGCCACTTCCCTTTGTGTAGCAAGCTGCTCCGCTTGTAGTCTCACCTTGCTTACATCGCTCCCCTTTGCCAGCAATTGTTCTTTCAGCAGCACGGTATTCTTCAACAGCTTTCCAGTGTTACGCAAATTGCTGTCTAAAAAAATCAATTGATGTTGCAGAATTTGTGCGTTGTAATAGAGTGTAGTAATGTCATACAAAACCTGCTCTTCCGATTTTTGATATTGCAGTTGGTTTACTTCGCCTGCGGCTTTTGTAACTTTAATGGCACCATATAACTGCGGATTGTAAATAGGCATTGCCAACTGCACGTTGGCGTTTATGTTATGCGGAACACCAAATTGCAAATCTCTGAATTGCCCTTCGGAAACAGTTGGATTTAATGCACTCAACGGCATTAACTGCGTAGGAAGTTCCCAAAAATATTTGTAGTCGGCATTGGCTGTGATTTTTGGAATTAGGTTGGCTTTTGCTTCCTTATTCTTTTGTTCACTAATGATGATATTGTTACGGTTAATTTGCAAATTTTTGTTATGAACTTGTGCCGTGTCAATACATTGTTTTAGTGTCCAGACCTCTTGTGCCCGAGCACTATTCCATCCTATAAAAAGTAGTAAGATGAAAATAAGTTTGTGAATATTCACTAACATAATTAAATAAATTTTTTTTTGCTTTACTTTTCAATCATTTTTAAAATTCCTTCCAAGACAGCTTTGCCGTCTTTTACCAAGTTGGATTTATGGTTTGATAATTTCCACTTTAATACCGTCATCCTCATTCCTCCGATAATGATAGTTGTTAATATAGAAGCACCTATAAAGTTGTTGTATTGTTTTAATTCTTGTCCTCTTTTAATATTTGCCTTTACAAAATCCTGCATCATATCCATGATTTCAGCAACTTTATTGCTCAAGTTTTCTTCGTAATGAAAAATGCTTTCTGCGAAAATGACACTCACTATTGCAGGTTTGCTAACAAAGGTTTGCAATTGCGAATTGAAAATAGCTCTCAGTTTATCCGCCTCCGAATCACTTGTTTTAAATGAAATGGATTGAATACGGTTTTTCATTTCTGTTTTGAAGTATTCCAATAAGCTCCAAAGGATTTCATTTTTACTTTTAAAATGGCGATAGAGAGCAGGTTCTGAAAGCCCAATATCTTCAGCCAAAGTTTTAATAGTCAAATTCTGAATACCGAATTTGGATATTCTATTCGTAGCGGCTTCCATTATCTCAATTTGTCTATGGGTAAACTCTTGCATTTTAAAATCAAATTAAACGATGTTAGTTAGTAATCACTCACAAAGATAAAACTTCATTTTATAATTCAAATTTTTTTTTACCTATCCATGATTCTCACTAAAAATCAATCAATTATTTTAGAGAATTAGCTATACTTGAATAGCCCCAGTCTGTCAGTTTCAAAAAATTGCCTCATTGTTGATGTTGAAATATTTATTTTGCAACTGAGAAATGGCTTAAAATATAACGATGTATAATATAAATTGAAAATTCGTACTGGTTAAAATTATGTGTTCATCTGTAGCTATCTCTTCCACTTCAACCTCAAACTATTCCCCACCACACTCACGCTGCTCAATGCCATTGCAGCGCCCGCAATCATTGGGTTTAATAAAAAGCCGTTGATTGGATAAAGGATGCCCGCTGCTATGGGTATGCCCACTACGTTGTAGATAAATGCCCAAAACAAATTTTGTTTGATAGTGGCTACGGTTTGTTTGGAGAGTGAAATGGCTTGTGGAATTTTTGTTAAGTCTGAAGAGATGATGGTCATCTTCGCAACATCCATTGCTATATCACTACCCTTGCCCATGGCGATACTCACATCAGCCGTCGCCAATGCGGTACTGTCATTGATGCCATCACCCACCATGGCAACCACTTTGCCTTGCTGTTGTAACTGCCGAATAAACTCCGCTTTCAGATGCGGCAACATATCTGCTTTGAAATTTTTTATGCCAGCCTGTGTTGCGATGGCTGTTGCCGTAGCTGCATTATCACCGGTGAGCATATACAAATCAATCCCCATCTCCTGCAACTGTTGAATCGCTGTTGCGGATGATTCTTTTACTTTATCCGCAATAGCAATTACCGATAAAGTTTTTTGACTGTCGGCAAACCAGATAACGGTTTTGGATTCACTGCTCCATACATCTGCCTGTTGCAATAACTCTTTTGCTATGCTGATATTATTTTCTTCCAAAAATTTTTTATTGCCTGCAAAAAATAGTTTATGATTCAAAACAGCTTGCACACCTTTTCCTGTAATACTTTCAAAGGAAGATAAAGCAACACCGTTGGTGTTTTTAAAATAACTGACTACTGCTGCAGCCAATGGATGTTCGGATTGCCTTTCCATACTCACTAAAATTTGCTGAGCGCTGTCATCATCATTCAACCATTTGATACCGGTAACCTGTGGTTTGCCTTCAGTGATGGTACCTGTTTTATCCAGCACCACTGCATTTACTTTTTTGGAAAGCTCCAGGCTCTCTGCATCTTTTATTAAGATTCCTTTTTCAGCACCTTTACCAATTCCTACCATGATGGCTGTAGGTGTAGCCAAACCCAATGCACAGGGACAGGCAATAACCAAGACGGTAATGGCTGCCAGCAAACCCTGCACCACTCCATTATCGCCACCCAAAATCATCCACAGCATAAAAGTCAAAACAGCAATACCCATCACCACCGGAACAAAAATGCCCGCAATCTTATCTACCAATCGTTGCACAGGCGCTTTACTGCCCTGCGCATCCTGCACCATTTTGATGATATGTGCCAGCATGGTTTCTTTACCCACCTTCTCTGCTTTGAATTGAAAACTTCCTTTCTGATTGATGGTGCCTGCAAAAACTTTTTCATTTTCTTTTTTCAATACGGCAACCGGCTCTCCACTCAACATACTTTCATCCACATACGAACTGCCCGAAACCACGATGCCATCCACTGCAATTTTTTCACCGGGCTTCACTACAATGATATCACCTGTCTGCACCGCTTCAATCGCTGTTTGTTTTTCACTGCCATCCGGCTGAATTACTGTAATGGTTTTGGGTTGCAGTCCCATCAATTTTTTTATGGCTGTTGAAGTGCTTCCCTTGGTTTTTTCTTCCAGCATCTTTCCCAATAAAATAAAAGCAATGATAACTGCTGCTGCTTCAAAGTAAACATGCGCCTGCAAGCCTCTCTCCAGCCAAAACTCCGGGAACAACATATTGAACACACTAAACAAATATGCAATGCCGGTACTCAATGCCACTAATGTATCCATATTGGCAAAGCGGTGTTTTGCCTGTTTCCATGCATTGATAAAAAAATCTTTTCCAAACCATAAAACAACGGGAGTTGCAAAAGCAAACATGATCTCATTGGCATAAGGGATATGCATAAAAAACATTCCAATTACCACTACAGGAATGGATAACAACACCGAACCAATTGTTCTTCGCTTGAGGTCATTGAATTTTTTTTCATGGATGGCTTCCAGTGTGTCCTGTTGCGTATTTTCATCTTCTATTAAAAGATCGTAACTAACAGACTGAATGGCTTTTTGAATAGTAGCCGGGTTGGTCATGTTGGGTAAATATTCTATGGAAAGTGTAGCCGTTGCAAAATTGACAGCAGCACTCACTACCCCTTTTACATTTTTTGCCATACTCTCCACACTCACGGCACAGGATGCACAGGTCATATTCAAAACAGGAAAAGATTTTTTAATGGTTGTAACACCATAACCCAAATCTTTGATCGCTTTCACTGCAGATGCGACAGCTTCTTCATCATCCACGATAATAGCAGCCCGGCGGTTATTGAGTTCTACCTTATGGCTTTCCACACCTTTTACCTGCGACAAACCTTTGTCCACAATGAGGGCACAATGTTCGCTTTCTACATTTTCCAAAGGAAGAAATATCGTGTCGTTATTATTTGTTGCCATGATAGAAAATTAATTCTACAAAGTTGGTAACAATAACATGAAGAAATGTTATGCTTTTCTGGGATTGATTTGTAAGATTTACACCTTATCTATCGGTTTTCTTTTATCTGCTTTGATTTGTTTGAAAAAGCTGGGAGTAAGCCCTGTCACTTTTTTGAACTGGTTGCTTAAATAAGCTACACTGGAGTAATTCATTCTATAAGCGATTTCACTCAGGGAGAGCTCATCGTACACTAAGAGTTCTTTTACTTTTTCAATTTTCTGTGCGATAAAATATTTTTCAATGGTGGTGCCTTCCACTTCAGAAAACAGGTTGGAAAGGTAGTTGTAATCGTGGTGCAGTTCCTTGCTTAGAATATCGGATAGGTTATTTTTTATCTCTTCGTTTTGGTGATGTACGATGCTGATAATGGTGTTTTTTATTTTTTCAATAAGCCTGCTTTTTTTATTATCAAATAATTCAAAACCCAATCGTACCAATGCTGCTTCCAGTTGTTTTTTCTCTTCGGCTGTTGGTTCTTTTACCAGGACAGCTTCGCCAAGCGTAACCGAATTTGTTTTCAGCCCGAGTTTATCCAGCTCCTGTTGCACCACCATAATGCAGCGGCTGCATACCATATTTTTGATATAGAGTTTTTGGCCGGTCATTGTTTACATTTTCCTATACACCTTCTCAAAAGTATTCATGTTTCTTGATGTAAAACTATTCTTAAGTTTTTTATTGCCCAGTATTTTTCCAAATTCGGAATGTAGAGTATCTCCTTTATTCACTTTCCAATAAAAAAATCCTTCTACAATTTTTGCCTCTTCATTTTCTGCCTTACCGGATTTTTGGAATTCATGCATCAGTATGTTTTCAATATTTTCTATGCCTGCAAAACCATAAATATGAAAACCGGGGTGCGCTATAAAAGGATTGTGACTTATGACCGCCGCTATTTCTTCTTTGGTTTTTACAAAAAGAAATGCTTCATATTTAAAATAATCCGACATCGCTTTTTCAAGTATTGGCTTTAACTCCTTTTTGTTTTTATTAGATGAAAAAATAATATTACCCGAAGCTAAAACAGCCTGCACATTTTCCATTCCGCTTTTTTGAAACAAAGCACACGCTTCGGCCATTTTCATATTGGTTCCTTTTACATTCACACCCCGGAGGAATGCACAGAAGCTCGACGATAATTTGATTAGTTTTTTTTCAGCCATTTAATTAAACCGCGAAAGCAATCATTCTACTTAGATAGTTTGTCTTTCAAAATTAAGAAAGTCTAAAATGTATTCGTAATAGTATCCTAAAAGGAAAATATATACCAATAATGCTTTGGTTTACTATTTTTGTCAACTACTATGGCTCACAAACCGACCTTGCACACTTCGCTTTCACCAGCTTTATTACATCTTTACGATTTAAGTAACAGCGTTGTTGTTATTATTGATGTTTTCAGAGCTACTTCTACGATTGCCTCAGTTTTATTTAATGGTGCCAAAGCTATCATTCCGGTTGACTCGGTAGCAAAAGCAATTGAAGTCAGTAAAAATATAGGCGCAATCGCTGCCGGCGAAAGAGATGGGAAAATTGCCGATGGACTTCAATATGGCAATTCGCCGCTTGAATATCCCAGAACTTTTATTGAAAATAAAACATTGGTACTTACTACTACCAATGGCACACGTTTGTTGCAAATGGCGCTTGATAAAAATGCAGACACGATTATTTCGGGTTCTTTTCCCAATCTAACTGCCGTATGCGATTTTCTTGTTTCTGAAAAAAAGAATGTAGTGCTGGGCTGTGCCGGGTGGAAAGATCGTTTTAATCTGGAAGATACTTTATTTGCGGGTGCAGTCATTCGCCAGATAAAAAAAGAATTTGAAATACATTGCGATAGTTCGTTGATGGCCGAAAGCATTTATGCAAAGCATAAACATAATTTATTGGATTTTGCACCGCAGCTTACGCATTATCACCGCCTTGTTGAAAGATTTGGATTGATAGAAGATATAAAATTCTGCCTTACACCCGATACAGCAAATGTATTGCCGCTATATGTGGATGGTAAGTTGATTGCAAAATAAAATTTGCTTACAAATTTTTGAAAACAAAAAGCCGGATATCAAAACAATCCGGCTTTAATATGTCAAAAGGTTTACATTTTGATTTTTAATACTTTTTCAATAAAGACAGCAATAACAAACAAAGTACAAACCATCATAAGTATTATTGTTTTTGTATCAGGCTTAGTCTTGTAAGCAATCCAGTCAAAATACTTTGAAAACAATACGATCGCAAGAAATGCAGCAAATATGATATGAAACATATAAAATAAGTTTTAACCCCACATACAATCTATAAAACTTCCTACAGCAATTACAGACCCAAACCAACTCAAATGCTTCGATGCTAACAAATCAACGGCTGTTGATTTATAAACGGCAAATGTAAGGGGGGGGAGATAACAAAACATATTTACAATATTTGAATGTATTGCGCAACAAATTGTTTTAAATCAATTAATAAAAATTTATATCAAATAAATTGGCATTTATTTTTTTTGTTCCAGTAAAAATTATTTCATTTTATATTACACACTTTATTTGAAAAGCGTTTTCAAGTATTCAAATGCAAACATTTTAAGTTGAAACACTTATTTTGTTTGTGAGTATATGGACAAGAATATCATGATAATAAATGCCGGATGGAAAGGTTGCTTTATTCTGTAAAATACTTTACTTGCAGAGACTTTTATACACTGATAAAAAAGTGTTTAAAGCTCATTGTTATAGTCCGCAGATTGCAAAAAAAAGGCGTACAAGTTACATCATTTTTTTCTTATTCTTACTGATAAAAATTTATTTATTTATTATTCCATTTCTTATGGAAATCTGAAAGGCGTACGCATACCTTTGCCGATTACCCAAATTTGGATTTACAGTAAACCGTAAATCAAACCATTAAATTCAGAAATCACTTGGCTCTACCGCACCTTATTAAATACATTTACACTCACGGTACTGATGAAGTTATTCGTCGTGGAAAAAAAATTCATGCAATCGGTTTTGTAGAATTGGTAGAATATGATGACCTTTTTGGTTCTGCCGTTTTTCGTGTAAAGGACGACAGTTATGCTACATTTTATAAAGTGTATATCCAAAAATTTAAAGAGCCGCAAGCCACCACGCTTCGCTGCGGCTGCCCTTATAATCTGGGAGATATTTGCCGGCACGAGGCTGCCGCTCTTTTTCAACTGCAGGAAATGATTGACCGTGGGCACCTGCAATCGGAATCGGTAAAATATGACCAACGCCATACCGTTGTAAAAATGAAGACCATTGAGATTAAAAGTCTTCGTCTTTTTTCTTCACAAGAGGTTTACAGCGATGCCGAAATCTTTCTACGTACCCACAAGGCCGTAATTGAACATGCAGAAAATGAAACCGTAAAAGCTACTGTCAGATTAAACAATCAGGATTATAAAGTACTCATTCGCAAAAACGAAGAAAGGAATTTTGATACCAGCTGCGATTACGACGACGAAAAACATCCGCTTTGCTTGCCTAAAGTAATTGTTTTTTTACAACTCTTTAATTCGCATGGTGTCAATTATTTTGACAGCATACGCAACTGGGATAAAGAAAAAAATAAACTGCTGGAAGCTTACGGCTATTCATTAAACGATAATCTTAAAGGAAAATTTGAATTCGCATATAAAGACGGGAAGCCTTTTTTGAGAGTATTAGATTCCAGTATCAAAAGAGTGGCACAGGTAGCTGTGCCGGTGCGCCCCGTGCTGCTTCCAATAAAAGAAAAAGAAGAAAAAACATCTGAAACAGAAATTACAGATAAAGAAACCGCGGAAGATTTCTCTCAGCGCATTGGCATTGTCTTTAATTTTTCTAAAGAAAATTATCCGCAGGTAACCATAGATGCCATAATAGGCGAAGTAAACGATGCCCAAAATGCTTTTGTCAACAAAATTGAAAAGCCTGATATCACACGATATATCAACACTGACAATCTTCCGGAAGGCGACAAAGAATTACTGGCTATGTTGCGCAAATTGCAGGATGTAGAAATAAATAAGTATGTAAGCCGCAATTCTCCTTTCTCGGGTATTTGGGAAAACATTATTCACCATGAAACCGAAGACCTGCCGGCAGAAACCAAAGAGTTGATGGCAGAATACCTGTTGCCAAAACTCAAAAAAATATTTACAACAGCCGCAGGAAGTCCTTTTGTTTTTTTACTTCCCAATAAAAAAGTTTTAAAAACAGCCAACCTGGAAACGCTGCAATTACAGGATGCTGATGCCACTCCTTTTTTTGTAATTAAAAAGAACGGCGCCTACCAGATTCAATGCAGAATAAAGGCCGGTGGTATTGAATACGACTTACAGGATAATGAAAGCAACAGTCCGTTTTTCTTTATCTATAATCAACAGGCTTGGCTTTGGAAAAACGTTGAACTCATTCACCTGCTTGAAAAATTTCTGCCTTCAGGAAAATTATCAATAAAAGCAGATGAATGGAATAATAAGCTGGCAGATTTTATATTGCCACTTGCTAAAACTTATAAAGTAGATTTTGATAAAAGCCTAGTCAAAGAGCTGGTTGATGGAAATCCCGAAATAAAATTGTTTTTAGTGGAAAAAGGTGAGTATCTCGTTTTTCAACCGGTGTTCTCATATAAAGGATACGAAACAAAAGCAAAAGATAGAGATGAAATGGTAGTGCCGATGGGCGAAAAAGTGGTAATCGTTCGGCGCAATCGTGAAAAAGAAAATGAGTTTATTCAAAAAATGCAAAATCTTCATTCTGCGTTTATCTACAATGAAGACAGTGGCTCGCTGGCGCTTAAAGGTGCCGATGTGCTGAAGAACAACTGGTTTTTTCTTTTTGTAGATGCCATGAAGGATATGAAAACGCCGGTGTTTGGTTTTGAAGCATTAAAAAATTTCCGATTCAACACGGCCAAACCACAAACCAAAATTTTCATCAGCAGCAATACAGATTGGTTTGATGCCAAGGTAGATATTGTTTTTGGCGACCAGCATGTAACCGTGGCCGAGGTAAAAAGGGCGTTGGCCAATAAGCAGCAATTTGTACAACTCAATGACGGTACGCTGGGCATTTTACCGGAAGAATGGTTGAAAAAATATTCTCTGCTCTTCCGAGTGGGAGAGGGGAAAACAGATACCTTGAAGCTCTCCCGCTATCATTTGAGCGTCGTGGATGAATTGTATATGACAAGAGATGAAGAAGAGCTGGCTGTAAAGCTTGAAGAAAAATACGACAACCTTCGACAGTTTAATAAAATAAAAGAAATAGAGCCGCCTGCCCATTTAAGTCATATACTACGACCATACCAGGTTTCGGGTTATCATTGGCTCAATTATCTTACCGAAGTAAAATGGGGCGGCATACTGGCCGATGATATGGGTTTGGGAAAAACCGTTCAGGCGCTTTCTTTTTTAGAATACTTTCAAAAAGAAAACGGGAAACTAAAAGCACTGGTGGTGTGCCCTACTACTTTGATTTATAACTGGGAGAATGAAATAAAAAAATTTACGCCCGGTCTTACCTATAAAATTCATCATGGGCCGCTGCGTACAAGATTGCAAGATGAAATGATGAACCACGAAATTACCATTACAACCTACGGCACTTTGCGCAGCGATATTAAACTACTGATGGGTATTGCATTTGATTATGTAATACTAGATGAGAGTCAGGCGATTAAAAACCCATCCAGCAAAGTAACAAAAGCAGCAGGTTTATTGCATGCAACCCATCGCTTGTGTATGAGCGGTACGCCTTTGCAAAACAATACTTTTGACATTTTTGCACAAATGAATTTTTTAAATCCCGGTATGCTGGGTACCATGGAGTTTTTCCGGCAAGAATTTGCTATTCCTATTGATAAATTTGGCGAGCAGGACAGAAAAGAACATCTTAAAAAAATTCTTTATCCCTTCATTTTAAGAAGAACGAAAGAGCAGGTAGCTAAAGACCTGCCCGAAAAACAGGAGATGATTCTTTTTTGTGAAATGGAAGAAGAGCAAAGAAGTATTTATGATGCTTACCGAAATGATTTTCGCAATCAGATATTGGGCGCTATAGAAACGCAAGGCATTCACAAATCGCAGCTCACCATTTTGCAGGGGTTGATGAAGCTAAGACAGATTTGTGACTCACCAGCCATCTTAAACGAGCAGGAAAAATTTGACAACCACTCTATCAAATTAGAAGAGTTAGGCAGAGAGATTGCTGAAAACATTGGCGATCACAAAGCCTTAATCTTTTCACAGTTTTTGGGTATGCTGGCCCTTATCAGAAAAAAACTGGATGATCTGGGAATCAAATATGAATATTTTGACGGCAGCACATCGGCACCCGACAGAGAGAAAGCCATTCAAAGTTTTCAAAACGATACTGAGGTGCGAGTGTTTCTTATTTCATTGAAAGCCGGAGGCGTGGGCCTCAATCTTACGGCCGCCGATTATGTATATATTGTTGATCCTTGGTGGAATCCTGCCGTAGAGCAGCAGGCCATTGACCGTACACACCGCATCGGGCAAACCAAAAATATTTTTGCCTACCGCATGATTTGTAAGGATACCATTGAAGACAAAATACTGCAACTGCAGGAAAAGAAAAAAGCACTTGCAAAAGATATCATTTCTGACGATGCTTCATTTGTAAAAGCATTGACAAGGGAAGACGTGGAGTATTTGTTTAGTTAATCGTAAGTTTTTTACGCTGTGCTGAATAAATTGGTCAAATAAGTATTTGGCGTGGCAAAAAACGGAATTGTATATCAACCTTGATTACTGTTCACAGAAACCTTACTGTTTAATTGGGCATTTGTGCAGCTTATGTTGGCAGGTATTACATTTGTTCTTTTATTTTTCAATTCCGCTAAATACAACAATTTGAAAAAATCGCTGTTTATTTTTTATATTCTTATTTTTCTTTCTTGCAACAATTCGAAAGAAAATAAGGCTGATAAAGAAACTACAACACAACTAAATAATAATAACCAAAATTGGAAAGACAGCTTTCTTGAACTGCAAAAAGCTATTGCAACCGGCGACAGCGAAGCGCTGAAATCTTTTTTTGAATTTCCCATTCAAAATAAAGGAAACGAAATCTGGTACTATGCCGACTCCAGACTGGTAACGGAAATAAAGCCAAAAGACATAAAACCATTTACCGAAGCCGACTTTGATTTGTATTTCAATTCCATTTTCTCAATTGACCTGAGGAGAACAATTAGTAAATTGGATATTGAGTCTTTTTTCAAAAACAATAAAGGCTCCAGTCCCGAAATTGAAGTTGTAGAAAATACTAAAAGCAAATTGGAGGCAAGATTTGATAACAAAAAAAATAAACTTACGCTATCGTTGATTACAACCGTTCGACCCGATTTAGCATTAACGACTCATTTTGAATTTGAAATTACTGCATCACAAAAAATAAAATTTTTGCAGTTGCATGTAGAAGATTTTTAAATTCATCAATAACAGATTTTTTGAAAAAACAAAAGCCGATCAAAACTGACCGGCTTTTTATTATGCTTGTAATTTAAGATTAATAATTATTGGTACCCGAAGTACGTTTGTCATTTATCGTTGCGCTTTTCTTCAATACCTGCAAGGGTATAAAGGCTGCCTGTCCGGCTTGTTGCTTACGATAGTCTTCTACATTTGCACCCGTACTGCTGGCACTTACATTTTCTACCTGTATGCCATATACGCCATATTCGCCTACTACCAACTGTGGAAATATTTTTCCTTTGTTTGAAGGATTAAAAATTACACCAAAAGCTTTGGGATCATAAGGCATATCTGCTTGCGGATTACCCGATGTCATTCTTAAACTATCTATGGTTTGTACCGGTTTGTCTAATAATGCAGAAACAGGACCTAAGCTAGTTATATTACCTGCTTTTTGTTTGAGTTGCTCTCCTATTTTTTTGTGACGCAACATCGTTTCAATGCTTGGCCTTACACTTGCAATAGACTGTGTTCCTTCTTTGTTTATTGCAGTTACTACCGCTACTACCCAGTTATTATCTACTTCTGCCGGCTTTAATACTTCGCCCAGACTGGCAGCATATATATCTCTTACAAACTGTCTTGAAAAACCCTGAATACCGGTAATGCTACCATCCATTTTTTTGATGTTGACTCCTATTGCTTTATTATATCCTTTAGGCTTTAAAGTTTTTTGGAAAACATCGTCAAATGATTTTGCATCTTTTATGCTGCCCGCAAATTCGTTTGCAGCCTGCAATGCAGAATCAACTGTTGCCTGACTGGCAATAATGGTTTTGCCCAGATAAGCAATTTTATAATTTGTCTGTGGTTTTATATAAGACATGATGTCAATATAATGATAACCAAAACTGGTTTTCACTACTTTCTTTTGACCGGGTTTTCCATCGTATAAAATAAATTGTCCAAACTCTTTTGCAAAACCACCCGAGTTCATGCCGGTTTGTACGCTAAAGGCATCAAAAGTCATTTCTCCGTTTTGTGCACGGCTGCCATCGCTGGCGGGGTTGTATTTGTTTACCATATCCGCCCAGGAAGCACCACCTTCAATTGCGCGTTTTATGCTGTCAATTTTTTGCAGTGCAATACTATCAGGAAAACCGCCTTGTGCTACATCTGTACTTACCAATACGTGGCGGCACTTGATAGAATCGGGCAACACTTTTGAATCAATATATTTTGCCATAACATAACTACCGCCTTCCAGATAAGGGCCAAACACACCATTTTGGGGAAGACGGGTTATACTGTCTTTAAAGATGGGCGACAATTGTGCCGGCGGCGCATATACATCTTGATAATCGCTTCCGTTGCGCTGCAAGAAAAGTGCAATTTCGTGTGTTGTGTCAAATTCCGGTTTTAAAACCGATAGTTCATTTTTAATAGTCAAAGAATCGGAACCGGTAGGTTGTGCACTAAAAACAACAAAGTTGATTTCTCTGGTGGCTTCCTGCTTGTAAGCATCTTTATGCGCATTGATGTAATCTGCTATTTCTTTATCAGAAATTTTTATCGTGGTATCACGAAACAAAGAATCTGAATTGTAAAGCGATTTTACAACCGCCACTTTCGCCATCTGGCTGTTATCACTTATTTGTTTTTCGGCAAGCCAACGGGGTGTATTGGCGCTGCTGGTAAACAGTCCCTGGTATTTTTCACGAACACGCTGAAATACCAACTGCTCCATATATCGCTTCAACTGCTCTCGCTGCTCGGGAGTGGTTTGTGTGCTTTTTAAATATTGCTCAATATTCTTTTTTGCAAGTGCGGGATCATATACTCCGTTTTCGCCTGTGCCGGCACTTTTAAAATCCTGAGGTGCGTTTTCGCCAAAGAAAACATCGCCCCTTTCTTTTTTACCTACTTCTATCCCCAGTTTACTTGCTTCTGCTTCTACAAGCGAACGATCAATCATTTGATCCCACACACTGTTTACCAAATTTTGTCTGAAAGCAGGATCTACAGGATAACCCTGACGCTCATAGCTACTTACATTCATTTCAATCTCTTGCTCAAAATCGGTGGCGCTAATAGCTCTTCCATTTACGCTACCTACCGACTTTGAACGGCTGACAGAACCAGCACCTTTTCCGGCAAAGCGATCCATTAGAATAAAACCTACCAGCGATAATGCAATAAGGGCGATTGATACCTTCGCATATTTGTCCCTTATATCTTGAATAATAGACATAGTGTACCCTGTTTTTAAGGACGGCAAAAATAGGGCTTTTGTGGATATACTGTGGGTAAAAACGGGTTTTAGTTATGCTTCAAACAGGCCATTTTTCCACTTTTCTTACATAAAACTGAGCGGGCACTGCCACATTGCTTAATCTGTTGTTATTTTTTAGCCGCCTTACCTGGTTTTTTGGGATGTACCAGCTTCATTTCATTTATTAAATGACCGGCTCCGGCATATTTATCTACAATAAAAAGTACATAACGAATGTCCACCATTATATTTCTACAAATGGCCGGATCGTAGTTGATGTCGCTCATCGTTCCTTCCCAAACACGATCAAAATTTAAACCCACCAGATTGCCCCAGGCATCTAAAGCCGGGCTGCCACTATTGCCTCCCGTAGTATGATTTTGCGCTATAAAACAAACCGGCATTTTTCCATTGGCTCCATATGGGCCATAGTCTTTGTTTTTATAAAGCTCACGAAGTTTTTCGGGCACGTCAAACTCATAATCTCCGGGTACATATTTTTCCATCACCCCATCCAGATAGGTGGTTATTTGATAATCCACTGCATCTCTGGCACGGTAGCCATTTACTTTTCCGTAAGTAACACGCAGGGTGCTGTTGGCATCGGGATAAAATGTTTTTTCTTTAAACACATCCATCTGCGCCTGCATATATTTTCTTTGAGTTTGATTGATACTCTCCTGCATTTCATTTAGGGTGGGCACTACTGTGCTGGTGTAATGATTTCTTAATTCATTAAAAAGTTGAAAAGCCAGACTATTGCTGTTTTCATTTACCCACTCATCGGCATTGGTTAATAATCCCTTCATGGTGATATCGCCCTGCTGCGAAAGGCTTTTTAAACTATAAACATCATCTGCTAATGCTGCAATATTATTTTTATACAGTTCTATTTTTTTTTGCAAAAAAGGAGCAATAAATTCTTGCAGTTGATTGTTTACAAAATTTTCCATCAAAACAATAAAAAGTTGTTTATCTACTGCAGGACTATACTCTTTATATATATCCTGTAATCTGTCCACCACCTTAGGAACCGCATCTGCAAATGCCGCAGCTCCATTTTTTTCTTTAATATTTTGAAGGCTGTTGATTTGGTTTACAATTGTAAATGCCTCAATACGGCCCATGGTTTCATTAAAATAATCACGAGCCAGGCTGTACTTCGACTGTTCATTATAAGCTCTGTCAAAATAAGCAAAGAGGTTTCCATACTTTGCATTCCACTCGGGATTGGCGGCTATTCTTCTTTGAAAGTCGGTTTCATATGCCCTTTTCTTCGCTACCGCATTCGATACGGTGAGGCCCAGCACTTCGCCCTTCCATTTTTTATAAGAATTTTCTACGCCTGCATATTTTGATGCATACATAATTTTTATTTGTTCATCCTTGCGCATAAAACTATTAAGTACGCCCAACGCTTTTTCACGAATGGCAATTTTTGCCGGGTCGCTTATCGTTCTGATTTGCTCTACTGCGGTTGAATATAAATATTCATTGGTACGACCCGGAAAACCAAATACCATCGTAAAATCATTTTGCGCTACACCATCCAGCGAAATGCTTAATGAACGCTTAGGTACATAGGGCACATTATCGGGCGAATAATCGGCTGGTTTATTATCCTTACCGGCATAAATGCGAAACATGGAAAAATCTCCGGTATGGCGTGGCCACATCCAGTTATCTGTATCTTTTCCAAAATTGCCAATAGCCGCAGGGGGAGCGCCTACCAGTCTTACATCATTATAGGTTTCGGTAATAAACATATAATATTGATTACCTTCAAAAAATCCTCGAACAAAACTTTTCTGATAGCTTTCTTTTTTTGCATTCTTATTTATTAATGCAATGTTTCTATCAATCTGCGCCTGTCTGTCTTTTTCGTTGAGCGATGCATCTACACCTGCCAATGCCCGCTTACTCACATCCTCTATTCGCACAATAAACGTTACAAACAAACCCGGGTTTTTCAATTCTTCCTTATTATCTTTTGCCCAATATCCATCCCGTATATAATTATTTTCAAGCGAAGAATGATTTTGTACAGCATCAAATCCACAATGATGATTGGTAAGTACCAACCCTTTATCTGATATAATTTCTCCGGTACAAAAACCGCCAAAGCTTACAATCGCGTCTTTCAGGCTTCCTTTATTTATATTATATATATCGGAAGCACTTATCTTCATCCCCAGACTTTTCATTTGTTTTTCATTCAGTTTTTCCAGCAGTAGTGGCAGCCACATACCCTCATCGGCTTTTGTAAAAATGGAAATAAAAGGAAGGGTGAGTACCAGCAGCAGGTGTTTGATATATTTCATACTTAGTTCTTTTTTTGTTGAACAGATTAATCAAAAAATAATGCGGGCTTAAAAATACGGCTTTCTTTTTAGCTGTTTTATGATGTTATTTGAATAGGCATTCAAACAATTTCTCCACTTTGCATTGTTGACAGACAAAAAATATTGTGGATAACCATTTGTGAAACGTGGATATGAAACTGAAAGATTGGATAGCATATTTTATGTTGGGCTTTGGGTTTATGAAAATTGTCATTAGCCTCTTAATTATACCACCAATATTCACATAGTCAGCCTAAAAAACTTATTCAGAAATATCTATTTAGTTTATACACAATCGTGTGGAAAGCATGCTGAAACCCTTACTCCTGCTCATTTGTACCCTGTGGATTAAACAGATTAATATGTGGATTTTGATAAAAGATTAATTTTGTAAAAATGTTTATCCACTAATTCACAGGCATAATAATAATATACTCTTTTTTTAAAAATATATATTAATAATATTATTGTATTAATAAGGGCGGCTGAAAAAAATCATTTGAAAGTTTTGAAAGATGACGGAATATTGCCGCAAGAAAAAATATAGACTATGAGCACGGCAGCATTTGATACGGCAGTAAAAAATTTGGAAACAAAAGGTTTTCTGGATATAGAACTGGATCCTACACTGGATTTGTTTAGTGAAATTGAAAAACTGAAAAAAGAAAAAAATGCAGTGTTGCTGGCGCATTATTACCAGGAGCCGGATATACAGGATGTGGCTGATTATATTGGCGATAGTCTGGGTTTGGCCCAGCAGGCCGAAAAAACAAAGGCGGATATGATTGTTTTTGCCGGTGTGCATTTTATGGCCGAGACTGCAAAGATTTTAAACCCAAATAAAAAAGTTTTATTGCCCGACTTGAATGCCGGATGTTCGTTGAGTGATAGTTGTCCGCCGGCCTTGTTTAAAAAATTTAAGGAACAGCATCCCGATCATAAAGTAGTGAGTTATATCAACTGCAGTGCGGGCATTAAAGCACTGAGTGATGTAATATGCACGAGCAGCAATGCAAAATATATTGTAGAAAGTTTTCCTAAAGAGCAGCCACTCATATTTGCGCCGGATAGAAATTTGGGTGCATACATTAGCAAAACAACGGGACGGGATATGGTGTTGTGGAATGGAGCTTGTATGGTACACGAAATATTTAGTCTTGAAAAAATAACCAAATTAAAAGTTCGCCATCCGGAAGCCAAGTTGATAGCACATCCTGAATGTGAAGAGCCTGTGTTGAGGTTAGCTGATTACATTGGCAGTACAACCGGGCTTTTAAAATACACACAAACTGATGACACGCAGTCATACATAGTAGCTACCGAAACCGGCATATTGCATCAAATGATGAAAGCCAGTCCGCACAAAACATTTATACCCGCACCACCCAATAACAGCTGCGCCTGCAACGATTGCCCACACATGAAATTGAATACATTAGAAAAGTTATATCTATGTATGAAATATGAGCAGCCGGAAATATTGATGGAGGAATCATTAAGACAGGCAGCATTAAAGCCCATCAAAAGAATGTTGGAGATCAGCAAACAGGCCGGAATATAATTTTGCATACCTGTCTATCAAATTGCATTTATATAAAATATCTTTCGTGCCCATTCGTGTGCTTTCGTGACTTAAATATTTTTCGTGTGAATTCGTGGCAAAAATCTTTTCGTGGCAAACAAAAACGCCACAAAGTCACAAGGACACCAAGATTCACAAAGAGTCCTATTTGTGTTTTATTGAGACAAAGAAAATCTTTCGTGTCATTTCGTGTGATTCCGTGGCAAAAAACCTTTTCGTGTTCATTCTCATCGCTAATGCGTGAACTGTTGACAATAAATTTAATAGACCCTTCTCAATGACCAAAAAGACAACAATTTTATTAGGTTTCATTGGACTTAAATTTTTGCTGCAATTTTTATTGTTAAGCAGCGTGTATGAATTGCAACGCGACGAATTTTTGCATCTTGACCAGGCAAATCATTTGGCTTGGGGATACCTTTCTGTACCACCGCTTACTTCCTGGACTTCATATATTATTCAACTACTCGGCAATTCAATTTTTTGGATTAAGTTTTTCCCGGCCCTGTATGGCGCATTGACAATTTTTATAGTTTGGAAAGCAATAGAAGATTTAAATGGAAACCTGTTTGCATTGATATTAGGGGCAACTTGTGTTTTATTTTCTTCATTATTGCGAACAAACATATTGTATCAACCCAATTCTTTAGATGTATTAAGTTGGACTGTTTTATACTTTATATTAATTAAATATATCAAAACGGAAGATTTAAAATGGCTGTATGTAGGAGCCATTGCATTTGCCATTGGGTTTTTGAATAAATACAACATTGTCTTTCTCTTAATTGGTGTTTTTCCTTCTTTATTGATCACAAAACACAGGAAAATATTTTTAAGACCCGGTTTATATTTAGCAATTTTAATGGGCTTGATTTTTATTTTGCCTAATCTTGTTTGGCAGTTCAATAATCATTTCCCTGTCTTTTACCACTTAAAAGAATTGAAACAAACTCAATTAGTAAATGTAAATAGATTTGATTTTTTGAAAAATCAGCTGCTCTTCTTTATCGGCTCATTAATTGTAATTTTTTCATCCTTTTATGCATTGCTTTTTTATAAACCTTTCCAAAAATATAGGCTTTTCTTTTTTTCTATTCTCTTTACATTAATAGCCTTTCTTTACTTTCATGCTAAAGATTATTACGCCATTGGCATTTATCCTATTTACATAGCCTTTGGTTCTGTTTTTCTTTCAGATGTTTTAAAAGACGGGTGGAAAAAATATTTACAACCCATTGCAATTGCAGTTCCGCTACTTTTATTTATTCCAATTTATAATGTTGCATTTCCAAATAAAAGCCCGGAATACATTGTTCAACATTCAGAAAAATATAAAAAGCTTGGTTTGCTTCGTTGGGAAGATGGCAAAGACCATTTATTACCACAAGATTTTGCAGATATGCTTGGGTGGAAAGAATTGGCTTTAAAAGTGGATAGTGCTTATCTAAAGCTTACAAATAAGAATAAGACGCTAATTCTATGCGATAATTATGGACAGGCAGGGGCTATAAACTTTTATACAAAGCAAAATCTAAAAGCGGTTTCATTCAATGCTGATTATTTGAATTGGTTTGATTTATCCAAAGAGTATGATAATTTAATTACCATAAAAGAAGTAAAAGGGGTAAATGTTGAGCTACAAGAAACAGCTCCATTTTTTCAAAACGCAACGCTTGCAGGATTGATAACAAACCAATACGCAAGAGAATATGGGACAGGAATATTTGTTTTCACCGGAGCAAAAATTGACATTAGACAAAGAATTAAAAATACAATTGAAGAAAAGAAAAAATTCCACTAACAAGGGCTCTTATGTATATATCACCTAGAAAGTTTATTTGAAAATTCTTTATTTTCTTTTGAAAGTAATTGATGAAGACATTTACTCCCTTCTCTCCAAAAATATCTCTGCCATCATACACCTGACACTGCCGCCTTCGGTTGCTTCTATGGTGGGTACGCCTATAGGCAGCAGGTTTGAAAATTTTTCTAATTGTGTTTTTTGTGCTTCGCTTAATGATTGAAATGCGGCCTCACTCATAATAAGGATATTTTCTCCTGCTTTGTTTTTTACTTCCAGCATATTGCCGGCAAATACATTCATCTGCACCCGGCTGATAGGTACTATGCTGTGCCCGGTGGTTTCCAATAATTGCCGCACGGCTATCAGCTCCCATTCTTCTTCAATGGCCTCTTCGCACAATACACAAAAATTTTGTCCCAGAGCCATCATTACATTGGTATGATAAATGGGTCGGCCTTGTGCATCGGTTGCTATAAATGCAATAGCTTGATATCCGTTTGCAGATGCAAATTTTTCAAGAACAGCAATATTGGTTCTTTCTGATATGGCTGCATAAATCATTTGATGATCGTGGTCTATTATCATACTGCCCGTGCCTTCCAGGTACCTTCCATCGGCTTCATACTCGCTCCAGTCTTGAAATTCTTTTACAATATAGTCGGCAGTTAATTGTTTTATGATTTCATCTCTTTTTTCATCCCGCCGGTTGGGAGCACACATAGGAAACACACACAGTTTTCCATCGGTCGAAGTGCTGAGCCAGTTGTTGGGAAATATTGCCGAAGGTTTGGGCGGCAGCGGGCTGTCGTCTATTACCAGCACTTCTATATTATGACTACGCAGTGTGGCCACCATGTTGTCAAATTCCTGTAATGCTTTTTGTTGCAGCGTAGCAGCATCTGTTGATGAGGCAGATTGAAAATAATTATTCAAGGCTGTTTCTTCATTAAAACCAAATGCAGCAGGTCGTACCATTAATATTGCTGAAGCAGCGGGCATTGTTAAAGTGTTTTATATTAATTGATCTATCGCTGCTGCCAGTTTCCTGTCTTTATCGGTTACCACATTACCGGCATCATGTGTGCTTAACCATATTTCTACGGTGTTCCACACATTGGTCCACAGAGGATGATGATTCATTTTTTCTGCTTCCAGTGCTACACGTGTCATAAAGGCAAAGGCCGCACTAAAGTTTTCAAACTGAAATTTTTTGTATAGCTTATTGTCGGTTTCTGTCCACATGGCAGGCTGTTTTTTAATTACAACACAAGGTTTTCTTTGTTTTTTATTTTTTCATTGGTCAGCTCTACTACCAATTGTACTGCATTTATCGTTTTTATTTGTTGTATTATTTCCGGCAGCGATTCATCGGCAGCAGCTTCGCCTTTTAAGAGCCACAAAAAATCAAGATGTTTTAATTCGGGCAACAAATATTCGCCATCGTTTTTGTTGTTATAAATAAAATGGGTCAGCTGTTTTGCCGGTTCTGTATATTCAAAAACAGAAAAATGATAATATCTTTTTTTCTTTAGTTTGATCTCCAACTCATGATTGGCACGAAAATTTTTTTGTGTATTGGCGTTTAGCTGCCAGCAAAACTGATAATCTTTTATGGGCGCCATAATGCCCAGTAGCCGGGTGTCTTCAAAAAAACCCTGAGTCAGTTCTTCATTATCCAATATCAATTTGGAAGCACGTTCTGCCATAAAGTGAAGTTACAACTCTATTACATTATTTTTTTTACATCGTCTGTACAAAAAATAAATGTGTAATATGATGCTGTGTTTTTTAAAAACTTACGGATGTCTCCAGTGTTTTCCCGCCTCTTATGTATTTCACTTTTACAGTTTCTCCTTTTTTAAACTTGCCCAGCGTTTGCATATAAGACTCCATGGAGCTGATATGGTACCCGCCAAGTTCTATAATTATATCTCCTGCCTGTAATCCTGCTTTTTGGGCCGGCTTGCCATCGCTTACACCATCAGCTTTTACACCGGTACCTGCAAAAGTATAGTCGGGCATGATGCCCATGCTTACACTAAATCGGGCCGAAGTAGTTGTTTGTGTTTCTCTTGTTTTAGCAAAAGTCAATCGAGGTTCTTTGTTCAGCTTTTCAATCAACTGCATGATATGTGCTATAATCGTTTGTTCCCCTGTATAATTTATTTTGTCTGCATCGTCCGATGGTTTGTGATAATCTGTATGCAATCCGGTGAAATAAAATAAAACCGGAATGTCTTTTCTGTAAAATGAAGTATGATCGCTGGGGCCTGTACCGCTGCTGTCTATTTTTATTACCAATGAAGGTGCTTGTTTTTTAATATCATGTTTTGTGGCAAAATATTCTTTCTCTATTACCTTGCCCCAGGTGGGCGATGTACCATAGCCGCCAATGGTGAGCACTTTTGTACTATCATTCAAGCGGCCAACCATGTCCATATTAATCATATAGTTAACGGCCTTTAAATCAATAGTGGGATGATCGGTAAAATATTTAGAACCATATAAGCCCAGCTCTTCGCCCGAAAAGGCAATAAACAAATAATTATTGTTTGTTGCTTTTGATTTTTTTAACTGACGGGCAAGTTCAATTAATGCTGCTGTGCCGCTGGCATTATCATCGGCGCCATTGTGTATGGCCGCTTCATGCGATGTGTTTCTGGAATTACCATCTTCACCATATCCTAAATGATCGTAATGGGCACCCAGTACGATTGTAGTTGCAGCGCCATTGTCTATATAGCCTACCACATTGTGTCCGGTTCTTTTCTTTTCATCCAGCTTCGAAACAATTTGAATAGAAACCGAATCTGCTCCATTGTTAAAATATTTTTGAGCATCAGCTCTGGATAAATACAAAACCACACCATTCAGCATGGGCGATTTGTCTTTGCCGTTGAATACCAGCTTGTCGTCAATAGCCGAAGAGTTGTATAATACAACAGCATCCGCACCGCGGTCAATAGCCTTTTTACTGTTTTTATATACATAATCGGCAAGGTCAAAATGCGGATCGTTTTTGTTTTCTTCCAAAATGGTTTTTATATCAAAGATCCACGGATCGCCGGCGTCTTGTGAGCGCAGCGGAACAGTAGCATTTACCACTGTATCTGCACTAAAAGGGAAAATAAAAAATCCTGTTTCTATTTTATTGCCATTGATTGCTAATGCGACGGTTTTGTCCATCACTTTTCCGTCATTCACTTCAAAAGCCTGAATGTAGTTCTGGCTTCCTTTTGGCGATAGCCCTGCTTGTTTAAACTGGTTGATGATATAATTCATTGCAAGCAGTTCGCCCGGCGTACCAGTGCGGCGACCTTCCAGTTTATCATCTGCCAGATAGCTTATATTTTTTCTTAATTCTGCAATAGTAGCATCGGGCGATGTGGAGCTGATGTTGCCCGGCCCGCTGCAAGCCGCAAAAATGAAAACCGGCAACAGCATTTTAAATTTATATAGTCGCATATTCAACAGTTTTTAAATTTTGTGCAAAGGTATTTGCGCTATTGGGTTTTTGTCAGTTATTATTTCATTTTTTCGTCATAGTTTTTCCGCTTTTTAAGATGCAAACACCGTATTTCGTAAAATCATTCATTTATTGAAAGTTAGTTTTGCCGGTTTAAGTGAAGAAAACAAGTTTACATATTGCACTGGTTGGCAATCCCAATAGCGGAAAGAGTTCTCTTTTTAACTGTCTTACTGGGCTAAATCAAAAGGTTGGCAATTTTCCGGGTGTTACAGTTGATAAAAAAACAGGAACTGTTTCGCTTGCGCCAAATATAGATGCCAATATTATTGACTTACCTGGTTCTTATAGCCTTTACCCTCGCAGAGAAGATGAATGGGTGAGCTATCGTGTGATGATGGGACAGGATGAAACACTAAAAGCAGATGTAGTTGTAGCGGTGGCCGATGCCAGTAATCTGAAAAGAAACCTGCTTTACTGTTCGCAGCTTATTGATTTAAAAATACCGGTAGTAATTGCGCTGAGCATGATGGATCTTGCCCGTAGCAAAGGAATCAAGATTGATGTGGCTTCGCTGGAAAGAGAACTGGGTGTGCCGGTAGTGGTTATCAATCCACGTAAGAACAAAGGCATTGCTGAGTTGAAGAAAACAATATTGTTGACATCTCAACAACAATATAAAGCGCCATTGCTGGATTTTATTGATAATAAAGCAGCAGCACCGGAGACGATAAATGAACTGAAACAACATTTTCCAGAATTAAGCGATTATGCCGCCATTCACTATCTTATCAATCATGAAAATTTTTCATTCAATAGTGCCATGCAGGAATCGGTGGAGCAGATTGAAGTAAAAAATAATTTTAATCCTACCAAAACACAGGCAGAAGAAATATTGAGTCGGTTCAACCGTATTAAGCAAATTATGCAGCTATCGGTAGATGAACCCGGGCCTTTGCAAAAAAAGTTGTTTACAGAAAAATTGGATAATGTGCTCTTGCATCGCAAATGGGGCTATCTCATTATGCTGGGTGTGTTGTTTCTTTTATTTCAAAGTGTTTTTTGGCTGGCGCAATATCCAATGGAATGGATAGACCTTGGCTTTTTAAAGCTGAATCAGGGGCTATCATCATTTTTGCCCGAAAACCGCTGGACAGATTTATTATTAAACGGAATTGTAGCGGGACTCAACGGTATATTGGTTTTTGTACCACAAATCATGATTTTATTTGGCCTCATAACCCTGCTGGAAGACAGCGGCTATATGGCCCGTATCAGTTTTTTGAGTGATAAGTTGATGCGAAGCGTAGGATTGAATGGAAAAAGTGTAATGCCGATGATCAGCGGGTTTGCCTGTGCGGTTCCCGCCATTATGAGTGCCCGCAATATTGAAAACAAAAAAGAAAGACTGCTCACTATATTAATTACACCGTTGATGAGTTGTTCTGCTCGTTTGCCTGTTTATACCATTCTCATTGGGTTGGTCATTCCCAATAAAAATCTATTAGGCTTTTTAAATTTACAAGGATTGGTGATGATGGGTCTTTATCTATTGGGATTGGTAATGGCGCTGGTAGTTTCTTATGTAGCCAAATGGTTTATCAATATTAAAGAGAAAAGTTTTTTTATTCTGGAGTTACCCACTTATCGTTCGCCAAGGTGGAGTAATATGATAACTACCATGATCAACAAAGCAAAAATTTTTGTGTTTGATGCCGGAAAAATAATCATGATTATAAGCCTCATACTTTGGGGATTATCTTCATTTGGTCCGGGCAATACGATGCAAAAAATTACTACACAGTACGAGCAACGAATGGCTGCCCCTGGTGCCGATACTGTATTGCTAAGTCGTGAAATGCAAACCGAGAAACTGGAACATTCTTATGCCGGCATTATGGGCAAGGCTATTGAGCCGGCTATTGCACCGCTGGGGTTCGACTGGAAAATTGGTATTGCGTTGATTACTTCGTTTGCAGCAAGAGAAGTTTTTGTAGGTACTATGGCCACTTTATACAGCGTGGGCGATGGGGATGAGGATTTGATGCTCAAAGAAAAAATGAAAGAGGCAAAACGGCCTGATGGCTCACCTGTTTTTAATCTGGCATCCGGTTTATCACTCATGGTATTTTATGTATTTGCCATGCAGTGTATGAGTACGCTGGCGGTGGTAAAAAGGGAAACCAAAACCTGGAAATGGCCCATTATACAACTGTTATATATGACGGGGCTGGCCTATTTAATGAGTTGGATTTTTTATCAATTCTTGAAGTAAGGTGTTAGTTATAATGAAAGTTGTGTGAAGACGGGTGCAACCTTGCTTTGTTTATGATAAGTATTATTAGCTACGAATGGGTTTGAGCATGGAACAAAGGGAAAAACTTAAATATCCTTTACTGCATTGGCTAATAACCATTGCTATGGGCCCGTTTGCAATTGCTTTGTACGAAGTTTTTTTTGTTTCTGCTGCTGGCGCCCGCGATGTATTATCTTTTTATTATCTCTTTTGCTTATTTGGTTTGGGATATTCGCTTCCTTTACTTGCCATTTATATAATTACTTTTCTGGTATTGGAACATAAAATCAAAAACATCTTTTTATTAAAATCATTATTAATTTTTATTGCCGCCTTGATGATGTTTTTACTAAGCAGATTGCTTGCCGGAGATTTTTTTAATGAAATTTCTCTTTCCTATTTATTTGTACTTATTGTTTCGGGATTTCTTATAAAAATAAGATCAAAAGAATCTGAAACTATGGCTTAGTTCCAAAATATCCCCACAGCAGTTTAGAAACCTTTCTTGCCATCGTCCAAGCTTCATTTTCGTGTGTCCAGCTTATGTCTTTGTTGTTTTTTGTAAAAATGCAAAACACATAAGGATTCTTGGGTGCGTTTACAATCATGGCTTCATTGCGGGTTTTATTTACACATCCGTTTTTACTAAATACGGCAATGGTAGGTGGTATTTGAGATATGGCTTCATTTTCATCCCAATAGTTTTTTGCTAACATACGCATCATTCTGTCGCATAAGTCGGATGAAAAAAGTTTTCTGTTATAAATCATTTCAAACAGCTGACCCATTTCTTTAGGTGTTGTTTGCCCCCATTGATAAATAGCACGAAAAGCTTCTCGGCCCGGCACCCTGGAGTTTACTCTTGTATCTTTAAAGCCAAGACTGTCCAGTATTCGGTTGATATTGGCACCGCCCCCTGCAATAGTCTGCAACCATAGGCTGGCGGTATTATCGCTGGTTGTTAGCATGAGCATCAGCAGTTTTTTCAAAGCAATTTTTTCTCCGCTTTTAAACGAGCCTAAAATATCTTCTCCTTCATACAGCAGCGAATCTTTGTAAGTAAATAATGAATCATAGTGCAATTCTCCCTTATTCATTTTATAAACAATGCCGGTCATAATGGGCACTTTTACAATACTGGCCGTAGGGAATATTGTATCAGCATGGATGTTAACAGTCTTACCGGTTCTCAGGTTTTTTACATAAATACCAATTTCTCCCTGAAAGCCCGAAATGGCTTGTTCAATTTTTGACTGTAGTTGTTTATCTGTTTTCTGTGCGAACACAGGAATTGCAAAAAGTAGTAGAAACGAAAACAGCGTAGGCTTCATTTTTTTGTTTCAATTTACTCATTTATAGAATAACGATAGTCTGCGCTCTTTACATCTATTTTATTTATTTTTAAGGCACCATGCTACTGCGTCATTTTATATTCCTTCGCACCGTTATGCTTTATAGCGTTACGGCTTTTGGCGGTCCTCAGGCGCATCTGGCTATGATGATGAAGTATTTTGTAAAGGATCGACCGTATATTACCGAGCAGGAATTGATGGAGTATAATGCATTTTGCCAATTGTTGCCAGGCGCATCTTCTACCCAAACGGTTACATTAATTGGTTATAAGCGTGGTGGCGTTCCTCTTGCTGTATTAACCTTATTAATTTGGATACTTCCTTCTTGTATATTAATGGGTGGCCTGTCTTTTTTTGTCAGCTATCTGGATGGGCAAGCAGGTGGTTCAAAGCTTTTTAGTTTTATAGCACCTATGGCCGTTGGGTTTATTGCTTATGCATCTTTTGCGGCTTTCCCTTTTGCTATTAAGAATACCATTACCTGGATTATCATGATGGGAGGAGCCGTTGTTACTTATTTTCTTTTTGGTGTATCGGGTGTTATTCCCGCTTTGATTTTGGCTGCGGGTATTGCCACTAATTTTAGTCATAAAAGAATACCTCAGGTAGAACAAAAGCCAAGAAAAATTCGTTGGTGGAATTTTTGGTTGTTTGGAATCATTTTTTTGTTTGCAGCATTTATGAGTGAGCAGGCAAGAATTAATGAATGGTCGCATCGGAAACCGATCAATCTTTTTGAGAACACATATCGTATGGGTAGTTTAGTATTTGGCGGCGGCCAGGTTTTATTGCCTATGATGTATGAACAGTGGGGCGTAAGGCCGACACAAAAGAATGTTCAACATAGAAATCCAGATGCGATCAAAATATCAGAAGACAACTTGTTTGCCGGTATGGGAATGGTGAGAGCTATGCCCGGCCCTGTTTTTTCCATTGCCGCTTATACCGGCGGTATGGCTTTGAAAGATGTAGGACGTTCAGAAAATGAAAGAGTGATGATGCAGTTATTGGGTTGCTTGATTGGTATGGTGGCCATTTTTTTGCCTAGTGCATTATTGGTTTTATTCTTTTTCCCAATTTGGAACAACCTAAAGAAGTATGCTGTTGTATATCGATCTATTGAAGGTATCAACGCTGTGGTGGTGGGTATTATGATAGCTTCGGCTGTTTATATGATGAAGGATATTACTTTTTCGGAAGCAAAACCGATAAGCACTGTACTCAGCCTGGGTGTCATGTTAGGTACGTTTTCTTTGTTGAGTTTTACAAAGCTTGCACCTCCGTTTATTGTAGCCGGATGTTTATTGTTAGGCTACTTGGTTTAAAAAATTATTTCTTATAATAACTTCCTTTTTCTATTTCTTCCAATACTTTGTCGGGTAATAAATAGCGGACCGATTTTCCATCTTTTATATTTTGTCTTATTTGTGTTGAAGATAATTGGAGTAGTGGCGCATCGAGTACTTGCAGGTTTGCTCCTAAAGTATTTTGAATTTCAAATCCCGGTCTTGTGTAAACAAAAATTTTATAATTATTAATAATGTATTCGGCGTTTTTCCATTTATGAAGATTTTGAAAACTATCACTTCCCATGATGATGTGAAATTGATGTTCTGTATATTTTTCGGAGAGAAAAGCAAGTGTGGTTGATGTGTAAGATGGTTTGGGCAAATTGAATTCAATGTCCACGGCTTTTATTCTATTATCATTTTCGGTGGCTACTTGTACCAGATTGAGTCTATGGTATTCGTTTAGCAAAGTATTTTCATTCTTAAAAGGATTGTGTGGGGATACTACAAACCATAGTTTTTCAATCTCGGTTTCATTAAGCACATGGTTAGCTATAATTAAATGTGCAACATGTATGGGGTTGAAGGAGCCAAAGTATAACCCAATTTTCATAATATATTGAAAATCAATTATTTATATTAATAAGAATATGCTCAGCCTCGTTTAATCTCAGGCTTAGGTGGTAGCCGGCAACATTTACCGATACAGGGTCGCCGAGCGGCGCTATTTGTTCAAGCAAAATTGTTTCACCCGGTACACATCCCATTTCCATCAATTTCAAAAAAATTTCATTGCTGGTAAACTCTTCAATGATTCCCTGCTGACCCGGTTTTAATTCTGAAAGCCTTATTATCATGAACTCAAAAATTGGTTACAAATCTACTTCTGTTTTATGGGTTTTCTTTACGAATTTTGAAACTATGACTTCAAAATCAAAAGTTTATTTCTTTTTTGAAAGAAAGGGATTTTCCTTGACAAATAGGTTGACTTTAAAAAAATTTATTGAATCCATCTTTAAAACGGAAAAACGGAAATTGGAGACACTCAACTTTGTGTTTGTTTCGGACAAAAAGCTGCTGGAAATAAACAGGCAGTATCTCAAGCATGATTACTTTACCGACATTATTAGTTTTGAACTTTCTCAACCCGAAATGCCGGTAGTGGGTGATATATATATAAGTATAGACAGGGTAAAGGAAAATGCAGTCAGTTTGGGTGTTTCATTTAAGTCAGAGCTTCACCGGGTCATTTTCCATGGAGTGCTCCATCTTTGCGGTTTTGGCGATAAATCAAAAAAGGAAGCCGGTTTGATACGAGAAAAGGAAAACTTTTATCTTCAAAAGTACTTCAGATAGTTCCACGTGAAATCTGATTTTATTTTTCGCCATGTTTCCACGTGGAACATGGAAGCTTTTTCCATTATTTGAATAATCTACTCTTGGGTAACTGCTTTACCTTTGCAACCCATGTTTTCAGAATATGATGTAATAGTTGTAGGTGCCGGACATGCCGGATGCGAAGCAGCTGCAGCTGCCGCTAATTTGGGCTCTCGTACCTTATTGGTTACGATGAATATGCAAACCATTGCCCAAATGAGTTGTAATCCGGCAATGGGAGGCATTGCCAAAGGTCAAATTGTAAGAGAAATTGACGCCATGGGCGGATATTCCGGAATTGTTACCGATTTATCTACCATTCAGTTTAGAATGTTGAACAGGAGCAAGGGGCCGGCTATGTGGAGTCCAAGGGCACAAAACGACCGAATGCTTTTTCACCTGAAGTGGAGAGAAATGCTGGAAAATACCAAAAACCTGGATTTTTATCAGGATATGGTGAAGGGCTTATTGATAAAAGAGAATCGATGTTTGGGGGTAGTTACGGGTTTGGGGCACGAAATAAGGGCAAAAGCCGTAGTGCTGACCAACGGAACCTTTTTGAACGGAATTGTTCATATAGGAGAGAAAAATTTTGGAGGCGGGCGAATGGCAGAAAAAGCAGCAACGGGCATTACCGAGCAATTGGTATCGCTGGGTTTTGAGAGTGATCGGTTGAAAACGGGTACTCCGCCGAGAATTGATGGTAGAAGTCTTGACTACTCAAAAATGGAGGAACAGCCTGGAGATGAGGAAGTTGTGGGCTTTTCATTTACGGATACAACCAAACCTAAGGAGCAAAGAAGTTGCTGGATTTCTTATACCAATCAAAAAGTTCACGATATATTAAAAACCGGATTTGATCGAAGTCCCATGTTTGCCGGAAGAATAGATGGAGTAGGGCCTCGCTATTGCCCAAGTATAGAAGATAAGATAAACCGTTTTGCAGAGCGGGAAAGGCACCAATTGTTTGTAGAACCGGAAGGGTGGAGCACAGTTGAAATTTATATAAACGGGTTCTCAACGTCATTACCCGAAGAAGTTCAATACGAAGCACTTCGTAGTATTCCAGGTTTTGAAAATGTAAAAATGTTTAGGCCGGGTTATGCAATAGAGTACGATTATTTTCCACCTACACAGTTAGATTATTCACTGGAGACAAAACTCATCAGTAATTTATTTTTTGCCGGACAGATAAACGGCACCACCGGATATGAGGAAGCGGCTTGTCAGGGTTTGATAGCCGGTATTAATGCACATCAAAAAACAAAAGAAGATACGCCATTAATTTTAAAAAGAAGTGATGCCTATATTGGCGTATTGATTGATGATTTGATAAGCAAAGGAACACAAGAGCCTTATCGCATGTTTACATCAAGGGCCGAATTCAGAACACTGCTGCGCCAGGACAATGCAGACTTGAGATTGACGGACTTGAGTTATAAAATGGGACTTGCATCGCAGCAAAGAATGGATAATGTAACAGCAAAGAAAAAAGATGTAGCGGCCATAAAAACTATTTTGAAAGATTTGTCCATTGAGCCTGCAGAGATCAATCATTGGTTTACAGAATTGAATTCTTCTCCAATCAACGAAAAGCAGAAAGCGCAAAAAATATTATTGCGACCGGATGTTGAGTTAAAAGATTTTGCGGAAGCAGTACCCAAACTGAAAATTGCGCTTGCTGCTTTTTCAAAAGAAAGCATTGAACAAGCATCCATTCAGATAAAATATGATGTTTATATTGAAAGAGAAAAAGAACTGGTGCAACGCATGTCGCATTTAGAAGAATTGGAAATACCGGAAAAGTTTGATTATAAAAAAATCAGCTCACTCGGCAATGAAGCCCGTGAAAAGCTTACACGCATCAAACCCAGAACCTTGGGCCAGGCCAGTCGTATATCGGGCATTAACCCCAGCGATGTACAGATACTGATGGTGTATATGGGACGCTAAAAATCTACTGTACAATTTTATTTTTCTCTCTGTGTGTAAGCGAGTTTCCGGGAATGCCCATAATAAGCCCTCGACATTTTTCTGATTTACACTCACAAGAAAAAGGTTCCATGTTTTCATCCAGAAACTGTGCATAGTCAAGTGTAAGCTCTTCGCCTTCCCTTATATTTTGCAATGCAAGCACATTCAAACCGTCAAAAGCAGTATTAGGCTCGCAACAATGATTTTGTGGCGCCCACTCTCCGGGTTCTTCATCCCACAAAATAAACAAGGCTTCGCTTACAGGATAGGCATAGCGACGAAAATGAAGTTTTTCTGCTTCGTTCCAGTTTTGCTCCACATATCTTTTTGTAATGATACGTTGAGTGCGGCCCTCACCCTTAAAAATTATTTCGCCTTTTGAAATATTTCTGCTTGCATAAATACCATAACCCGCAATGGCGTTGCCCTTCATCATAAAGGGCTTTTGATTTCTTTGGTGTCTCGCTATTCCCTCCTGAATGATATGGTTTAAAAAACCTGCTTTACCAATGCCATCATATAATAAAATATAATCAGCCGAACCTTCATAACCATCATTATAAAAAACAGAACAGGTAAAATTGATTTCCAGAAAATACAACTCGTTATTTGCATTTACCCTGAAATCGAGCCGGGCATAGCCTTGGCCATTAAAACCTTTAAAAATTTTTTCGGCAGCAACTCTCAAATCTTTGTCTAAAACAGTATCGTTACAGGGCAGATTACAATCAGGATGAAGCTCGGCAGTTTTTAGCGCATAGGTTTTAAAACTTCTGTCTTTTGGAAATCGGTATTCCACCGGCCGATACACGGTACAGGTTTTTCCATCGTCATTGGCAGCAACTAATACAGTAAACTCTTTTCCGTCTATATATTCTTCTACAAGCAGTGAACCAAACTCATCCAGAATACTTTCACATTTTTGTAGCAGCGCTTCTTTTGTGTTTACCAGAGAATTTTCATCAACACCCAGACTGTCACCGGCTTTGGCAGGTTTGACAAACATTGGAAATTTTAATTGCCTGAGCGCTTCATTCACATCATCTAAACTATTTATTAAAACATAACCCGGCGTTTTCACACCTTCGCAGTAAGCCACATATTTCATCAATTCTTTGGGTGGGTCATACAGTTTTGCGGTAGGCCCGGTATAAGGAAGTTTTAATAAATCCAAATAATAAATTACTTCAATGCCGGGCACCTCCCATTCCAGATAACCTTCGCAGAGATTTATAAAAATATCAAAGCCTTCTTTACTTAAGTCTTTTAGTTGCTTATACGTTGTAAGTTTATTTAAGAAAACATGATGTACTTCGTGGGCCGGCAACAAATTGCTAAGGTGGCGAGGCGGATCGTAGTTTTTATAATCTACTCCGGTAGTGGAATAATCGGGCTGCAGCACACAAACTTTCATAAAACGAATCTACTGGATTGGGTTCAGCAAAATAAATATTTCAAGCAGTAACTAATTTATTTTTCAAATTTCTACGCAGTGCATCCTCAATGATCTCCAATACAATTTCGGAAAAAGAAATATCAGAAGCCTTAAGAATAGCACCGATGGATGTGTAGTTTTCATCTTCGCTCAGGCCGCATTGGGCATTTACTTCGAGCAGCAACAGTTTTCCGCTTGCAGCATCTTGCCTGATGTCGATGCGGCTGTAACCTTTTCCGCCGCAGGCTTTATATGCTTTCAAACTTAATTTTTTCAACTCATCTGCAAGGGAACCATTAACGGGGCGGTAGTTATAAAAATTTTCATTACCCGGCATAGGCGTTTCCTCTTCATATATTTCCCAAAGGCGATCAAAAGATAAAAACTTTTCTTTCTCGGGTAGCGATGGATGAAAAACTCTTTCAACAGGTTCATATACTTTGCAATGAGCTTCATCGTTGGCAGAGCCGGTAATAAATGTGGTAAATTCAGATCCGGCAATAAACTGTTCAACGAATAATCCATCTGCCATCAGGTTCCAGCCCCGATAACCTTTATTTATTTCTTCCAGCCGGTTTCTAAGTTCTGTTTCATTGCTCACCACATTTTTAACGGATACGCCCATGCTGCCGCCCGAAACGGCGGGCTTAATAATTAAGGGAGCCCCGTCTTCGTTCATTAGATTTATTAAAGGCTCCAGACTTTCGGAAACAACCGCCCATTTTGAATTGGGAACTCCTGCCCTATCAAAGGCTTTCTTCATTGGAATTTTTGAAGTAGTAAGTTCGTAAAAATGAACATCGGAGCCGGTGTAAGCAAGGCCATGTTTTTCCAGTTCGTGTATAATAGAAATACCCGGTGCTCCATTTACTTCGTCGCCATCACAAATATTAAAGACAAGCGGTGTCGTTCCGTTTTTATCGTTTGCTATCTGCTCAATTATTTGCTTGTAATTATGAATCGTTACCGGTTGCCATTTCCATTTTGCCTGAAGCTGTTTAAAAACAGCAGTGTATTCTTTTATGCTTTGAGAAAAATCATAATAATAGCTTAGGTTGGGATCGTTCGTTTCAATGTGCGGAGCTAATACCCAAATGGTAAAGGGATTCAAATCTGAATAAGCCTTTTCATTTTTCATCATATTCATGCTCGTTTTATTCTTGCTGCTCTTTTTGCCAATTTGGATACAATAAAGTCTGTGAGACGAAAACGTAACCGATCTTCGGCGCTTAGAAATGCTGCACCTTTAATTTCGCCGAGGCAATTCATTTGTCCGCATTTACAATAAAAAACCTGGCTCATTTTCCATTCGGTAGAAGGATAAAAAAATGTCAATTCATCATTGGGTTCAATGGATCTCAAAGCAATCAATTGCATTTTGGTTGTGTCAAAAAATACATTGGGGTTGCAGCTGTGATTGATGTATTGCAGAAAATCAGGTTCCAGTGTTATATGTCTTCTCAAGCCTGTTTGTACCGTAAGATATGTAGGTGTAGCAGCAATTGTGCCGGCATGAAAACCGGTAATCATTTCGCCGCTATGAAATGCTTTTAATGCAATGAGCCCGTTTTGTCCAGTTTGAATATGTTGTCTTCTTGCTGCAAAATCGTGATAACTGATGATGCGAAAAGCGGAAGCAGAAGCGGTTAGCATAAATGGGTTGTAAATAGACAGGAAAGTTATAGAGAAACAACATGGTAACCATTAGACTTGGTACAAAAAATATAAATGTGAATAAAAAACCATAATGTCGTTTTCGCTATGAAATAATAGAAGCTGAATAAAACATCAAGAACTCAAACTTATCATAACATTAAAATACATAAACTTAAATTTGCCGTTTGCAATAATCAGGTAAAGACTTATGCGGCAGTTTGTATTTATTTTTTTTCTGCTTTTTATTGGGAACAATGGATTGAGGGCACAATGTACTGGAGGTATTGCCGCATTTCCCTACACAGAGAATTTTGAGACGAGTGACGGTGGTTGGGTATCGGGTGGTTTTGGAAATGACTGGGCATGGGGCACACCTAATAAACCGGTAATAACAGGTGCTGGCAGTGGTACTAAGTGCTGGATCACCGGCGGACTCACTGGCAGCAGTTATACAGCTTCGGAAGCTTCATTTTTAGTAAGTCCGTGTTTTGATTTTACCGGTGTTCAATATCCATACATTGAGTTCAAAGTTTTTTGGGAAACAGAACAACGCTTTGATGGTGGCAGTTTTCAATATTCATTGGACAATGGCGCCAGCTGGACAAATGTAGGCGCAGCAGGAGATCCGGTAAACTGCCTGAACACAAACTGGTTTAATTTTTCACCCATCAATTATTTATCGCCCCTAAGTGGAGTAAGAGATGGCTGGTCGGGCAATAAACAGCCCACAAGCGGCGGCTGCAATGGAGGCAATGGTAGCAATGGTTGGGTGCAGGCCAAACACACCATGCCTTATCTGGGTGGCAAATCGGGTGTAATTTTCCGTTTCATTTTTGGAGCCGGCACCATTTGCAATAGTTTTGATGGATTTGCTATTGATGATATTAAAATTTCAGAAGCGCCACCCAATGTAGCATCCTTTACATATACATGTGTAAACAACAACACGGTAAGTTTTACAAATACATCTGCACTTTGCCCTTCGTCTTATGACTGGAATTTTGGTGATCCCGCATCCGGAGCAGATAATACAGCCAACACAGCAAATGCCACCCATACATTTTCTGCACCGGGTAAATACACCGTTTCTTTGACCGTTAGTGGTCCGGGTAATGCACCTGCAACGATTACAAAAGATATTTATATAATAGCAGCAAATGTTACTATGTTGCAGCCGGTAGATTGTCAGTCCAACACGGGAGGGTCACTCATAGTATCGGTTGATGGGGCAACCGGAGCTTCCCTCAATCTGCTTTGGAATACGGTGCCTCCACAATCGGGGTCTGTTATTTCAAATCTTACCGAAGGTATTTATAGTGTACAGATTTCAGGCACAGATGTTTGCCCAATTACAGCGACCGGAAAAGCTGAAAAAGATATTTCCTGCATCGGTATATTTTTTCCATCGGCATTTACGCCGGATGGGGATGGAAAAAATGACGAGTTTGGTCCGCTGGGCAGTTTATTATCTTTAAGTAACTATCAGTTGATCATCTACAATCGCTGGGGTGAAAGAGTTTTTTACTCAACCAACCCATTTGAAAAATGGAACGGAAATGTAAAAGGAACAAAAACCGATGGTAATGTTTTCGTGTGGCGTTCTTCATTTAGCATTAACGGGCAAGCGGAACAAAACAGAAAGGGAACCATTTTATTAATCAGGTAGAAAAAAGATTTGAGTTAATTTTCTTTTCTGTTGATTCCTAAAGCAGCCATTACCATTTTGATTTCTCCAAAGGAAATATCGGGAGGTAGTTGTTGTTTGATTGTTGTTAATGTGGCTTCTTCATTTTTTTGAAATGCAGCTTCAATCAATTTGTATTTATCGGCACTTACCAGCTCGTGAATATTAATTTCGCCACCGGCAATAAAGCGGCTGAGGTGACCTTCAATGGTGCCAATGGCCAGGTTTCTCACTTTGGCTATCTCGGCTATTTTCTTTCCTTCTTTGTACAATCGAAAAGATTCATTGAAGGTGCCGCCGGTTTTCTTTTTTGATTCTGCTTTGGTTGCTTTTTCTTTTTTTGGATTTTTTTCATGAATAAGAGATTCTAATTGATTTGCTTCGCAATATTTTAAAACAATATCGAGAAATTTCTGTCCATATTGCTCCAGTTTGACATTGCCAAAGCCGCTAATCTTTCTTACCTCAGATAATGTGTGAGGAAGATAACGGGCCATTTCATCAATAGACTTTGTGCTCAACACCAAATAGACGGGAAGGTTTTTCTGTTCACAAATCGTGTCTCTTAGATTTCTCAATTCTTTATGCAGTGCAGGGTGTGGGCTTTCGGTTTTTTGTTTGGAAACACCCGCATATACATTTATCGGAAAATGATGAAGTGAGAATGAGTTTCTTCGTTGATGCCAACCTTCTGTGTTTAATTTTCCTGAGTAGCCTGATAGTAAATGATTGTTGAGTTGAATACCAGTATAAACTTCTTTTAAATATTCATTACACTCTTTTGCGTGCAACTTACTGTCGGTTACCAATGGTGTATTAGCAATGAAATCAGAAAGTTTTTGAAGCGATTCGGTAAAATGTATCAAAGCCCGAGCGGCCCGTTCTGCGAGTTGTTGATTTTCTTCGGGCAATATATTTGTTTCAAATTGTGATTTAAGCCATATATGAAATTTTGTTGCTGTTTCTTGTATGGCGTTTAATTGTTCAAATAACGTATCGCACCATACTACTGCATCGTTATTAAATGAATCTGCATTTTCAAGAATATATTCTTTTAAATAGTTAGCATTTTGGATAACACCCGAATAGTTATAGGTGTTTAGTAAAATAGTTAGTTGGTATTCTTTTTTGGCAATTGCCAATTCGTTTTGAAGATGAATTGAGGATGCAATATTTTGAGAAAACTGAATAATTCGGTTGTCGGTAAAGAGGCTACCGGTTTTTATTTTGCTTTTCAATATCAACCCATCCAGACTGGTACAGCGGCTGAGTGCCACATACACCTGGCCGGGTGCAAAAGCTTCACCGGCATCAATGATGGCTTTTTCAAAAGTCAGCCCCTGGCTTTTATGTATAGTAATAGCCCAGGCTAATCGTAATGGAAATTGAGTAAAGGAACCAAGTTTTTGTTCCTTTACCTGTTGTGTCGTTTTATCAACTGAGTAGCGTATGTTTTCCCATTCTTCTTTTTCTACTGTTATTTCATCTTCATCACCTTCACACTGAACGGCGATAGAATCTTCATCAAGTTTTGTAACGGTTCCAATTTTTCCATTGAAGTATCTTTTTCCTCTTTCGGCAGAATCATTTTTTATAAACATAACTTGTGCTCCGGTTTTTAGATAAAGCATCTCTTCGGCCGGGAAAGCATTTTCGGGGAAGTCGCCGGTGATATTCGCTTCAAACAGAAGAGCCGATCCTTCTAAATTTTGCAATGCAGCCAAGTTGATTTGTCGGGCTTGTTCATTATGCGTAGTAAGAACAATGTAACCGTCGTTTTTACTTCTTCTGAATGTGGGTTGAAAACGGCTATCCAAAATAGACAAACCGACTTCGTCCAATTCATTGTTACGAACCTGATTGAGCAGATTGATAAATTTTTCTTCGCTTTGGCGATAGATTTTATTGAATTCAATATAAAGTGGTGGTTCATTTTTTATTACCTGGCTGCTGAAAAAATAGGGACTGTCATAGTGTTCTCTGAACAAGTTCCATTCTGCATCTTTGATAACAGGAGGCAATTGAAACATATCGCCAATAAACAACAGTTGCACGCCACCAAATTTTTCATAGGGATTCTTTCTGAAGTATCTTAATATGGTATCAACAGCATCCAGTGTATCGCAGCGCACCATACTTATTTCATCAATGATTAAAAGCTCCAGCTGTTGCCAAAGCTTTCTTTTTTCATTATTCACCCGCATGCGACTGATAAGATTATGACGGTTTACTGTTTCTTCTTTGCTGCCATTAAAACCTGTTCTTTTGGTTTCGGGGATAAAGGGAGCAAGCGGCAATTGAAAAAAAGAATGAATGGTAACGCCACCGGCGTTAATGGCTGCCACACCTGTGGGTGCCACCACGGCCATTTGCTTGGGGCAGTTTTCTCTGATGAATTTTAAGAAAGTTGTTTTACCGGTTCCGGCTTTGCCTGTAAGAAAAATATTTCGATTGGTTTGGTTGATGAGGTCTGCCGCTAACTGAAACAGGGTGTTTGAAGTATCAGGGGTGAACATAATTTCTCAGTTTTTTGCTTCTAATGATTACGAAATAACACAAAAGATTTGTTTTGTCACAAAAGAATACTAATGGCCACAAAAGAATTTTTTTGCCACGAAACACACGAATGAACACGAAAAATATTTTTGCCACGAAAACACACGAATGAACACGAAAAATTTTATGCCATGAAAGCACACGAATGAACACGAAATAAATTTTGAACACTCCTTGTGAACCTTAGTGCCTTTGTGGCGTTAACTTTTATGCCACGAAAGCACACGAAATGACACTAAAGATTTTTATGCCACGAAAGAACACGAATTAACACGAAAGGATTTTTGGCCAAGAATGGAGATAAATACTTATAAAATCAAACGCTTATGCTCCAACTTGGATTTTCCAAAGTTGATGATTAATCCGATCCTGCATCCGGCAGCTTTCATATAGTTTAATGTTTGTTGGATTGATTTTTCAATAACACCTTCTTCTCCAGATTTTATTTCTAATATCATTCGATCCATTACAGTAAAATCAGATTTGAATTTATGTTTTAATATTTTGCCTTTATAAAGAATATTCATTTCATTTTCTCGTATAAAAGGTAGCTCGTTGTTATTGAGTTCAATTTCTAAGGCGTCTTTATAAACAACTTCTGAAAATCCGTATCCTAAAGTTTTCCAAACTTCAATGCAACAGCCAATGA
>JAKIZK010000030.1:0-23342 GCA_022708055.1 Bacteroidota bacterium
TTAAAACGGAAAAATGCAGCAATCAAACCGGCCAGAATTAAGAAGTAAACAGTAAATCCTGAATAGAAAGGCATACCCAGCGTATTTTTAAAGAATACATCAAACTGTCCGGCCCCTTTCATTGAATATTGAATAACGCCAACCTGCACAATACCGGTTATTAAACAGCCAATAACAAATGCCCAGATGGCGCCTTTGGTTGTGGCTTTATATCTGCGGTAATAATAAATCATTACGATAGCAGGAATAGTCAACAAGTTCAACAAGTGAACACCAATGGAAAGTCCCATCATAAAAAATAACAAAACAATCCAGCGGTCGCTTTGCAGTCTTGCCTGTGGGTCGTCACCCGCTTTTTCATCAGCATGTTCCCATTTCAACATCAGCCAGAATACTAATGCGGTAAAAAAAGAAGAAAGCGCATAAACCTCACCTTCACCGGCACTGAACCAAAAAGAATCGCTGAATGTATAAGCAAATGCTCCAACTACACCTGAGGCCATTACCGTAAACATTTGATTTTTGTTCAGTTCTTCACCTACACCTACAAACATTTTGCGTGCAAAATGTGTAACACACCAGAAAAGGAACAGTATGGTAGCACCGCTGGCAAGAGCACTCATGGTATTCACGGCATTGGCAGCAGTATTGCCATTATCGCCAAAAAGAATAATGAAAAAACGGCCCAGTAGTACAAACAATGGGGCGCCGGGAGAGTGGGGCATACCCAGTTTATCGGCACAAGCTACAAACTCGCCACAGTCCCACAAACTACCTCTTGCTTCACGTGTGAAAAAATAAACAAGAAAAGCAATGGCAAACACGGCCCATCCGGTAATGTTATTCGTTTTTCTGAAATTCATAAAATGATGATTTTTTTCCGCCATAGGCGGTTGGCAAAAATAGGGATATTCAGTTCACTTTCACCCACTTTGGCGCTTAATAACAGCGGCTTAAAATCAGTCAAAATGTATTTTAACCTTTTGGTAGGTGAGTTGCGCCTGAGTAGCTTTATCGGAGAAACCTCTTAAGCCAAATAAGCCGGCGGCATTTCCTTTATTGATAGCAATTTCCAGATAATCGGCGCTATTAAATAAAGCAAGTTTTTCTCCTTCTCTTACATCGGCATAAGTTTCGCTGATGCGAACTATGATTTCATCTCTTTTAAAAACGATACTGAAATTTCTTCCCTTTCTGGCTTCTTCAAATTGCTTTCTGGAAATATTAGTTATTACATTTTCAAAACTATCTATAAAAATAATATGACCTTCTATTGATGTGTCGGTAATCAAGGGTAGCAGCGCCCTTTTTTCTTCAAAACTTACATCGGCAATGCCAATGTCTTTTATAGAATCGCCTCGGGTAATTTTATTTACGGCTTCTCCCATTATTTTTACTAGGCTGAGTGTGTTAATGGTCGCATTTGTATTTACCGGCAAGCCAATTACAATTTCTGGCGTTTCTTCCAGAATCATAGAAAGTAAACCATTATCGGCACACAAAATGTATTGTTGCTGATGAAAAGCAAGCAACAGTTGTTCAGGTTTTTTGTCAAACAGGTCAACCAAAATCAAGTGGCAGGTTTGAGTCGGAAAATTTCTAAATGCACTACGGCATAAATAGGCAGACTGAGAAAAATTGTAAGCAGGAACGTGATGTGAAATATCAATGATTTGAAATTCGGGATTAATCTGCAACAGCTTAGCCTTTATTGCGCCCACCAGATAATCGGGGCTGCCAATGTCGGATGTAAGCGTAATAAGTGGCAAGATTGCTTTCGTTTATTTTACGAGTTTACCGTCTTTAAAGAAAAATTTGTAAGCAAGTTTATCTGCTAACTTAGGAAAAAATTTTTCCATAAACACGGTACGTTTTCCGGTGAAGGTAAGCACCAGTGTTCTTTTTTTCTTGCGAATGGCTTTTATGATGTGTTGTGCACATTCCTCCGAGCTCATCATTTTGCCTTCATCCATTGGCGTTTCGCCATGTGCATCGCCTGTTTTATTTAAAGCAGCCTGTCTGATGTTGGATGTAGTAAAACCCGGGCATACCCACATTACATGCACACCATCACCCATCAGTTCGGTACGTACTGCTTCCAGCCAGCCTTGTACTGCAAATTTGCTGGCAGAATAGCCACTGCGTCCCGGAAGCCCACGGTAACCTGCTATAGATGAAACACCCACAATGGTCCCTTTGCGACTGATGATGGAGTCCAGAGCATATTTGGTACAATAAACAGTTCCGTAAAAATTAATGTCCATTACTTTCTTAATTACATCCGGTGTTGTGTCTTTTAACAGGGCACGCATAGATACACCGGCATTATTAATAAGTATATCAATACCGCCAAACATTTTGATGGTGGACTCCACCAAATGTCTGCATTCGTTTTCATTACTTACATCAGCCACAACGGTATGCAGGTTGGCCGAAGGGTAGGAGGCTTGCAATTGATAAAGCTTATCATGATTGCGACCACAGGTTGCTACTTTGGCACCTGCTTCTATCAGTTGTATTACTAATGCTTTGCCGATACCATCGGTACCACCGGTAACGATAACTACTTTGTCATTGAAATAAGAGGCCATGTGAGTGGAATATTTATGCAAACGTAAAATAAAAAAAGGCAAAAAGAAAAGAGGCTGTCTTTTCAGACAACCTCTTGGTGGTGATCCCGCTGGGACTCGAACCCAGGGCCCCAACATTAAAAGTGTTGTGCTCTACCAACTGAGCTACGAGATCTCCAAAGAATGTTTTAAAGCATCCTTCCTTTTAAGGGACGGCAAAAATACAGTTCCGTAGCTTTTATGCCAAATGTTTTTGAATTAATTATCAACAGTTTTTTTGAGAATGTTTGTAACAAGAAGATTTATACAGCCAATGCTTCACCCATTTTATTCATCACGTCTTTTTCTATCATTTTTTGGGCCAGCACCATCATATTTTTAAAAGCGGTTGCGCCTGATATGCCATGACCAATTATTACCGGTTTGGCTACACCCAATACCGGTGTGCCACCATAGCTTTCAAAATTGAAACGATTTAAAAATTCATCTTCAATTTTTCGCTGTCGGCCTACTTCAAAAAGAGACTCTGCCATTTTAAGAATGATATTTCCGGTAAATCCATCACAAACCATTACATCAGCTTTATCTTGCAACACATCACGACCTTCTACATTGCCTGCAAAATGAATTTGTTTATTCTCTTTAAGCAAATGGTATGTGGCTTGCGCCAATTGATTCCCTTTCCCTTCTTCTTCTCCCACATTCAGCAATGCGGTTCTGGGCTTTTCAATTCCTAATATTAATTGTGCATATACCGAACCCATAATGGCAAACTGATTGAGGTGTTCAGGTTTGCAATCTGCATTTAATCCTACATCGAGCAGCAGACCTGTGTTGCCGTTTATTTTTGGAACAATGGTTGAAATTGCCGGACGAATAACACCTTCCAGAGCTTTGATGCTGAATAAAGCGCCTACCAGCATAGCACCGGTATTGCCTGCACTGATGAAGGCATCCATTTTGCCCGTAGCCAATAAATGAAAACCAATGGCAATAGAAGATTTTTGTTTTTCACGAAGGGCTTTTGTAGGATGCTCGTGCATATTAATCACTTGCTCGGCATGTACCACTTCTATGTTTTTGGAATCAACTTTATGTTCGTTGATGAGTTGATGGATTTGATTACTATCGCCTACCAGTAACAGCTTTACTTCAACAGGTGCATCAGCAAGATACAAAGCCAGTCCCTTTACGGCTTCAAGCGGAGCATAATCTCCCCCCATCATATCTATCCCAATCGTCATTGTAATTTTTAAAAGATAAATTCCAAACCCCCTTGACAACAAGTGATGTCAAAGTTGAGATTTGGAATTTAAAATAAGGCCAGAGGCCTGATTATTTTTTTACAGGCGATTTCTCTGCAACTACTTTTCCTTTGTAGTACAACTTTCCCTCACTTACGTGTGCACGATGGCGTACATGTGTTTCGCCAGTAGCACTGTCAGTAGTTAATGTAGCCGCTGTGGCTTTATAATGCGTCCTTCTTTTGGCGCTTCTTTGCTGGCTGTGCCGGCGTTTCGGATTTGGCATGACTCAAATATTAATTGTTAATCTAAATCTTTAAATTTTTCCAACCCTTTCCAGATTGGGTTTTCTTTTATGACTTTTTTTTCGTCGGTATTCATTTTCTTCAACATATCCAGAGCCGATTGGTTGCAATGCGGCCCTTCCATGTTTTCATAGTTGCAAGTTTTTTGCATGGGAATACTCAGGTTGATGAACTCATAAATCCATCCGGCTACATCAATATGGCTTTCGCCTTGCGCTATGTAGTACATATCCGGATCGTCTTCCTGTTCATTCATCTCTTCAGGATTTTCTACCATTTTTATGGTTATAGTAAAATCATCCCAAAGCTCAAGTGGCAATTGACTATTGCACCGGTCGCATACTACCTGCAAACTGCCGCCCACTTCAAATTTTAAAATCATAAAACTGCTTTTTTTGTCCAAAAGCAATTTTATTTGTGCGTTACAGTTTGTAAAATCCTGCGATTGAAAATCATCAAAGAACTTATCTTCAATAATATAGTTGTATTCATGAACTCCGGGCTTCAACCCCACAAATGGTATGGAAAACTCCCTGCGGTGGTTCATCTTTCAACTTTTTTCCTGCCTCCGAACAAGACTATCGAGACGGGGCGCAAAGGTAAGGTAAAATAAGCAACTTCAGAATATGAAATTCAATTTTTTACCTGAAACTTATTACTTTTAGCCCTTTACATTAACCTTTAATTTTTAAGCACTTGCAGCAGTTGATAGCACGTATTTTCGGCCGGTTGATGAAAAGTTGGAGTTGGGTACTGATTATTGTACTCACCATATTAATTAAATGGGCTTCCTGGTATCCGAGCTGGGTTGAAACTAATTATAGCCTGAAGATCTATCCGGTAATCTCCCGTATTCAGCGATTGCTTTTTGGCTGGCTCCCCATCAGCATTGGCGACCTGTTTTATGCGTTTCTGATTTTTATTGTTGTTATTAAGACATTTAGGCTTATCAAAGCTATCGTTAGAAAAAAAACAAATAGAGCCTATTGGGTTGCTGGTCTTCAACAGTTTATATTTTTTATTTTATTTTTATATGTAAGTTTTAATTTGCTTTGGGGTCTCAATTATAACAGGCTGGGAATTGCCCATCAATTGAAACTGGATGTAAAAGCCTATTCCAATGCCGACCTTGATACGCTGGCATCTGTCATCCAAAATCGGGTCAATTATTATGCAGCATTTGTACAAGAGGCGCAAAGAGATTCATTTGACCGGAAAAGAACTTTGTTTGCCTCGGCTGACGAAGCTTATGAGTTGGCCTCAAAAAATTTTCAATTTTTAAAGTACAATTCACGTTCTGTAAAGCCATCTATTTACAGTTATCTGGGCAATTATCTTGGTTTTCAGGGTTATTATAATCCATTTTCGGGCGAAGCCCAGGTAAATACTACCATTCCCCGATTTCTGGAACCATTTGTTACAACTCATGAAATTGCGCATCAGTTGGGCTATGCCAAAGAAAATGAAGCCAATTTTGTAGGCTTTCTGGCCTGCAGGTCTTATGAATCAAATATTTTCAGATACTCGGTCTATTTTGATATGTATAACTACACGATTTCTGAATTGTTTCGCAGGGATTCTGTACTTGCAAAATCATATCAGGAAAAAAGGCATCCCGTGTTGGTGCAAGATGTAAAAGAGTATCGGGCATTTTTCAGGCGATATGCAAATCCATTGCAGGATATTATTATGGAAGGATATGGTGAATTTTTAAAAGCCAATAATCAGCCGGCCGGCAAAAAAAGTTATAATGAAGTAGTGGCATGGCTTATTGCGTATTATAAAAAATATGGTAAGGATGCGCTTTAATATAAAGGAATCGGTTGCAATAAAAGATGAGCAACCTCATTCAATTATTCTTCATCAAATAATGATATTCAGCTAATTTAGATTTGATTTATAGATTGCATAACCGATTTGTAAAAATTTAAATGGTATCATGAGAAAAACATTATGCTGCACAGTGCTTTTTGTTTCAAGCATTTTTTCATTTGCACAAAATCCATTTGGCAAGTTGAAAGATTTGAATATTAAAAAAATACCGGATGCAGGCAATGTGTTGAAGGGCAAAGAACCCATAACAACCAGTCTGGAAGATGCCAAAACAGAAGCACCTGAGTTAGATGATTTTGAGCCCAAAGTGATTTTGCCCGGAGATCAACTGCCTCGTGCCATTGATGGTTCCTTCTATATTTTTCCCGGTGTTTGGGAGTTTCATTTAAAAAGTTATTGTATGAAAGCCGGCACTTATGGCCCGGCCAAAATAAATGGTGATGGTTATTCGTATGCACCCTTAGAAGGGCCCAAGGCAGATATTATCAAAGGTTTGTTGATGAATGGCATTAAACATCCTGAAGTTACACAGCGGGATATACAGGTATTGATTTGGGCAATTATTGCCCGTGCCAATTTTGATGATATGCCAAAGGAGTATTTGATAACAGCTTCTAAGCTTTTAGATGCAAAACAAATGATGGAATTAAATAAGGGTATTGTAAATAAAGTAGCACAAAAAGAATTGGATAAGCTTATGAGCAAAGCACCTGCTCCTGTTAAAAGAATATTAGAGGCTGAAAGCAAAATGCGTAATATGCTAGGCAGTGCCCAATCAAAATATGATGACCTTGAAAAAGTTGCCGTACTTGCCGGTGTGGTGCCCGATGAAGGTGGCAGAGACGTAAAATTGGGTCGCTGGTCACTTACGCCTCAGGGCTTTTATATTCGTTATTTTCCCAGTGGCTATTCATATATGAAATTGCAGATTTATGTAAAGGATGATGGCTATTTTGGTGCCGGCCAAAAACAATTTCAAATAACTAACAGTAAAAGTGGTGGGCAATTTTCTGAAATAAATATTCCTTATCGGAAATTAAAGGAGTTTAATCCTGCAGATCATCCGGCTATTCCAAAGCCTCCTCGTCAGCGATTGGGTTCATCAAATCAAAAACAAAATCCTTCAGATAGAAATGATGCATTAGACAAAGCAAACAGAATTTTGAAAGGGGCTGACAATGCTCAAAATGGTTTGGGTTTGGCTACTGATCCATTGGGTACTATTGTAGATAAAGTGAATCCTTTTTCGCCGGGAAATATGTTCAGTCATATTCTTGATTTTATTACCGAAAATGGAAGAAAAATAAGTGATGCACTAAATGGCGACCCGCCCGACCCTAACTACAAGGAATTTGCAAAAGCAGTTCCTTATGATTATAAAAGTTTGAAACAAACGCCTTTTAAAAATCCCGCATTAAGCAAATCGGGAAATGAGTTTATTGAAGCTTATTTAGATGCACATTCCCTCATGAAGGCTTTGGTGAGCAGCAATGATAAGCAGGGTGGGGCAAAGCTGGCTAACGACGATTTTTGGACAAACAAACAAGCACAGGCAATTATTTATTACAAAAAGAAAGTAGGTGATGCATTATTGATTGCTTGTGACAAATGGGATAAATTTCTTACCGCACTCCAGGCTCAGGCAAAAGGAAATCTCGATTTAAAACAGAGTAATATGCAGGCTTACCAAACGAAACTAAGCGCTAATGGTTTTTCTAAAGAAGAAATGGATGCCTTTAAGTTTCTTCAAATGACTGATGAAGAAATTAGTCAAATGAAGGCCGACAGACTTTCCTACTCGCCATCACATTATAGCGGCAATTTTATTGATGAAAGCAGGACCGTGCTGGAAGCCTGGAAAACATTTGGAGAAACGTATGCGGCATTTCCAGAAATACCTGAACCCTGGGAATAAAGTTAGGATGACTGATAGTTAAAACTTATTCTTCCACATCATACTTTCAACCGGTTTATCCGGCTGATCGGTGTATTTCGCATTTTTCTTTTTGTTGTAAGGGTTTTCTATTTCACCTTCCACCGGAAAGTAAATCAACTGGCCAATGGGCATTCCTTTATAAACCTTTACCGGTTGCTTTACCGAAATTTCTAAAGTCCAGTGTCCACAAAAGCCCACATCGCCTTTGCCGGCAGTAGCATGAATATCAATTCCAAGCCGGCCGGTAGAAGACTTACCTTCAAGAAAAGGAACATGTGCATGTGTTTCTGTGTACTCTTCTGTTACACCGAGGTAAAATATATGCGGATAGAGCACAATGCCATCATCGGGAATTTCAAAATATTCAATGGTGTTGTGCTTGCGGGCATCAATCATGTGCTCTTTGTAGGTTGCCAGCGTTTTGCCCAAGTGAACATCATAAGAATTGCTGCCCAAACAATCGCGGTGATAAGGTGCAATTTTAATAGTACCTTTATCTATCTCTTCAAGAATACGTTTATCGGAAAGAATCATATTGAATATTTTTGGATAGTCTGATTAATTTTTAATTGTCTATTACTTATAAAATATTGCGGCAGTTATGTCAACTGCATATCTTTACTTATCTGATTTTGCCCGGCAATTTACCCACGAATGAATGACTCATGCCAATATTTTTTCAACATCAAATTAACGAATTCACCCGCTTGGGTGTGTGGAAGATAGAAGAGACGGAAGACTTCTTTAAACGAAATGTACCCGCACACAGAGACGTTACACATCCGCACAAGCGGCTGCAACACCTGGCAGGGCGTTTTTTGCTTCAGTTTCTATTTCCCGATTTTCCGTATGATCTGATTCAGATTGCTGATACCCGCAAACCTTTTTTGCCAGATGAACGGTATCATTTTTCCATTTCACATTGCGGCGATTATGCAGCAGCTATCGTAAGTAGTAAAAGCAGGGTGGGGGTGGATGTAGAAGAACCCAAAGAAAAAATATTGAGCATTGTCAATAAGTTTATTTCAGCGCAGGAAAAAAACATTTTTGGAATAGATGATATCTCAACAACAGGTACAAATTTTCGAACACCTACGCTTATTTGGTCGGCAAAGGAATCAGTGTTTAAATGGTATGGTGAAGGGGCTGTAGATTTCAAACAGCATATTCAATTAGCATCATGTAAAAAATCTGAAGAAGCTATAACCTGTTTTTTTGCAAAAACTCATGCTTCGCTTACCATTGAGTATCGGATTTTTGATGAGCTGGTGCTTACCTGGGTGGTGGGGGATGTTTAGTTAGTTGATTAGTTGATTGGTTGATTGGTTTATTAGTTGATTAGTTTATGAGTTTATTAGTATAACAACATTCAACAACTTTAAACAACATTCAACTACATTCAACAATCTTAACCTTAATCTCAACCTTAACCTCAATCTCAACCTCAACCTCAATCTCAATCTCAATCTCAATCTCAATCTCAACCTCAACCTCAACCTTAACCTTAACCTGAATCTCAACCTCTACCTCTCCTCGCTCTCATCTCCCTCGGTCAATAAATTCAAATCCACATCTTGTCCCGATATGCCATCAATACTGCCGCGGATATGGGTAGCATTTAACAGCACTTTTTCCAATTGTTTTTCTCTTGCTTTCCAAAGTTTTTCCATAGCATCTCTTTCTTTCTGAATGGATATTTTCATACTCATAAAACCTTCACGAATAGCACGCCATTGCTCGGCAAACTCACTGCTGGTAAGATAATTATAAAGCAAAGTCATTTTATCTCCCTTGTTTTCCTGACTTCGCAGTGCGGCCGATATTTTTATAATGCCATCTCTCAACATTTGCACCACCGGTCTTACTTCATTGAAGCCGCAAATCCATACGCCATCTTTTTCTCCAAATCCATTTATTTCTTTTGGTAATGCCTGCGATACGATGACACCCGCATCAGCCTGAACATTCCGCAAATCCGATTTTAGTTTTTCTATCCAGTCGCCGCCAAAATCTTTGGTACGCTTGCTTTCAAAAATGATTTTACCACATTCCTGACCAAAATTATTGCGTACCGTAAGAATACAATCTGCACCACGAATGCCTTTGCCTACTTCAGTCACCATATCAAACGGGAAAGCGGTACGCAACATTTCTTCCAACGCAATTTCCTGCACTTCACCTTGCATTTGCATACTGCCCTGCTCGGCTTTGCGTTTCATTTCATCAGCCAGTTTTTTCTGGGCTTCAAATTTTTCTTCCCATTGTTTTTCACGAAGCTTGTATTCGTTTTCAATTGCGGTCAATTTTTGATCCTGCTGTGCTTTGATATCTACTTGCAGCTTTTCTCGTTCGGCATTCATTTTTTTCTGAAGCTCAAGCTCCAGTTCAGCTTCTTTATTTTTTAGTTGTTGCTCTTTTTGCAAAAATTCCAATTGCTGTTGCCTGGCTTGTTTTAGTTTTTCTTCATTTTCCTTATTTATTTGATCCTGAAGATTGAATTTGTTTTCAAACTCGGCAGCAATAGACTTTCGTAATAAGGTTTCAGCTTCTTTTTGAATTTTATTTCTTTCAGAAATTAATTGTTCGTCCAACTTTTGCTGCTGTTGTTTTTGCCATTCAGTCATTTTATTGCGTAGTTCCTTTTGCACTTCTTCACGAATGCTGTCATTGGGTTCAAACTCGTGCTGGCAATTGGGACATTTAATTGTGGTTGACATAAAATTGAATTGAGGCTGTTATTTATCTTATACATTCCAAAAATACAGAATGAAGTGTGGAATTTGTAATCAATAAACCAAATGTGTGAAAAGTAAAGTATAAAAATTTTGAATTCTTACTCCATCAATTAAGCAATATCTTAGCAGCAAAATCCGGTTTTTATGCAACTGATAGAATGTGTGCCCAATTTCAGCGAAGGAAATGATCTGGGTATTATCAAACAAATTACTGATGAAATAGAAAAAGTAACAGGTGTAAGGCTGCTCAATGTGGATCCGGGAAAAGCAACCAACCGAACGGTAGTAACCTTTGTAGGCCGACCCGATGCAGTAGTTGAAGCGGCTTATCAGGCTATAAAAAAAGCAGGTGAACTGATAGATATGAGCAAACATAAAGGGGAACATCCGCGAATGGGTGCTACCGATGTTTGTCCGCTGATTCCTATTTCCAATATTTCAATGGAAGAAACGGCCGGCTATTCTCAGCAGCTGGCAAAAAAAGTGGGAGAGGAGTTGCAGATACCTGTTTTTCTATATGAAGCAGCACAACCCAATAAGGAGCGAAGCAATTTATCGGTAATCAGAGCTGGTGAGTATGAAGGTTTTTTTAAAAAAATTAAACAGCCTGAATGGAAACCCGATTTTGGCCCTGTTGTATTTGATGCAAAAAGAGGCGGCACAGTTATCGGCGCAAGAGATTTTCTGGTAGCTTATAATGTAAACCTCAACACCACCTCTACACGCAGAGCCAATGCCATAGCTTTTGATGTAAGAGAAGCCGGAAGAAATGTGGTGGAAAACGGCGTGAAAGTAAATAAACCCGGCAGTTTGAAATGTGTAAAAGCAATCGGATGGTTTATTGAAGAATATGGCATTGCGCAAATCAGCATTAACCTGACCAATATCCATGTTACGCCGGTTCATATTGCCTTTGATGAAGTATGTCGCAAAGCCGATGCCCGTGGTATTCGGGTTACCGGCAGCGAACTGGTGGGGCTGGTTCCCTTAAAAGCGATGATGGATGCGGGAAAATATTTTTTGCGCAAGCAAAAAAGATCAACGGGGGTTTCAGAAAAAGAACTGATAAAAATTGCAGTAAAATCATTGGGACTTGACGAATTAGCTCCATTCAACCCCGATGAAAAAATTATTGAATACCTGCTTCGCGACAATGATAAAAGCAAACTGGTGAATATGAAAATGACGGCGTTTGCAAATGAAACAGCGAGTGAAAGTCCGGCTCCCGGCGGCGGCTCAGTTTCGGCTTATGTGGGCGCATTGGGCATTTCGCTGGGCACTATGGTGGCCAATCTTTCTTCACACAAAAAGGGATGGGATGAACGATGGGAAGAATTTGGCAATTGGGCCGAAAAAGGACAGGCTATCAAAGACGAACTATTGAAGCTGGTAGATGAGGATACCCATTCGTTCAATCTCATTATGCAGGCAATGGCTTTGCCCAAATCAACCGAAGATGAGAAAGCTGTAAGAAAAAATGAAATACAAAAGGCTACAAAATATGCTATCGAAGTGCCTTTTAATGTAATGCAACTATCTTTTGATAGTATGACAGTAATTAAGGCAATGGCCGAGCAGGGAAATCCTAATTCAGTTACAGATGCCTGTGTAGGTGCACTATGTGCCCGCACCGCAGTACTGGGTGCATTTATGAATGTAAAAATCAATGCTTCCGGCTACGATGATAAAACATTTGTAAATGAAATATTGAGTAAAGGAAAGGAGATTGAAAAGAAAGCCATAGCTTTAGAAGCAGAAATAATAAATATTACTGATGGAAAAATCGGGAACTAAAGAAATAAATACCATTTCAAAGCTTGAGGGTATGCCACATTTGAAGCTGTATAACAAAGCAGATTTACTATCGCTTACAAAATTGCGCCGCTTTGAAACCAAGCTGGGCGAACGCATTCAGGTATTAAAAGAAGGAGAAGATTTGCAATCTGCTCTCAGCAATGCATCGGTCAAGTATGTGTTGTTTGGCATTCCGGAAGATTTGGGAGCCAAAGGCAATTATGGCATTGGTGGAACAGATACTTTGTGGGTGCCCTTCCTGCAAAGTTTTTTGAATATTCAAAGTAATGATTTTTTTGATGGAGGCGATATTTTGCTGGTTGGTCATTATGATTTTGGCGACATTCAATATCTAATTGATACCACTGCAAAAACGAATGATGAAAAAATAGAAGCCTATCGGCATGCCGTAAACACAATTGATGACGAAGTAGAACATCTGGTAAAACTGATTACAGAAAATAAAAAAGTTCCCATTGCAATTGGTGGTGGGCACAACAATACATATCCACTCATTAAAGGTGCCGCAAAAGGCTGGTACAAAGCCGGTGTGATACCACTTGCTCAAATTAATTGTATCAATCTGGATGCGCATGCCGACTATCGCCCTGCGGAAGGCAGACATAGTGGTAATGCTTTTCGTTATGCTGAAGATGACGGGTACTTGCAGAAGTACTGTGTGGTTGGATTACATGAAAACTATATTCAGCAAAATGTATGGATGGATATGGTGAACAATCCTTTTATTGACTGTATTACTTTTGAAGATATTTTCGTTCACGAGAAAAGAACATTTTTACAAGCCGTTGCTCATGCGGTTTCTTTTACCGATGAAACTCTTTGTGGTATTGATCTGGATATTGATTGTATAGAACACACATTGAGCAGTGCAATGACGCCGGTAGGTGTATTACCTGTTCATGCACGCAAATATCTGAGTTTTACCGGAGCGCAAAGCAAACCCGCTTATCTTCATATTTGTGAAGGAGCTACCCGTTTAAGTGATGGCCGCTCTGATGCTACCAGCGGGAAACTGATTAGCTATTTGGTAAGTGATTTTCTGAAAGCCTTAGCATTATAACATTCAGGAAGTTGATGGGTTGGTATTTATTGCAGTTTGAAGTTTGATTTCCTTACTTCGGTTGAAAGCAATGAAGGCAGTAACGATTGCAGAGAAAACAAAATAAGCAGAAAGGAGATAAACGACCGAAGACCACCATTGTGAACTGCCAAACCAATCTTGCTGATTGTAGAGCAACCATAATCCAAGTCCACATCTGATGAGCTCCCAAAAAAATGAGTATCGACTGCCATCCATTAAATCAGTAAGTGCATACACTGTTACAAAAACAAAACCGCCATACCAATATATATAATACGGATTTAAACTATTAATAAAAGCAATATTGCCAAAGAGGTAACTGATGAATAATAATAACATCACCAATTGAAACCATGTCCAAGTATTAAAAAATGTATTTGTAGGTGTGTCATATTTTTCAAAGTGATAAACATCTTCAATTTTATCAATTGGATATTTTTCGGCAACATCGGCAGGACGGTATCCGGTTCTTCTGAACCATAAACTAAATTTATCTTTTATACTTTTTGTTCTCCATGCATCTTTTATCATAAGCCACAAGTGCTGAAAATTTATTTTGATCGGATTCCAGGTTCTTGCCGGCCTTGTAATTCCATAAACAGGAGGAACATCGGGCTTCTCTGCTACAAAAGTGCCAAACAGTTTATCCCACACAATAAAAACCTGTGAAAGATTCTTATCCATATACTCAGGATTTACTGCATGGTGTACCCGGTGGTGGCTGGGTGTTACTAATATTTTTTCAAGAAAACCCATTTTATTGATATGACGGGTGTGATACCAAAACTGAGCAAACAATTGTATGGGACCCACAACGGCTATCACTTCGGCAGGTACACCCAATATTGCAGCCGGTAATAATAGCACTGTAAAAAAATTGAAGAAAGATGAAATACTTTGTCTGAGCGCACAGGCCAGATTAAACTCTTCGCTGCTGTGATGAATGACGTGCAGGTTCCAGAATAAATTAACCTTATGACTCCATCTATGAACCCAATATCCATTAAAATCAATAATAATAAATGTAATGATATAAACAATCACTGTATTTTCTATGTGTGTAAGTGCCAAATGCTTCAACATAAAAGGATAAATGCCGATAGCAAAAGCCAGCCCCAGTACGTCTTTGGTAACATTGGTTACGCCACTGCTCAGGCTGCTGATCATATCCAGATTGCGAACCGTATCAAACCCTTTGCGCCAGCCATACCATTTTTCAAACAATACCAATAAAAGAAAGGCAGGCATTGCAAAGAGAAGTATCTTGCCGTAAGTATCCATAATGGATGCTAATTTACAAAAAGCAATTTTAATTTTGTTCAGCTATAGTTTTTTATAAATTTTATTTGATATGTCATTAGTTGATTATCATGTACCTGAATTGAAAGCAAATAGTGCCGCAATATTTGATTGTATTGATGCACATACCTGTGGCAATCCGGTGAGGCTTGTACAGCGTGGCGGCCCGGTTTTGCAGGGGAAAAATATGAGTGAGAAAAGACAACATTTTTTAAGGGACTTTGATTGGATACGCACCGGATTAATGTTTGAACCAAGGGGACATGATATGATGAGTGGCAGTATTCTTTATCCGCCTCACGATGATCATAATGATGTAGCTGTATTATTTATTGAAACCAGTGGTTGCTTGCCCATGTGTGGTCATGGCACCATCGGCACTATAACGATTGGCATTGAAAAAGGTTTAATAGTACCCAAAGAAAAAGGTATAGTAATAATGGAAGCTCCCGCGGGGCTTGTTTATATTTCTTACAAAGAAAAAAATGAAAAAGTTGAGAGCGTAAAACTTACCAATGTGCCCTCATTTCTGCACAGTGAAGGGCTTGCGGCAACATGCCCAGAGTTGGGCGAACTCATAATTGATGTGGCTTATGGTGGAAATTTTTATGCCATTGTTGATTTACAAAAAAATTTCAAAGGGATTGAGCATTATAGTGCCGATAAATTAATTGCCTTGGCAAGAGCATTGAGAAATAATATCAATGAGAAATATGAGTTTGTGCATCCTGATGATGCTACCATCAAGAGCTGTTCGCATATACTTTGGACAGGCGCTGTGCTTGATAAAACATCAACGGCACGCAATGCAGTTTTTTATGGAGATAAAGCAATAGACCGTAGCCCATGCGGTACAGGCACCAGTGCTAGAATGGCACAATGGTATGCAAAAGGAAAGTTGAAAAAGGGAGATTTGTTTATACATGAAAGCATTATTGGAAGTAAGTTTGTGGGTAGTATAGAAGAAGAACTCGTTGTAAATGGTAAGCCGGCTATACGTCCGGGTATTGAAGGTTGGGCAAAAATTTATGGGCATAATATCATCAGCATTGACAAACAATATGATCCTTATGCTTATGGATTTCAGGTTTTATAGATAAAAAATTTTGTAAGCGATGAAAGCAATTGTTGTTGGCGGCGGCATTATCGGTTTAAGCACCGCACTTTATTTGAAAAAATCGGGATGGGATGTAGCGGTAATTGATAAAGGCGATTTCTCTGATAATTGTTCTTTTGGAAACTGCGGTTATATATGTCCAAGTCATTTTATTCCGCTGGCTACACCAGGTGTGGTAAAGCAGGGGTTTAAATGGATGTGGAATAGCACCAGCCCGTTTTATGTACAACCGAGGTTTGATTTGAATTTAATAAACTGGGGAATGAAGTTTATTCGCAGCGCAACCAAAAGTCATGTTGAAAATGCAGCGGCACCGCTTCGTGATATTGCGTTAATCAGCCAAAAAGAATATGAATCATGGCTTGCCTTACCTGAGTTTGACTTCGCTTATGAGCATAAAGGATTGCTTGAAATATTTCAAACAGAAAAAGGAAGTGAGCATGCAAAACATACAGTAGAAAAAGCACATCAATTGGGTTTGTCCGATACTTTGCTTCTGAATCAGGATGAGCTGAAAGCACTGGAGCCGCAAACAAAACTAAATGCAATGGGTGCCATACTTTTCAAATGCGACGCACATTGCTGGCCCAATAAATTAATGAAGCAATTGAATGAATATTTGAGAAAACAGCAGTTGCAGTTTATCGCAAATGAAGAAGTTGTCGGGTTTGAAAAATCGGGAAAGAAAATTAAATCGGTGTCAACAATCAATACATATACCGGAAATAAAAATGTATATGAAGGGGATGAAATCATTATTGCAACTGGATCGTGGAGCAGGGGAGTGGCTGCACTGCTTGAAACAAAACTTCCGATGATGCCCGGTCGTGGTTATTCGGTAACATTGGAAGATTCGCCTTTCAAAGTAAATTATCCTGCTGTTTTGCTGGAAGGGAAAGCGGCAATAACACCCATGGGTGGAAATAAAATTCGCTTTGGTGGAACTATGGAAATCACTTCGCATAAAACACCTCCGCGAATGAATCGTGTGCAAGGCGTATTAAATGCCGTGAAGCGATATTATCCCGAATTTGAGGTTCCTTTTCCACCCAAAGAAAAAATATGGTATGGTTATCGTCCTTGCTCGGCCGATGGCTTACCCTATATCGGAAGAATAAAAAAATATGATAATGTAACCGTTGCTACCGGGCATTCAATGCTGGGACTTAGTTTGGGTGCCGGTACGGGAAAATTGATTGATGAAATTGTGAATGGAAAGCAACCTGCTATGGACTTAAAGCCATTTACAGTTGAAAGATTTTCTTAAAATTTATAAAGTCCGGTCAATTTCATTTTATACATCAATGCTATTGGCTTATTTTTATAACTGTTATGCATTGTATTCCCAGCCGCTTGCCTTATCGGCAAACCAATCAATTCAGTAAAATTGTTTTAGACTATGTTGTTCAATTGCCTGCGCTGAAGCCATTCTTTGAACATCAGGTTTCTGTAAGCGGAATCAGAAATGCAATTGAAGAAAGAAAACAATTTAAAACTAATCGGGCTTTACTGGTAGCCGAATTAGAAAAGCAATACGCAGGAATTGAAACATCTGAAAAGACATTGAATAATATTCACGCATTAATGTCTGAAGATACGTTTACCATTACCACTGCTCATCAAAACAATATTTTCACCGGCCCACTTTATTTTATTTATAAAATTCTGCATGCAATTAAATTAGCCGATCATCTTAATACAATTATTCCTGAGCATAAATTTGTTCCGCTGTTTTATATCGGATCGGAAGACGCCGACCTGGAAGAATTAAATCACATTTCTGTTGATGGAAAAAAAATGGTTTGGGAAACATCTCAATCAGGTGCCGTTGGGAGAATGAACATAGATAAAAAGATGACGGCCCTTATAGATGAGATGCATGGACAGTTAGCAGTGCTTCCGCATGGAGATGAAATTATTTCTCTGCTAAGAAAATGCTACCGGGAAGGAGAGACGATTCAAAATGCAACTTTTTATTTTGTAAATTATCTTTTCAAAGAATATGGTCTAATCGTTTTGCTGCCGGATAATACTTCCTTAAAACGAGAGATGAAAAAAATATTTGAGGATGATTTGGTGAACCGGGGAGCAGCAGCCATAGTGGAAAAGTCCACCGAAAAAATTACAGAAGCAGGATATAAGGTACAAGCCCATCCACGTGACATCAATTTGTTTTATTTGAAAGACGATTTGCGTGAACGGATTGTTGAAAAGGACGGAGTTTATACAGTGCTTAATACTGACTTGAAATATTCAAGAGATGAAATACTGGAGTTGCTTGATACGCATCCGGAATATTTTAGTCCCAACGTAATTTTGCGAGGTTTGTATCAAGAAACCATACTTCCTAATATTGCATTTATAGGTGGCGGGGGAGAAACAGCTTATTGGCTACAACTCAAAGATTTGTTTGAGTACTATCAAACTCCTTTTCCTGTGTTGGTGTTGCGCAATTCATTTTTAATGGTTACTTCAAAGGAAGCGGCAAAGATCGCAAAGCTGGGTTTGGGTATTGATGAAATATTTAACAGCGAACATGAGTTGATGAACAGGATTGTAAAAAGAGAACGTGAGCATGATTTGAATTTACAAAATCAATTAGAATCCATTTCGGCACTTTATGAGCAGTTGCAAAAAAAAGCATCAGCTATTGATAAAACATTGGATAAACATGTGTCGGCTTTAAAAGAAAAAGCGATGCACAAAATCGTGGAATTAGAGAAGAAAATGCTTAGAGCTGAAAAAAGAAAATTTCAGGCTCATCAAAATCAGATACAATCAATACGAAATCATTTATTTCCCGGCGATGGCTTGCAGGAGCGAAAAGAAAACCTGAGCTATTTCTACGCCCTGTGGGGGTGTGATTTTATTAAAGCGTTATACAATCACTCACTGGCACTGGAGCAAGAGTTTGTTGTGTTGTGCGAGGTGTAGCATTGATTCGTTGCATTGGTGCGTGGCATTGGTGCGTGTCTCTGGCATTGGTGCGTGTCCCCCGCACCAATAATATTTTTTTTATTATTTTCATTTATTATGAATAATCCTTCTCTTAAATACAGACGTAAATCAACTGTTGAAAAAGGAGAAATTTACTTTTGGACTGCAGCCATAAATAAATGGCTGCGATTATTGGAAAAAGATGAATACAAGGATATTATAATTCAATCATTAAATCATTTATCAGAATCGGGAAAAATTGATGTTTTTGCATTTGTAATAATGCAAAATCATATACACCTGATCTGGCGTGTGAATGAACTGAATGGTAAAGAATCTTCTCATGGTTCATTTTTAAAATTTACAGCACATCAGTTTAAGAAAATGTTGCTTCGTGAGCATAATAATCAATTAAGTTTGTATGCTGTAAATGCCAGTAATAAAAGATACGAATTTTGGCAAAGGGATTCTTTGGCTATTATATTATATACAAAAAAGGTAGCTGCACAAAAGTTAAAATATATTCATAATAATCCATTAGCAAAGCATTGGATTCTGTCTGATGATATCTGTGGTTATAAGTATTCATCTGCAATATATTATGAGAAAAATGAAAAGCATTTTGCTTTTTTGAAGGATTTGTGGGAGGAGTTTTAATATTTTGAGTGATGAGAGTATGTTGTGTGGGGACACGCAATAAGGTCACGTTATGTTGCGTGGGGACACGCAACATGGCTACGCAACATGGCCATGGCATTGATTCGTGGCATTGGCACACGATGACATATTTATTTTTTCCTGATATACAAATGAAATGTAAAGCCCTGCTTTTTCAATGACGAAAGCGCATTTGTATAAATCGTACCGCCGTCCCTGTATTGATTTGTTAGTCCTCTTGTATATTTTATTTCAGGTGATAAAATAATTCCGGCCTTTTTTATGCCAATATCAACACCCAAACCCAAATCTCCTAAAACTACACCGCGTTTGACAGGAATATTTGTTCTTGAATTTTTATCTTGTGATAGAATAAAATTAAACCCGGGTCCAAGCATTACAAATGGGGCAATTCTGTTCTTGCTTAATCTGAAAATAAGTGGGACATAAGCGTTTACAGAAATGTTTTCCAACTTTATTGTTTCAAATTGAACACCGGAAGTAGGAGGCCGTTCATAAACCAAATCACCACCATCGAAAACAACTTGCACCGTAGGACGAATATCTACCATACCCCCAACACCCGCCTGATAAATGATGCCCAGATCAAATGCTGGATTATTATTGCCTGTGACGCCTAAAAAAGGTGAGTTTGCATCTCTTACAAATACAGGAACATCATGCGCCAATCCGCCACCGATAGTAAAACCTATACTGTTTTTGCCCGGCAGTTTTGGCTTTTTAGTATTGGAATTATCCGGGTTTTTTTGTTGTTGCTGTTTTTTTATTTGTGCAAGAATGGTAAATGCGCAAGGCCATTTAGGGGCAATCTTTGTTGCTTTATCTGCATAATAATAAGCACTGTCCAAATTATTGTTTTGTAAATGCAATTGTGCAAGCCTGGCATGTATGTAAGCACCGTTACGGTCTATTCGCAGTGCAGCAAATGCATTTGAAAAAGCATCGCTGGTATTGCCATTTGTACCATTGGGCCCAAAATCTCCGCTGGCTTTCAAGAAATATACCCTGTTCATTAGTGATTGAGCATATAGCGGATCATCTTCTCGCACCAGTTCAATGGCTTGTTGTAGTTTTATGGCGGCCTGATAATTTTCCTGTTTTTCTTTTGCCGATAAATTATCGCCACAGGCAAGAAACCGGTCTACCTTTTTTTGTGCTGCACTTATAAATTCTACGGCTAATGAAGATTTAGCATCTAATGTATAGGGTGTTCCCGGAAATCTCTTGCTCATTTGCTGAAAGTAGTATTCAGCCGAGTTATTTCCGCTGATTCTGTTACTGCTGATTGCGCGGTTAAAAAGATTGTATGATTCAATTAAAGATGTATCGGCATTAATATTTCTCCTTTGACGATAAGTCATCACTCCTTCAAAAGAATTACCGGGCCCTCGTTTGCTTTTTTTCTGATCATTTAGCCATTGCTGCAGGTAACTTGTATTTACTTTACTGATGACTTTATCACTTTGTTCATTACAACAGAAAAAAGGATCCTGCTTGCGTCGAAACTGTTGTTGTGCAACAGCCGGTACATTCTTACTTACATATTTTTGAATTTCTTCAAGCGTAACCTGATTATCGGGAGTAGTAATTGAATCTGCAACTCCGGTTAGTCCATTTACCAGATACCAGGTAAACAATCCGTGGCCATTTCCTATTGATGCATCTTCAAGCGATTCCTCACCCGCTGCGGCTGCCAGCATAATGATTTCGCCGGCTTTTGCTTCGGATACTGCTGAGTTTAAAAAACTTTGCCCTTCTTGGCCGCCGGGCAGTTCATTGGTGCGACAGGCATCCATTACAAAAACGACTTCAACACCTTTGCCAGTTTCATCTGCTATTTTTTTCTTCAGGTTAAATAATTGTATGGTACCGGCTACCAGATAATTATTTTTATCTCCTTGCGGATTACAATCATAACTCAAAAAGAAAAACTGATCTTCGTCTATTGCATCACCATGGCCTGCGAGGTAGATAAACAGTTTATCACCTTTCTGCAGTTTTTTTGATTTTAACCATTGAAAACCTTTTGTCCAGAAATTAATACTACTGGCCTGCTCATTTAACAAACAATAAATATTGCCGTCTTTTACGCTGCCGCCTCCCGGAGATTTCAGATAATCTCTAAACATTTCGGCATCCTTATCTGCAAAACTCAATGGCCGCACATGTTGATATTTTGAAATACCCATGATCAACGCAAAAGTTTGAGTACCTGTTACGGTACTGTCTCTTCCAAACAATGGTGTTTGTGCATGTGTCAATTGCAAACTTGCTATCAGTAGAAAGATAGTTGCGGAAAGGATTTTTTTTCTCATACGACAGATTGTGGTAAATAAATGGTATCAGAAAAATACTGAAAATATTGGAAATAACTCCTAAACTTTTTTGATAATAATTTTGAACAGATGGCTGCTTCCATTATCATCATCAGCTGCAAGCGCCAAATGATATTCCTCTTCGGTTTCTTTTAGAATGGTAACAGATTCAATTTTATGGCCCTTTATTTCTGCAAATGCGCTATCCAATTCTATTTTTTTATCAATTGCCAATATGTTATTATACAATTTGGTATTAATATCGTTGATAATCCATAAGTAACTTTTTCCAATAGCGCCATCTCCATGCGTGGTATATGTGTCTTCGGTAGAAGCAGTCATAATGAGTTGTTTGCTCTTTGCACTATAAGCAATGCCTGATATGCCGTTAAAATTTGTGTCACCATTTGTACCTGTTAATGAGGTAATATGAAAAGCAGAATCATTTTGGCTTTTCCAAAACTCATTTTCGGTTATGATCAAATAGTTGTTAGGATTACTTTTATTGCCCCTGTTTGCAAGAATGATTTTATTTTCAACTGATGCAACTCCTTCAATATTTATTTCCTTTATTTCCGACGATTTCAGTCTGTTAAAAAAAACATCTAATCGGATACTGTCTTTCGATTTGATTATGGGATTGATGATCCATGCCGTATTGCGGTAAGGCGCCAGTGAACCGGAACCCAACAATAAAATATTGCCATCGGGTAAAACCGTCATGGCTTCCAAGTCGGCTTTTACTGCTTTGGGAATTCTTTTATCCGAAAAACTGTATAAAGGAATAGAGTCAATGATATTAATATTACTGTCAACGATTAATAGATGATTGGCATCGTCTCCAATCATGTACATTTCATTATTTACCATTTCAATTCCCGATGCAGAAGGGTAGTGGGCTATTGCTTTTGAAACAATGGATGACTTTTTCATTTTGTGGTTGCAGCCCGTTGTTATGATTATGGCCAGTAAAATAAACGATAATAAAACATTGAAAGCAGTTGGTTTTGCAGATACCATATTAATCAAAATTATTTTGCCAGCCCTCTTGTTTCATTCTGCCGGCCTTTTCCAATACTTCCTGATTCATTGCATTTTTGTAATGCGCAACTTTTTCAGCAATCGGTTCAATTGAAATACCCAGTATTTCGGCAGCCAGTATTCCGGCATTTTTGGCGGCATTCAGTGCTACTGTAGCAACCGGCACACCGTTGGGCATTTGTAATATGGAAAGTACCGAATCCCATCCATCTATGGAGTTTGAAGATTTAATAGGTACGCCTATCACCGGTAAAGTGGTAACCGATGCCACCATGCCGGGTAGATGTGCTGCGCCACCGGCACCGGCTATAATAATTTTTAATCCTCTTTCTTTTGCTTTTTGAGCATAGTCGATCATACGATGGGGTGTACGATGTGCCGACACTACGGTAACTTCATGTGGAATTTCGAATTGCTTCAAAATTTCTGATGCGGC
>JAKIZK010000030.1:23352-23716 GCA_022708055.1 Bacteroidota bacterium
GTGGATTCATTCCAATTATTTGTTCAAAAATAATGAGAAATGCAGCAAGCAACAGCATTTAGTACTGAAAGATTTCAAATTCAAAGCTGAAGGATATTTACTTTACTAAATCCCCTTTTAGCCTTAGCAACTCCGTTTCAGCAAGTTTTGCATTGTACCGTGCAGTAATCAGGCGGGTATATGCATCTTGCAGACTTTTTTCGGCTTCTTTCAATTGAATAAGTGTGGTAGAATTTAATTTATAAACCTGAAATACAATGCTGGCATTTTCTTTGGCTAATACAATATTGTCTTCTTCCAATTGCAGCGCTTTCAATTGTTGTTCATATTCCAAGAAGGCATTGGTAACGGCAAGGGAGAGCTC
>JAKIZK010000031.1 GCA_022708055.1 Bacteroidota bacterium
CACCCTTCCGTCTTTCCAGGTATATTTTCCCTTGCCGTTCCAGTAACCATTTACCCAATCTCCTTCATATACATCGCCATTGGAGTAGATTCTTTTCCCTTTGCCATTAGAAGAACTATTTTTCCAATTCCCTTCATATACATCTTCATTTTTGAATTTGTATTTACCAAATCCATTTTCACAATTACCACTTATACATTGAGCAGAAATGATATTTAAATTGAGGCAGGCAAGTAAAAAAAATGATAGTCTAATAATCATTGATAAGTATTTTAAAGTTCAGCTCTAAAAATAATAGATTAATATTAAAAGAAGCCTAATAACTGACCTACTGCCCAAAAAAATGGTTGCTTCTCTTTCGAAAAACAACCATTTAATATTTTTTTATCAAATAGCTCAAACTGCTTCAGCTTCCATTTTCTTTTGCACTTTCTTTCTTTCATCTTCATTCAAAATCACTTTGCGCATACGAATGAAGTTGGGTGTTACTTCAATACACTCATCCTGCTGAATGTACTCCATACATTCTTCCAGCGTCATCAATGTTTTGGGCGCAATATTAGTTGCAGCATCGCTACCGCTGGCACGGTGGTTGGTTAGTTTCTTTTGCTCCGTAACATTAACTACCAGGTCGCCGGGTTTTACATTCTCTGCTACAATTTGGCCGGCATAAACATCTTCTCCGGGGTCAACAAAGAAGGTGCCTCTGTCCTGCAACTTATCAATTGAATAGGCTGTTGTTTTTTCGTTCACTTTTGAAATCAATACACCATTATTTCTTCCGGGAATAGGTCCTTTCCAAGGTTTGTATTCATTAAAACGATGTGCCATTACAGCTTCTCCGGTGGTAGCGGTAAGCATCTGCGTACGCAAACCAATTAACCCTCTGGATGGTATTTCAAATTCCAAATGTTGCATTTCTCCTTTGGTTTCCATTACATGCATTTCTCCTTTGCGGCGGGTAACCAGGTCAATTACTTTGCTGGCAAACTCCTGAGGAACATCAACAACCAAATTTTCATAAGGCTCGCATTTTATTCCATTCACTTCTTTTACAATTACCTGCGGTTGACCTACCGTCAATTCATAACCTTCACGACGCATGGTTTCAATTAAGATTCCCAAATGCAAAATGCCCCTACCATACACTACGAAGCTGTCACCTTCTTCACTGTCTTCAACACGCATCGCCAAGTTTTTTTCGGTTTCTTTCATCAATCGGTCACGCAGGTGGCGGCTGGTTACAAATTTTCCGTCCTTGCCAAAGAACGGAGAGTTGTTGATAGAAAACAACATGTTCATAGTAGGTTCATCTACACTTATTACAGGAAGCGCTTCAGGATTTTCTGCATCGGCAATGGTATCGCCGATATTAAAATCTTCTAATCCTACTACGGCACAAAGATCGCCGGCTACTACCTCACTTACTTTCTTTTTGCCCATACCTTCAAAAACATAGAGCTCACGTACTTTTTGTTTTTTCACAACGCCATCTGCCTGCATTAAAGCAATTTGTTGATTCTCTTTAATCACTCCGCGGCTCACTTTACCTACAGCAATACGGCCAAGAAACGAAGAGTAATCTAAAGATGTAATTTGCATTTGCAAACTTCCTTCAGATACTTTTGGTGGTGGTACGTGTTTGATAATACCATCAAGTAGCGGATCGATATTATCTATTTGTGTTAATGAATCATTGAACCATCCGTTTTTGCCGGAGCCATAATAAGTAGGAAAATTTAATTGCTCTTCTGATGCGTCTAAGTTGAAAAAGAGTTCAAACACGGCATCATGCACTTCGTCGGGCCGACAGTTTTCTTTATCTACCTTATTAATGATAACGATTGGTTTCAAATTAAGTTGCAATGCTTTTTGCAAAACGAATCTTGTTTGTGGCATAGGACCTTCAAATGCATCAACAAGCAGACAAACACCATCGGCCATTTTCAAAACACGTTCAACTTCGCCACCAAAGTCGGCGTGACCCGGTGTGTCAATAACATTAATCTTTACGCCTTTATATTCTACCGCTGCGTTTTTAGAAAAAATGGTAATGCCTCTTTCACGTTCCAGATCATTGCTATCCATGATGAGCTCACCGGTTTCCTGGTTTTCGCGGAAGACCTTGGTAGCATGCAAGATTTTGTCGACCAATGTTGTTTTACCATGGTCAACGTGAGCAATGATGGCGATGTTTCTGATATTCATAAATTTTTTTTATTGAAAGGTATTGAGGACAACAGGTTGTAAGGTTTATCAACAAATTATTTAATTTCATCTATGCTAACTAGCAACCCATTTTTTCCGGGCTGCAAAGGTAGGTTTTTCTAATGGGCTATTTCTATTTTGATAAGTAAAATTCGAGCTGGTTTCTTTAAAAAAATTAAATGCGTTAGTTTTATGTAATGTATTAATTATGAAGCTACTCAAATGGTTTGGAGTTTTGGTTCTGCTGCTGATTGTGGTATATTTTCTGGGGCCACAGCCGGCTACTCCTGTTTATACAACCAATTTACCCGTTTTGCCTGCTGAAGCGAATGCGCTTGAAAACTATATTTTAACAAATGAATCTCACCACAAACTAAAGCCCGATAATGAAGCCAGAATCCTTTGGCTACATGATTCTTTAAAAGAAAAAACGGAATATGCTCTTGTTTATCTGCATGGCTTTAGCGCTTCTCAGGAGGAAGGTGATCCCTTGCATTATGAGCTGGCGCAAAAATTTGGTTGCAATTTATACCTGAGTCGTTTAGATGCACATGGCATTGATACTACCAACCCGTTGGCCAATTTTACTGCATTGGGTTATTGGCACACGGCCAAAGAAGCATTTACAATTGGCAAACAGTTGGGCAAAAAAATTATATTGATTTCTACATCTACTGGCGGTACAGTAGCACTCAAGCTGGCTGCCGAATATCCTGAAATAGCCGGGCTCATTTTACTCTCGCCCAATATTGCCATCAACGATGCCAATGCCTGGATGCTCAACAATCATTGGGGTTTGCAAATTGCAGAGTTGATAGAAGGCAAGCAGCGAAAAGTGGATGATACCACGGCCATTTATGCACAATATTGGAACGATCAATATGCAACAAAATCACTGGTTCAGCTGGAAGAGCTGGTAGAAAGCACCATGAAGGAAGCCACGTTTAAAAAAGTAAAACAACCGGTGTTGCTTTTGTATTATTATAAAGACAAACAGCATCAGGATCGTGTAGTAAAAGTGTCTGCCATGAGGAGAATGTTTAAGCAACTGGGCACGCCGGATCGTTTAAAAAGAGAAGTGGCTATACCTGAAGCAGGTGATCATGTCATTGGCTCTTATGTAAAATCAAAAGATATAAAATCGGTAGAAGCCGCTTGTGAAAATTTTTTGAAAGAGGTAATGCACATGCAGGAGCAGTAATTGTATCACTTTTAATAGTTGGTGAAAAAGCTCAACATCCTTTCGTATCATTTCGTGTGCTTTCGTGGCAAAAAATAACGCCACTCCTATCCCGTATGCAATCGGGAAAGACACAAAGACTCTAAGGTTCACAAAGGTTTTTATATGGTTTTCTTTTTGTCTTCGTGATCTTTCGTTTGTTTTAGTGACAATAAAAACTTTCGTGTCATTTCGTGTGCATTCGTGGCAAAAAAATAATGCCACAAAGACTCTAAGGTTCACAAAGGTTTTTATATGGTTTTCATTTTGGCTTCGTGATCTTTCGTGTGCTTTCGTGGCAAAAAATAACGCCACTAAGACTCAAAGACACAAAGGTTCACAAAGGTTTTTATATGGTTTTCTTCTTGGCTTCGTGATCTTTCTTGTGTTTTCGTGGCAATAATATTTTTCGTGTTCTTTCATGTGTTTTGGTAGCAAAAAAACTTTCGTGTCATTTCGTGTGCATTCGTGGCAAAAAATAACGCCACTAAGACACAAAGACACTAAGTTTCACAAAGATTATAATTCCTGCTTTTTTGAGACTAAGTGACAAGCCCATTTGAATTTGAGTCAGGACTTAATAAAACATCAACTACCTTTCGTGGTATTTCGTGTGCTTTCGTGGCAATAAATAACATCAACCCCTCTCCATCTTGTTCTTCTCACCAACCATTTCATTTGAAATAGTTTCATTTCTTTTACATTTCTTATCTTACCAAACAAAAGATATTTATGTTTAAATCCAAAATTGCCGGCATCGGAAAATATGTTCCCAAAAATGTGTTTACCAATAATGACCTGATGAAGTATATGGACACTACCGACGAATGGATACAGGAACGTACCGGCATTAAAGAAAGAAGATACGGCGATCGCACCGGCGAAACAACTACAACCATGGGTGTAGCAGCAGCTAAAATTGCAATTGAAAGAGCAGGCATCACCCCTCAGGATATTGACTTTATTGTTTTCGCCACATTAAGCCCCGATTATTATTTCCCCGGCTGTGGAGTGTTGCTGCAGCGGGCAATGCAGATGAAAGATGTGGGCGCATTGGATGTTCGCAATCAGTGCAGCGGATTTGTATATGCATTGAGTGTGGCCGATCAGTTTATCAAATCAGGCATGTATAAAAACATTTTGGTAGTAGGCGCCGAAAAACATTCTTTTGGACTCGACTTCAGCACCCGTGGCCGCAATGTGAGTGTAATCTTTGGCGATGGTGCCGGAGCTGCAGTACTACAACCAACCGAAAAAGAAAATCAGGGAATACTTTCCACCCACCTACATAGCGATGGTACACATGCTGAAATATTGGCAATGTACAATCCCGGTACTCATGCCAACCATTGGGTAAAAGAAAACAAACTGGCCGATTTTGATGAAGCAGAAATGGGTGAAATGTTTTTCAGTCATGCTATGTTAGATAAAGCACAGGTATTTCCTTTCATGGATGGCCAAAGCGTTTTTAAAGTTGCCGTAGAAAAATTTCCGCAGGTTATCAAAGAGTCTTTGGAAGCAAATCAACTAACCACTGCCGACCTTTCTCTACTCATTCCGCATCAGGCTAATTTGCGAATAGCACAGTTTGTACAAAAGAAATTGCAACTGAGAGAAGACCAGGTATTTAATAATATACAGAAATATGGAAATACCACAGCAGCATCTATTCCCATTGCACTGTGCGAAGCCTGGGAAGAAGGAAAGGTTAAAGAAGGGGATCTCGTTTGCCTCGCAGCATTTGGAAGCGGATTTACCTGGGCAAGTGCGTTACTGAGGTGGTAAATTTGTTGCAACTAAGATTTAGTTGTTTTCATCTTAACTCTGGCACGGCTAATTAAATATTATAACAAATGAAAAAAAGTCTAATCTTATGTAGTTTTATTTTAACTACTATGTGGATACAAGCACAAGGAAAATGGCAGATTATTGTCAATAAAAAAACATTGATTGCAACCAGCGAAATAAACGATTCCTTAAATACTCGCATCATAAAATCTTCCGTTTGGAAATCCGGTGGATATCTTGAAGTGAATTATACAGAAGCATCTCCCAGTAACTGGATTAAATCGCTTCATTTTATTGACGAGGTTAATAATGAATTAATAAAACGAGAAAATACGACACATACAAAAATTAAAATTTCTACTTTACGAAAATTATTTGCAGGCAAAAAAACATTACGCATTTATATGAGCATTGACCCGCCAAACCCCATGATGATGGCTCCTTCCAAAATGATAACTTTGTGTATATTGAAGCTGCCCTAGCATATGCAAAGAAAAATTATCTATATCATAAACCCGGTTGCTGGTACCAAAGACAAAGGTCAGCTACGACAATTGATAGAAGATAAAACAACCCGGGCAGGAATTCCTTATCGTGTGTATGCTTCTGTAACTAATGGCGATTATTCATTTTTATTTCCGGTAATTAAAGAAGAACAGATAACCGATGTTGTAATAGCAGGTGGCGATGGAACTATCAATCAGGCCATCAACAGTTTGTTACCTTGTAAGGTTAATTTTGGAATCATTCCATGCGGCTCAGGCAACGGACTGGCCAATGCTGCACATATTCCCAAAGAACCCGAAGCAGCACTGCAGGTTATCTTTCATGGAAAAATAAATACGGTTGATGCTTTTAATATCAATCATCGGTTTTCCTGTATGCTTTGCGGCCTGGGTTTTGATGCGCAGGTAGCTCATGATTTTGCAACGCAAACCAAAAGAGGATTGACAACGTATGCAAAAATGACCGTAAAAAATTTTTTACGTTTAAAACGATTCCCTTTTACAATAAAGTTGGCTCAAAAAACATTTGAAACCGATGCCTGCTTTATCAGTATTGCGAACAGCAATCAATTTGGAAACAATTTCACCATAGCTCCTAAAGCAAGCCTCAATGATGGATTGCTGGATGTAGTGATTGTAACCGGAAAAAACAAACTCAGTTTTGTAATACAAACACTAAAACAATTAAAGGGATGGAATAAACTATCATTTGAAAATGAAATAAAAGAAAATAAAGGTGTCATCTATTTTCAAACGAACCAGCTCTATATTTCAAATCCTGAATTAGCGCCTTTACATATTGATGGCGATCCGGCAGAAACAGCTAAAGAAATAAAAATAGAAATTTTAAAACATTGTTTCCGTCTGATACAACCTGCTTAGTTTTATCGTCAACTTTTTTATACTATTTCCTACCGATTTCGTAAATCTATTTGCATCATTTTTAAAAAACATTTCGGCACTGCCGCTTACCTTTACTGCCGATGGCAAGATTCAACCGCAGAGATAGTTTCAACCTTTTATCAAAACTAACGCTTCGCCGCGCCTGGAACGGATTGAAGGTTTGGAGCAGCTATCAAATAAGCAAGTGGTTTAAAAAACCGGTACAATGGGGTTACCCTATTTCCATTTCATTTGAGCCTACTACTTCCTGCAATTTGCGATGCCCTGAATGTCCCAGTGGATTAAGAGCTTTTACAAGACCCACCGGTATGTTGCAGCAAAATTTTTTTAAAGACACTATTGATCAGTTGCATAAAGATCTTTGGTATCTGGTTTTTTATTTTCAGGGCGAGCCTTATCTCAATCCATCCTTTCTGGATATGGTAAAGTATGCTTCACAAAAAAAAGTTTACACAGCCACTTCTACCAATGCTCATTACCTGAATGATGAAAATGCAAAACGAACTATTGAATCAGGTCTCGACCGCTTAATTATTTCTATTGATGGTACAACGCAGGAGGTATATCAGCAATATCGCGTAGGTGGGCAGTTGCACAAAGTAATTGAAGGAGCCAAAAACATAGTAAAATGGAAAAAGCAGCTGAAAAGTAAAAAGCCATTTGTCGTATTTCAGTTTTTGGTAGTAAAGCCAAATGAACATCAAATAGAAGATGTAAAAAAACTGGCAATGGAATGTGGTGTGGATGATGTGTGGTTTAAAACCGCTCAGATCTACGATTTTGAAAACGACCCCAACGGATTAATTCCTTCCTTAGAAAAATACAGTCGGTATAAAAAAACTTCAAACGGATACCGGTTTAAAGGCAAGCTGGCCAATCATTGCTGGCGACTTTGGCATGATCCGGTTATCACTTGGGATGGATTAGTAGCTCCCTGTTGTTTCGACAAAGACGCACAACATAAAATGGGCGATTTGAAAAAACAATCATTCAAGCAAATTTGGAAAAACGGCAATTACATTAACTTTAGAAAACAAATACTAAAAGGCAGAAAAAATATTGATATTTGTGCTAACTGTAGTGAAGGCACCAAAGTATGGGAATCCTGATATTTAAATTTTTTATTGCATCATTACAGCAACAATAAACTTTATTATATGGAATTATCTACCACCATTGCTACTCGTTTGCAATATCAACATAAATCTTTATTGGAGGTTCTGGAAGGAGTATCAGAAGAACAGGTACACATAAAACAAACACCTGATAAATGGTCAATCTTTGAAATTATAGTTCATTTGCAAACCTATCAACACATTATTATCAAAAGAATTTCTCAAATCCGGCAGGATGAATATGTGCCAGTATTTGAAGCCTACAATGCGAATACAGACCCCATATTTCTTGAAAATTGCAAAAGAACTTTTCGTGAAATAATGCAAGACCTGATCACTACTCGTAAAGATATGGCGGCAGAATTTATGAAATTAAAACAAGCTGAATTGGATAAAAAAGGAATCCATCCGGTTTACGGAACCATGAGTCTTCAGCTTTGGCTAAACTTTTTCCTACTGCACGAAGCACATCATTTATTTGCCATTTTTAAACAAGCTGGGAAATTAAGAGCCGAGAAATAATTTCCAGGCTCATTAATTCCTTTCAAACTCAATTCAGTTTTATCAATCTTAGGTCTAAGGCTTGTGGTTAATGAGTTTTGATTATTAATACAAAAAAAAGAAACTGATTTGCATTTTACAATACCCTAAATGGGTGATTTTTTTTAAACCCCCTCATCCGTTACTTACTTTCTTTTCACGAAACTAAAATTTATTTCACATTTTAATGTTTAAACATTAATTTTGTTCCGACAATTTCGCCATTCCTCAAAACAATACATTTGAAAGTTTTAAGAACAGCGGTTAATCAGTTAACGCAAATGATTTTAGAAGGGAAAATGCTACTACCATAATTAATCGATTGCGTAAAAAACTTCAGGAAAATGGGTGAAGTTCCTGAAACTTTTTATTTTTATACTATCCTCTTTTTTATATGGGTATTGAAAAAGATATACAACAGACAAAATTTAAAAACGCTTATCAGAAAGCAACGGTCAATTTAATTTATACCGTAGGTTGGATGCGGGATAAAACCAAATGTATTTTTGATGCAGCAGGCATCACCTCACAACAATTTAATATTTTGCGTATTCTACGCGGCAGCTTTCCAAAACCCATTTCAACACTGCAACTAAGAGAAAGGATGCTTGAAAAAATGAGCGACACCAGTCGTATTGTGGACCGGTTGATTGCTAAAGGTCTTGTAAAAAAAATTACCTGCAAAACTGACCGCCGTTTGGTAGATGTCATCATCACTGATAAAGGAAAAAAGCTTTTAGAAAACCTGGATAAAAAACAAGAAGAAATGGACCAGGTACTTGCAAAAATTTCAGAAGAAGAAGCTAATATTCTCAGCAATCTGCTGGATAAGATAAGAGATGGCGCTTGAAACTGTATTTTCGCAGTAATCAGGTAACCATGAAGATGAAGTCAATTTTTATTTTTTTATTCGCATTTATTTTTGCCGCAACCGGTTTTGGACAATCAAAGCCCGAGTTTCGTGCAGTTTGGATTTCTACTGTAAGTAATATAGACTGGCCCAAAAACGGTGAATGGGATAGCGATAAACAAAAGGAATCTTTTATTCGTTTATTGAATAAGTACAAGGCCGATGGTTTTAATGCCGTTATTGTTCAAATACGTCCTGCAGGCGATGCCTTTTACCCTTCGGCATACGAACCCTGGAGCCAATGGCTTACAGGCACACAAGGCAAGGCTCCTGTTCCTTACTACGATCCATTGAAATTCATGATTGATGAAACCCATAAACGGGGAATGGAATTTCATGCATGGCTCAATCCTTTTCGGGCTGTGTTTAATATTAAAACAGCAACACTGGCACCTAATCATGTTGCCAAACAACATCCCGGGTGGTTTGTAAATTATGGTGGCAAAAAATATTTTAATCCCGGCATTGCCGAAGCCAGAAAATTTGTGGTTGATGTTGTTCATGATATTGTAAAGCGTTACAAGGTTGATGCCATACACATGGATGATTATTTTTACCCATATCGAATTCCGGGAAAAGATTTTCCCGATTACCGCACATTTCAAAATGCTGATACAAAACTTAGCCTTGCCGAATGGCGCAGAAGCAATGTGGACTCCACAATTGTTGCGCTTTATCGCACTATAAAAAAAGTAAATCCAAAATGTCAGTTTGGTATCAGCCCATTTGGCGTGTGGCGAAACAATGATGTGGACTCCACAGGCAGTGCCACCAGAGCGGGCATTAGTAACTACGATGACCTATATGCCGACATTTTATTGTGGCTGAAAAACGGTTGGATCGATTATGTAGCTCCTCAGTTATATTGGGAGATTGAACATCCCAAAGCTCCTTTCTTAACCCTGCTGGATTGGTGGAGCAATCATACCTATGGAAAAAATTGCTACATCGGAATTGGCATTTATAAAGCCGGCAGCAATGAAGCCTGGAAAGATACCATGCAACTTGGACGACAGATTGATGCCATTCGAAATACACCGAATGTGCAGGGAATGGCTTTTTACAGCAGTACTATTTTGGAACGCAATCCAAACGGATGGACTGATAGCCTCAGACTGAATTATTTTAAACAACCTGCAAAGACACCACAGATAAATTAATTGCATTTACTTTTGTATTCATCCACATTTTCAAAATCAAAAAAAATAAACTATGCCCGGCTACGAACTATGGAGCGATAAAGAAAGAAAAGAAGTAAATGATGTATTAAACACCGGAATTCTGATGCGTTATGGCTTCGATGGACCTCGCCAGGGTATTTGGAAAAGCAAAGAACTGGAATCGGCCATTTGCAACACATTTGGATGTAAGTATGCTCAACTTACATCCAGTGGTACTGCCGCATTAACTACTGCTATGAGTGCTTTGGGTATTGGCTATGGCGATGAAGTCATCACTCCTGCTTTTACATTTGTGGCCAGTTTTGAAGCCATATTAAGTGTAGGCGCTGTTCCGGTTTTGGTAGATGTTGATGAAACATTGACCTTAAATCCTGAAGCGGTTCGCAGCGCCATTACACCCAAAACAAAAGCCATCATGCCTGTACACATGTGCGGCAGCATGGCAGATATGGATGCCTTGCTTAACATTTGCAAAGAGCATCAACTTCTGCTTTTGGAAGATGCCTGTCAAAGCATTGGAGCTTCTTACAAAGGCAAACATCTGGGCACCATTGGCCATGCCGGTACTTTTTCATTTGATTTTGTAAAAACGATGACCTGTGCCGAAGGTGGCGTGGTAATGACCAATGATGAAAATGTTTTTACGAATTCGGATGGTTTTACCGATCACGGACACGATCATAAAGGCGCCGACCGTGGTGCCGACCTGCATCCCTTTATTGGCTATAATTATCGTATATCCGAACTACATGCTGCCGTAGGTCTTGCGCAAATAAAAAGATTGCCTGAGTTTTTGGCAACACAGAAAAAAAATCATGCGCAGCTAAAAAACATACTATCTCAAGTAGCTGAGGTTTCATTCAGAAAAATACCAGACCCTGCCGGCGATAGTTGTACATTTCTTAGCTGGTTTTTACCAACAGAGGCACAAACCATGGCCGTTGTATCTCAAATGAAAACACAGGGAATTTTAGCCGGCAATTTTTACTGGTACGACAATAACTGGCACTACATACGCAAATGGGATCATTTGAAAAATGCGATCACATTAAATGCTTTGCATCCCGATTTGAAAGCACAAGTAATTCATCATGCCAACAAAGATTTTAGCGCCAGCGACGCCGTCATGAGTCGTTGTATTTCTACTTCCATCAGTTTGTTGTGGACTGAAGAGCAGATAAAGGAAAAGGGAGAAAAAATGGTGGGTGCAATTTTGAAAGTGTTGAAATAAGAAAGGCTTCAAACATTTGTATCAAATTCGCCTGAGTCCATTTTCTTCTGAAGGATGGACTCTATTTTTGACAAAATGGTTTCCGGCGTATCTCCGGGTTTTATATCTATACCTTCCAGTGCTTTAGTTACACTGTTTACCAAAAAATCATAACGAGCGAACTTTTTATAAAAATGCTTTACGTCCCATTTCCCCCAATATTCTCCTTCATCATCTAATGTGAACGAAGCAAAATATTTATTGCTTATATATTGAAGTAGTTTTAATAGTGCGATATGCAACTCCGGTCCCGCATACTGTGTTTTTACTGATATTACTTCAATCATCAAATCATTTGTAAGATGATCGTAGAAAACCAGTTTTGCCGGGCATACTAACTCTCCATTGGGCAAAAAAGTTAAAGAAACTGTTTCGCAATTTTCGGGAGTGAAGGAAATACCTTTTACATCCAGCGGTGTATATTTTGTAAATTTTTCTTTTGAAATATTCTGATTAGGATTTTTAGGTTCAAATAATTGAAACGGCCATTGCATCGTTTTACAGATGTCGGCCAACTCCTCCATCATTTCAGTTATGATGGCATAATCTTTAATCTTACCTTGATAGTGAATGGATAAACCCATGTTATTATTTCAGAATAGTTGTGCCTTCAAATAATTTTGATTGATAAATTATATCAGCACCCAACAGCCGCCAATTTATATTTACATGTATAGCATACTCAAATTTATTCTTTTCGTCGGATTTTTTTATATTAATCAATACTGGTTACAATTTTGTTCCCATCACAAACCCTGTAGTGGAAACTGAAGCACTAAGGGGATAAATAATATCTCCATCTTTGTCTTTACAATAATTAATTAATAATTGATACTTGGAAATTAAATTCTTTTCCAAATCAATACGCATGATGTGTGTTGAATTGCTATCTAAGCTATCTGCAGGTGTGTACTCCCACGTTGTTAAATGGCCTTTTGAAGTTTCTCTTTCCGCCTCCTGTATTCTTGAACTACTCATAATAGCCAAAATACCAAAAACAAAAACTAAAGATGCTAAAAGACCTATTCTTTCATTAATTAGTTTTGTAGCTTTGAAGCATAAGTATATAAATAAAATACCTAATGCAATATTTAATAAACTCCAAAGTAAATAAGTCATCTTATTTTATTTATTTCTTTCCTTCCAAAAAATTTACATAAGCCAGATTTCCCAGTCTAAATCTAAATAAAAATGGAAACTTTTTGTCCATTTCTAATTCCTTTTTGCAAAACCAACCCATTTCGCTTATCTGTTCTTTGTTCAAATTTGTAAAATCAAGATTAGAAATATTTTTTTGGACAAGGACGATGCCGGTACTTAGATGCCGAAATTTGCCAAGCGCATTTTCCTTTATTGCTATCCCATAGTTGGTATTTCTCATTTCAAAAACAGATGAACGAGTAGAATCTGTACTGCAATCATTTTGGCTGTATGCACGAAATGAAAACAGTGTACACAGCACAACAATTATTTTAAGACTTCGTTGCAACACACTTAATTCTTTTCCCCCTAAATTTACGGCATTATTTTTGTGCAAAGGGCGGATTTTTCCGCAAAATTTAAAGTTTTTAACCATGGCCTTAAGCCAGCGCTTACAGCAAAAACTGTTACAAAAACTGTCGCCACAGCAAATTCAATTGATGAAATTGCTGCAGGTACCTACGGCCAACTTGGAAACCCGTATCAAAGAAGAACTGGAAGAAAATCCAGCGCTGGAGCTGGATGAAGACAAGCACGAAGACGATGCAAGCGAGATAAAAGATGAGTTTACCGAAACAAATGAAGAAGAATATGAAGAAGCTGATGGCAGTGAAGAAGATTATGACAATATAGATATAAGCGAATATGTACAAGATGGCGATGATGAAGTAGGCGATTATAAACTACGTGATGATAATTATCCTGAAGAAGATGAAGGCAGGCAGTTGCCTTTTAAAACGGAAACCAGCTTTTATGAACTACTCATCAACCAATTGGGATTATTAAACCTTGAAGAGAAAGAACATACTATTGCCACACAAATTGTAGGAAGTATAGACGAGGATGGCTATTTGCGAAGAGAAACTTCTGCCATTGTTGATGATCTGGCTTTCCGTCAAAATATTATTGCTACAGAAGCAGAGGTCGAAAACATTATTCGTCTCATTCAGCAGTTTGACCCACCGGGTGTAGCCGCCCGTAGCTTGCAAGAATGTCTGCTGATACAACTACGCCGCCTGAAAGATGAAGGGAAAAAAGTAGATATAGCCATCAAAGCTATTACAAAATACTTTGACGAGTTTACCAAAAAGCATTACGAAAAAATACAGCGTGGCCTCAATATAGATGATGAACAACTGAAGGAGGTAATGCAGCAAATCATCAGACTAAACCCCAAGCCCGGTGGCAATGTAGGCGAAATCAACAAAGCAGAAACCTATGTAGTACCCGATTTTTTTATCATGAATAATGGCGGAAAGCTCGAACTTACATTGAACAGCCGCAATGCACCCGAACTACGTATCAGCGAAGGATACAGAGATATGCTGAAAGATTATGACCGTGGTTCAAAAAAAGATAAGCGACAAAAAGAAGCCGTACTATTCATTAAACAAAAAATTGATGCTGCCAAATGGTTTATTGATGCCATTAAGCAAAGACAACATACATTGCTCAGTACGATGAACGCCATTATGGAACACCAGTATAACTTTTTTCTTACCGGCGATGAAACCGCATTGAAACCCATGATATTGAAAGACATTGCCGAAAAAACAAATCTGGATATCTCTACCGTAAGCCGGGTGGCTAATAGCAAGTTTGTACAAACAGAATTTGGAACCTATCGGTTAAAATTTTTCTTCAGCGAATCTTTAAGTACCGATAGTGGCGAAGAGGTATCTACCAGAGAAGTAAAGAAAATATTGAGCGACCTGGTTGAAAGTGAAGAAAAAAAATATCCTTTGAGCGATGAACGCCTTACAGAGCTATTACAGGAAAAAGGCTACAATATAGCCCGTCGTACAGTAGCCAAGTACCGGGAGCAACTCAATATTCCTGTAGCAAGATTAAGAAAGGGGTTGTAAAAACATTTATTTAGCAATGTAATGCATGCATCAAAATGGTAAATCCTCTTTTGGCTCATCGTCGTAATTATTAAACGATGGGCTGTCGGCAGCATCTTCATTTTGTTTTGCAGCACCTGCGGCTTCTATTCTCCAGGCTTTTACATCGGTGTACCAGCGGCCATTATATTCCCTGCTTTCTACATCAAAAGAAATAGAAAGCATAGTTCCTGCTACCAGCAATTTTTCGTTTATTTTATCGCCCCAAACAGAAACACATACTTTTTTGGGGTATTGGCCTTCTGTCTCCACTATTATATCTTGTTTTTTCCATTGCCCGTTTTTACCGTTACCGGTTTGCAAAGGCAATATCTGAACGAGTTTGGCAGTTAGTTGCATAAATAATAATAATTAATAAGAGCGAATGTACTTCCATTTTTTATCATCTGCCATTAAAACTTATACTTCATTTGGCAAGAGTCTGAAGGCATCTCAAAAATTGGTTTTAGCAAGGTAAGCTAATGGCAGGTTCAAAATTCAAAATACGGCTTACTGTTAAATATTTTTAAAGAAGATAAAAAAGGGCAAGAATAAATATGAAATTATTTAGGTCTTTGCATTTGAGAAGCTAAAAGCAATTCTGTATTTTGCGATGTTATAAATCCTACAACCAACACACCTTATGGTATTTGCCGACCTGTTATTTCTGTTTTTGTTTTTACCCTTGTGTCTTATTTTTTATTACAGCACCGGTAATGCTACCTGGCGCAATTGGGTATTGATTGTTTTTTCATTAATCTTTTATGGTTGGGGTGAACCCATCTGGATTTCATTATTGATTCTCTCTTCGCTCGTGGATTGGGCCAATTCAATATTTATAGACAAGCACCGAGGTACCAAGTGGGCTAAGGTGGGAGTTACGTTTACAGTAGTGTTTAATTTATGCCTGTTAGCCACATTTAAATATGATGTATTTCTGGTAGATCAGGTAAATGCATTGCTGGGTACACAATTCAAGGCACCCGGCTATGGCCTTCCCATTGGTATTTCATTCTATACCTTTCACACCATTTCTTATGTAGTAGATGTGTATCGTGGCGATATAAAGGCTCAAAGAAATTTTCCCAATTTTCTGATGTACGTTTCTCTATTCTCCTCACTGGTAGCGGGGCCTATCATCAGGTATGCACATGTAGAAAAAGAAATATACGGCCGCAAAGAAAATCTTCGTGATTTCAGTTTGGGTATATCTCGTTTTTGTATTGGTCTTTTTAAAAAAGTAATTATTGCCAATATAGCGGCCGAGATGGTGGCTAAATATATGGGTGATAAAAGCCATGTAATTACACTTACGGATATACATGCTTTATCAAGCCTGGAAGCCTGGGTAGGCCTCATTATGTTTGCACTTCAAATTTATTTTGATTTTTCCGGCTATTCAGATATGGCCATTGGACTGGGGCGAATGTTTGGATTTCATTTCCGCGAAAATTTTGAATATCCATACATTTCAAAATCAATCAGTGAGTTTTGGCGAAGGTGGCACATTTCATTAGGCAGTATTTTTCGTGATTACGTTTATATTCCATTGGGCGGAAATAAAAAAAGAGTTTATTGGAATTTATTTGTAGTGTGGTTTCTTACGGGCATGTGGCATGGTCCCAGTTGGAATTTTATTTTCTGGGGTTTGTACTTTTTCATATTTATAGCTTTAGAAAAAGCTTTCTTACAAAAATGGCTTGATAAATCGCCGGCATTCATCGCTCACCTTTATGCATTAATCATCATCATTCCGGGTTGGGTCATTTTTTATTTTACTGATACACAGATGTTGGCTGCTTATGTAGTAAAAATGTTTTCATTTACCGGTAGTGCCGCCGGCAATGGCGAGGTATTAAATTTGCTAAGCACACATTTATTCTGGCTGATACTTGCATTGATATTATGTATGCCGGTTTTTCATGTAGTTAAAAAATGGATTGATAAAAAAGTGGGGCGCATCCGGTTTTACGATACAGCCGTTATCGGGTTCAATGTTTTATTGCTGTTTATTTGTATTGCGCAACTGGTAGGCAAGAGTTATAATCCGTTTATTTATTTCAGGTTTTAAATTTGTGATGTGTTATGAGTGAGACAACTAATAATAAAATTCATATTGTAAATATTGTGGTCTTCTGCATTTTACTACTGGCAGGTGGTGTAGCCTCTCTTGCAATGAAGAAGGAGAAGGTTTCGGTGATGGAAAACCGGACGCTGGCATCTTTTCCTGAATATTCTGACAGTATGCTGTGGAGCGGCAAATATTTCCGAAAAATAAATGAATATTATGCCGATAATTTTCCATTGAGAGATCAATGGATGAGTGTATCCAATAAATTCAGAAATATCATTGGATTCAAATCCAGCGAAATCACAATCTATGGCGGTGTTGACAATCCGGAAGCAAATGAAAAGCCCGATACGTTGGTTGATAAGATAAATGACGGCCCATTGCCTGATGATGGCGCTGTGGGAGAAAAGAAAAAAGGAGTTTTTGTATTTAAGAGCCGTGCATTTGAAATGTTTGGTGGTGGACCCGGCATAGGAAAAACTTATGCTGACGTTATCAATTCATATAATCAGCTATTATCACCACAAGGCATACAGGTATATAATCTTATCATTCCTGTTGCATTGGAGTTTGAGCTTACAGAGAAGTATGCTAAAATGCAAAAGCCTAACCGGCCGGCAATAGAAAATATTTACAATAGCGAAGATGCCAATATTAAAAAAGTGTGGGCTATCGACTCCATTCGCCAGCATCGCAATGAATATATTTATTTTAATACCGACCACCACTGGACCAGCTTGGGAGCCTATTATGCCTATAAAGCTTTTTGTGTACAAGCGGGGCTTACGCCTGTAAATATTGATACCGTAGCATTTAAAGTAAAGCCCTCCTTTCTGGGTTCACTTTACCGACTTACCCGTGATCCTTCGCTTGAAAAAAATCCGGATTCCGTCAGATATTTTTTATTTAAGGACTCAGTAAGTTTTTATATCGGCAGCAATCAGATAGGAAGCTGGAGTAAATCAAAAATGTATGGTGAGGGCGCTAAAGGATCTAATAGTTATTCTGTTTTTTTACAAGGCGACCTGCCGATTGTAAAAATGGAAAAACAGCATAAGAATGGAAGAAAAATTGCAATTGTAAAAGAATCATACGGCAATGCTTTTGCGCCATTTCTTATAAATAATTATGAAAAAGTAATAGTAGTAGATCAACGATACTATACCGGCGATTTTATTAAAATGTTAAAGGCCGAAGGTATCAATGAGCTACTGTTCATCAATAATATTTTTGCTGCACATACTCCATTTCATATTAATAAAATCAAGGGGTTGAAAAAATAACCATCTATGAAAATTTTCATCTTCCTGTTATCGGTAATGATAACCATTGTTTCCTGCAATCAGTCGGGGAAAAATAAAAAACCCGCTACAGCCGATACTTTGACAGAAAAAAAGAAAGATACGGTAGTGGTATTGCCTCGCATTCTACCCGATGATAGTGATGTGGGAGTTAAGAAAGGGGCAGTCTTTATTTATAAAAACAGAGGATTTGAATTGTTCAGCGGTGGCGCATCAATGGGCAAAGCTTATGCATCCGTTATCAATCAGTATAATCGATTAAAAATCCCGGGATTAAAAATTTATAATCTTATTATACCAAATGGATTTGAATTTGAAGTAAGAGAAAAATATAAAAATCTGGCAAAGCCTGCCAAAGAAGCCATCAATGAAGTTTTTGCTGCAGAAGATCCTGAGATTATTAAAATCAATCCGGTAGATGAATTAAGACGGCACCGAACTGAATACCTTTATTTTCATACAGACCATCATTGGACCAGCCTGGGGGCCTATTATGCTTACAAAAGTTTTTGCGCATCAGCGGGTCTTACGCCGGAAGTATTAGACTCCATACCATCAAAAGTAAAACCGAATTTTTTGGGTTTTTTTTACCGGCTTACAAAATCTGCAATTTTAAAAAACAATCCTGACTCGGTTCGATATTATTTGTTTCCCGATTCTGTAAATTTTTTTATAGGCAGTAAAGCCATTGGCTATTGGGCACTATCGCACATGTATGCCGAGCAGGCCAGTGGCGATAATAGTTATTCCGTTTTTTTACAGGGCGATTTACCCATTTGTAAAATGGAAACACAACACAAAAACGGCAGAAGAATTGTGCTTGTAAAAGAATCTTACGGTAACGCCTTTGCTCCTTTTTTGATAAATAATTATGAAAAGGTAATTGTAGTAGATCAACGATCTTACAAAGGCGATTTTATCAATATGCTGAAAGCAGAAGGCATCAATGAACTGTTATTTATAAATAATATTTTTGCTGCACACACGCAGTTTCATATTGATGATATTAAAAATCTTGCGTTTAGAGGAGCAAATAAATAATTCATCTTAAAGTTTCAGGTTCTTTTGTACCCATGCCACTTTCGGCTTTAGCTCTGCTGTATATTTATCGCCGGTAGCGTATTTTACATATTTAAGGAAGTGATAATAATCCTCTTTAGGGTATTTCTTTTTCCATTTGGAGTATCGCTTATCCTGCCAGCTTTTATAATAGGCGATACAGGCGGAGTCTGATTCAAATTTTTTGCATTTATTTTTTCCTACATAAAAACCAAACAGATTATGATATCGCAGGCAGCATTTTTTACAACTCAAGTTGCCCGTTTCTTGCATACATTGTGCCATTACAAAATCCGGATGCAGTATGCCGGCAGCCTTAATAGCATCATACATTGCTTGCATTTTCGCCTTATCTGTTTTTTGGGAAACCGCGTTATTGAAAAAGCAACAGTTAATGAATAATAGAAATAATAATCTCATTTATCATGAATTTTTTCTGCCCGGCTAATCAAGAGTATAATAAAAATACAAATTCTATTTGCATTTCAACAATTGTATTACTTTGCACTGCAATAAAGTATAAGTATGGAACGTCAAGGAATGAAAGTAAGCGAGTTAAAACATCATGCATTTTCAAATGACGTTTCTAATGTTATTCAAAATCCCGTGCTTCGGTTTTTTGCAAAACTAATTTCTTACATTTTTCATCCGGTTTTTGTTCCTGTTTATATAATGTTGTACATGGTATATGTGCATCCCTATTTATTTGCGGGTATGATGCCTCAGGATAAATTCAGGGTAAGTGCCATGGCAATTTTAATGTTTACATTTTTCCCTTTGGTTACGGTTGGGTTATTAAAGGCATTAGGTTTTATTGAATCTGTTTATTTGCATACACAGAAAGACAGAATCATTCCTTTAATTGCCTGTGGCGTTTTTTATTTCTGGATTACCTACATCTGGTGGAATAGTAATAAGATAACCGGCAATTTTTTTATACCTCAACAGGCCGTTCGGTTTGCACTATCCGTTTTCTTTGCTTCCTGGCTGGGGTTGATGATTAATATAAAAATAAAAGTGAGCCTGCATGCCATTTCCATGGGCGTACTACTTACTACAATGCTCTTATTTGCATTAAGCAGTCAAATAAACTTTGGTTTATGGCTTGCTGTTGCTTTGCTATGTACCGGCATGGTATGTACAGCCCGTTTGATGGTATCGGATCATAAATCGTATGAAATTTATTTTGGTTTGCTAGCAGGAGCCTTGGCTGTCTTTGCAGCAGATTTTGTAGTGAAGCAATTTTCATAAATTATTTTTTGAAAACTAAAAAAGGCTCCCAAAGGAGCCCTTTCAATTTTTGAAACTGAAATAAATTATTTCAGATTCTTAGCAAGGTGCTTAGCCATATCAAACATTGATACCTGGCCTTTTCCACCAAATACTACTTTCAGGTTAGCATCAGCATTGATCATGCGTCTGTTTTTGCTGTCCTGAAGTTTGTTCTTTTTAATGTATTCCCAAACTTTCTTAACCACTTCTGTACGTGGCATTGCTTTGCTACCCACTACAGCTGCTAGAGCTGGACTTGGAGTAAGTGCCTTCATAAAGGCGGGGTTTGGTTTACGGGCCGATTTCTTTTTAGCTGCTTTTTTCTTTGGAGCTGCTTTCTTTACTGCTTTTTTAGCTGCTTTTGGAGCTGCTTTTTTAGCTGCTTTTTTCTTTGCCATTTTTTTTAATTTAGAATGTTAACGGGTTAAAAATTTTTAACATCCCAAATGTATAGTATTTTTTTCATTGAGAAATCCAAGATTTTCCCAATGAAAAAAGGGCAAAGGTGGATAAGTTAGAAAAGAGGGGTAACATTTGAATTTGGCTCCGGAATTTTGGCCGTATTTTTTTCGGTCAATCAGTTTTTCTAACTCCCTAAAATCCCTATTTTTGCAGCCCGCCGAACAGGCGGAAAGGTATTCCTCCTTAGCTCAGTTGGTTAGAGCATCTGACTGTTAATCAGAGGGTCGTTGGTTCAAGTCCAACAGGGGGAGCAAAAGCTTTTAGAACAAAAAATTCTAAAAGCTTTTTTCGTTTTATAATATTGAGTTTAAACTACTCAGTTGGTTTGTTCCCACAGCATTGTGGGGAGAGGGTCGTCCCGATACAAATCGGGACAGGGGGAGCAAAAGCTTTTAGAAGTAAAATTCTTAATGATTTTCCGTTTTAAAACAGAAATGGCATATTGGATTAAGTGTCGTTATATCAACCCCAGCTTTGTTGCCCTGCCGATAAGTATGGCAGTATTTTTTGCTTCTAATTTTTCCAGCAGGCTTTTGCGGTGAGTATTTACTGTAGGTACACTGATAAATAATTTATCGGCAATTTCATTATTGGTTAATCCATCGGCAATTAATAAAAGTACTTCTTTTTCTCTACGGGAAATGGGAGGCATTTTATCTTCTTTGTCTCTTAAAGAAAGATTGGCTTCATGGCTTAAAAAAGTTTTTCCCTGTTGTACAGCAGCAATGGCTTCCAGCAATTCTTCTTTATCGGCATTTTTCAACACATAACCCGAAGCGCCATTGTCTATCATATTGCGTATGAATGCCTGTTGATTGAAAGTGCTTAATCCCAGTACAAATACCGAAGGATATTTTTGTCTGACTTCCTTGCACAAATCTATCCCACTCATATCGGGGAGGTTAATATCCATTAAAATAATATCCGTCTGTTGGTTTTTCAAAAAACCGAGGCAGGATGCTGCATTGGTAGCATGGCCCATCCATTCAATGCCTTTTTCATTTTGCAATAAAGAGCGGATGCCTTCAATTACCATGTAATGATCGTCAACGATGAATATGCTTGTTTTCATTTTTTTAGACACAAATTATTTTATTTGCCACTGAGGCAATTTAAAGCCACAGATGCACAGATAAAAAAGTTGATAAATTTTTAATTCTCATATAAACACTTCAAATCCCATCTGTGCATCTGTGGCATCAACTCAAATACTTATTTCAATCAACACTGAAGTCCCCTTGCCCTCGCCACTCTGCACATCAATTTTTCCTTTCAAAAAATCAACCCGGTTCTGAATATTGCTCCAGCCAATGCCATTTGCATTTTTTAATGTGGCAATATCAAATCCTTTGCCGTCATCTTCCACTGTTACCGATAAAAGTTTTTCTGCTTTTGCATACTGCGCCTGTACCAATAAATTTTTAGCTGCCGCATGTTTAATCGTATTGTTTACCAGCTCCTGTACAATGCGGTAAATGGTTACTGCAGTAGTTTGTTCAATTTCTGTTTCATTCAACCCCATGGAATGATAACTGGTGTGTATGACGCCGCTTCTGTCTATTTCATTGCAATACTCTTTTAGCGCAGTATCCAATCCATATTTCACCAACACTTCGGGCATCATATTATGTGCCACCCGGCGCATTTCTCTGATGGAGCTGTCCAGCATATCAATGCTGCGTTCAAAAGCCTGTGCATTGTCAGGCGTCATGATTAAATTGCCTTTCATATTGCTTAATGAAAATTTAATGCCACTGAGCATGCCGCCCAATCCATCATGCAAATCTTTGGCAAGGCGGGTACGTTCTTGCTCTTCACCTTTGAGTACAGCTTCGGTGGCGGTGAGTTGTTTTTCTGTTTCCAATTCATCTATCCTTACCTGTTGAAGTTTTTGGCGGTTTTTATAGTTGCGATAACTTAATAGTGAAATTAAAAGTAAAGCAACGGCACTGGCGGCAAGTATATAGTTAAGTGTATTTTTTTGACGGAGTTGTGATTGTTGTAACTGGATTTGTGATTCTTTTTTTTGTGTTTCAAATCTTTTTTCCAAAAGCAGCGTTTTGTTTTGAACCTCCTCGCCTGTCAACATATTTTCAATGCTCTTTGTACTATCTAAGTATTTTTCTGCTCCTACAATATCGTGCACGGCAAATAAAATGCTGGACATTAATTTAAATCCTTCCACTTTATCTGCCTTCATATCCAGGCTGTCAGCAATTTTTAAAGATGCAGATATGTATTCTTTTGCTTTTGCAAAATCCTTTTGTAACAGATACAGGAAAGCCAGTCCT